>JAZODN010000001.1:0-17347 GCA_045597045.1 Acutalibacteraceae bacterium
AGGCGCACTTCCTTACGGAGTGCGCCTCTTCGGAGACTTCCTTATGAGAAGCCTGCGAAAGGAGTCCTTTTTCTGTGAGAGAATGCGTGCTTATCGGTGTTTTGCACGGTTTGTATACTGTTTGAAATACCGGTGTTGCCATTTTTCGAAAAATGGGGTATAATGCCTGCAAGAGGGTGGCGGCTTTAGAGCTGCATACATAAAACAATCCCTTGCAATAGGAGATGGGCCTATGAATTTTCAAATCCAACAAACTTCCTCGCTCGAAAAGGTGCGAGTAGGCGGCATTTACAACACGGTAACGGCCCTGGCCGCCCTCGGCGGTGAGCGTGTGTCGTGGCAGGTGGCGGTTCGGGCCGAATCACTGTGTTATCTTTCGGTGTCGGTGGAGTCGCCGTTGAAAGAGTGCGTGCGGCTTTACCGCGTGCAGGAAGCGGTGCTGGATCAACCGGCAACCGAGGATGTCACGAACGATGGGTATCTTACCGAAACGGCCGGGACCATGCCGGATATTCTGGTGCCGCTTGAGCAGCATACACCGGTGTTTTCGGTAGGGCGCGGCCAAACGGCGGTTGTGTGGGTGAAGTTGGACGTTCCGCGCAATACGGTGCCGGGGGATTACTCTGTACGCGTGGTCTTTACCGCACGTGAACAGGCGCAGGAGACGGTTGAAACGGTGGTATCGGAGATGACCGTTTCGGTGAAAGCGGCGGCCATTGCTGCGCATACCGTGCCCTATACCCGTTGGTTTTATCTCGATTGCATTGCCGTGGCACACGGCGTGCCAGTGTTTTCACAAGCGCATTGGGAGCTGATCGAAAAGTACATCGAAGCAGCGGCCGATTTGGGAATCACCATGTTGCTTGTGCCGATCCACACGCCGCCGCTGGATACCGAGGTGGGCACCAGACGCCCGTGCGTGCAGTTGGTGGATATCGAAAAGACGGGGGATACCTATACCTTTGGTTTTGAAAAATTCCGCCGTTACATCGCTCTTTGCAAAAAACACGGCATTCAGTATTTCGAGATGGCACACATGTTTTCACAATGGGGAGCCAAGTGCACACCGAATATTCTGGTGCGCGAAAACGGCGAGAGTACCTATCGCTTTGGGTGGCACGTTCCGTCGGATGACCCGTCCTATATCGCATTTTTGAAGCAGTATGTGGCGGCCGTTACTGCCGAGGTGCGTGCGCTTGGCATTGAACGGCAGACCTATTATCACATTTCGGACGAGCCGAATACGTATACGATGGAGACGTATCAAACGGCTGCCGATATTCTGCGTCCCTTGCTCGGCGCCTCCAAAACGCTGGATGCTTTGTCGGATTACGCGTTTTACGAACGGGGCCTGGTGGAATGTCCCGTGACGAGCGTTGCCCATATTGCGGAGTTTTTGAAGCACAATGTTCCCGAGCAGTGGGTGTACTACTGCTGCGGACCGCAAACGGTGTTTCCCAACTCCTTTATGGCAATGCCCTCTGCCCGTGTGCGTATTTTGGGCTTTCTGATGTATAAATACAATGTCAAAGGATTCTTGCATTGGGGCTTCAATTTTTATAACAGTGCCGTGTCGCTCTATCCCATTGATCCGTATGTCACCACCTCGTGCGACGGCACGTATCCTTCGGGTGATCCGTTCATCGTGTATCCTGCAAAAGACGGGGTATACCCCTCTGTTCGCGGCGAGGTGACCTTCGAGGCGATGCAGGATATTGCCTTGTGCCGCACGTTGGAAGATAAGATCGGTCGCGCGGCGGTGGTTGCCATGATCGACCGCGCCGCCGGCGGTGAACTGCGGTTTGATGTATACCCCAAAGATAACGAGTATTTGCTTTCGCTGCACCGGGAGATGGTGAACGCACTGGGTTGATAAAAAGCAGCGGTGCCGCCACAGCGAGACTGCGCATAAAGACAGAAAAAAGATGCACGAAATTTTCGTGCATCTTTTGCTTTTTGTCTTACACCGCAAGCGGTGGAGGCGTTATCAATGACGCGGCGCGTGGTGAGGATCGCACGGCAATGCGCGGCGATAGAAGATCGCTGCTAAAATGGCCAGCGCCACACACACCAGCAGCAAACTGCCGGCAACGATCCACGGCAGCGTGCCGAAAGCCGACAGGGTAAACGGTGCGGCGGTGGTTGTGGTCGCATCTGCGGCGGTGACCTTAGTTGTGGTTGAGGTGGTAGTGGTTGTCGTAGTGGTCGCGGTAGTGGTCAGCGGCACATAGCGCTGCACTGTATCTTCTGCCGTATCCCAGCAATACCAGCCGACGCTGCCTTCGCTGTTCATGGCTTTGAACACCGCAAAATCGGCACGTGCCGCATCGGTGAAGGCAAACATTGCCCATTCGGCTTCCTCATGCGTAACGGTGGTGGGCACAAAGCCGTCGGGTGCCTCGTCTGCCAAAAGGTAATAGGTCGCCTCGTCCAACGTAAACGGCAGGAAGGGGTACACGGCATCGGCTGCCGTATCGGCGATATACCACGCTGCTTCGGCCTCGTTACGGGCTAAATACAGCAGCGCAATCGCCCCGTTTTCGGAGCAGTAGGCGGTGAGCGCCTGCGTGCCGAATTGCAATGTATCTGCTGCAAAGCCTTCGGGAACGGTGTTCTTTTCGGGTACAAGGGCGGTGTAAGTCACGCCCTCTATCGTCAAATACAGCGGCTGTGCGGTCGTAGTGGTGGTGCTGGTTGTGCTGCCCGTGGTTGAGGTGGGGCGGCGCGTTGTGGTGGTTGTGGTGGTGCTCGACGGTTTGGCCGTGGTGGTTGTCGTTTTCTTGGTCGTGGTTGTCGTAGTAGTGGTTGTAGTCGTCGTAGCAGTGGTTGTGGTAGTCGTCGTAGTAGTGGTTGTGGTAGTCGTGGTGGTGGTAACCGCTTGCACCTTCATGACCGCACCGGCCGAGGGCGTGCCCAGCGGTGCATATTCCCACGAGATCACCTCGGCCCCGCCGATGGTGAAGGTACAGCTGCCGGCAGCCAGCGCTTTGAAGGTGAGGGGGAATTTCATGGTGGTGCCGTCTGCCGTGGCGGCTGCCGCTAAATTAACCGTGCCGTCGCCGCCGGCTGCATTGCTGCCCGAAACGAACTGCATCACCGACGGGTCATACGTCACCGTTGCGGAAACCGCACCGATGGAAGAGGCGGTAAACGAGGCGGTTACTGTGACCGTATCGCCTACCGTGACCGTGTTGGCGGAAAACGCCAGATACGCGTTGGCGGTTTCGGCCGTGGCGGCGAGTGGGGCGGCAAACAGCAGACACAGCACGGTTGCCACACATAAAAAACAGATGAATTTACGCATACAAAACACTCCTTTTACTGTTCGATAACCGTTACCTTCAAAAGATGCTGCTGTGTTTTCAGCAAATCGACGATGGAAACCGCGCCGTCGAGCGATACGTCGGCGGCGTGCAGCCAGTGGTCGGTTAAGGTGCGCACTTTCAAAAGGTGTTGCTGAATCTGCAGCAGATCCACAATGGAAACCGCGCCGTCACCGCTGACATCACCGCGAATCAAAAGGGGGTACACCGCAAACAAGGTGTCACCCTTGAACACGTGCAATACACAGCCGGTGCCGACCGTGCCGGTCACGCGTGCACCGTCTTTATCCACCACAATGAGCGAGGCTTCGCTGTCCGAAAGGGTGAAGCCCTTCAAAAACGCATCTGCGGCGGTGCCGGGGGCGATGCCTTGGATCGTATCTTCAATGCGATACGTTTCGCTTTTCAGTGTAGGGGCGTTTTCCTGGTCCCCCGTTTCCGAGGGGGTGCGATACACCGAAAGGGTATATACACGCACCGCGCCCGAGGCGGCGGTCACCTTAATGCTTACGGCGTTCATGCCGCTTTTAAGCGGCACGGTGCCGGTGCCGCTTACCGTAGCGGTTGCACTGTAAGCCACAGCATTCACGCGCAGGGAAGACACCATGTTCGGCACGCTTAGCTCATATGCCGTGCGATAGGTCGAGAATGCGGGGGTGAAGGTGCGGTCGGTCACTGTCAGTGCAGAAAGCCAGTTGTCGTTGCTGCCGGTGGAGGTGGGCTTGGTGCAGGCCTCTTCGGGCATCTCTTTGTAGACCGGAATGCAAAACTCCATGGCGCCGGCCTTTACCTCGTCGGTGTAAGCGCCTGAAAGCGTGGTCGCTTCCGAGGTGGGGGCGAAAATATTGGTCATGTATTGGTGACGGTACAGGCCGTTGCCGCCGTCGGTCACGTCAAACTTTTGCAAATACAGCGTGTTTTGCTCACGGTTGATGTAGGAATTGCCGAGAATGACCGCACCGCCGCGAATAGAGAGCAGCGCCGAAGTCCACGGCAGGTGATAAGCGGCGTTGGTGGTGGCGGCATAGCGCGCACCGTTTTGAATGGGGGAAAGGGTGGCGGTGGCGTACGCGTTGATGTTGAAGAGGTTGTAATAGCCGTTATACGGCGCCCCGGCATTGCCGTGTCCCAGCGCGTTGCCGTAAACGCCTTGCTCCTGCCGTGCGCGGGAGGCTAAGTGATACGGGCTGACACCGGCTTCGCGGCCGGCGAGCATAAACCACTCGGCCCATTCCCCCTCCGCCATGAAGGTGCCTGCCAAAATCGCTTTTACGCCTTCCACGGTGCAGGTATCGGAATAGGCAAGGTTTTCAAACTGAAAGATAGCGGTGGCAGTCAGCGCGTTACGCGGATCCAAACAATAGGCCACTATGCCGCGGTCGGCCGCGACCCAAGCTGCGCTGTCCAACCCGTTCCACACGCCCGTGGCCGGGTTATACGCACCGTAGGCACACGATTTCCATGAAGCGATACTGCCTGTCGGCACTAAGCTGACACCCAACGCGGCTTCGGCATCCAGCACCTCTTTCCACGTGAGTCCCGTGTGCTGTGCGCGGAATACCCAGTTCGGATATTGCGCATGCAGCGCGCGCAGCGGCGCGCGGTAGCTTTCGGGGAAGCCTTGTTCATCCAGCCACGCCTCAAACGGGTCTTCGTTGCTCGGCGGCGCCTCGCCGTTCGGCGCGGTTGTGGTGGTGCCGGAAGCGGCGGTAGTCATATCCAAAGTCGTAACCGTCGTGCCGGAAACAGAGGTAGTGGCACCGGTGTCACTCACGGTCGTACCTGCCGTGGTGGTCGCGGTCACGGTTGCAGCGGAAGGGGCGGTGGTTGTAGTGGCAACCGACGTGGTGACGGTGGTGTTAAGGGCGGTCGTATCGGTCTGGGCTGTAACAAGCAGTGAGGTCCCAAGTGCGAGCAATGCCAAAACAGCTGCCGCTAAACGGGTGAAATGCTGCGACATATTGCCGCCTCCTTTCGCAAAAAATTCTACCTATTATTGTAACATATTGTAGGAAATTGTCAACCAGGGAATCCACGGCAATTTTGATTGACAAACGGGAGACTGCTTGGTAAACTGAATAGGAGAGTTTGGATAAACGGGAGGAATAGACATGGTACATTTCAGTCAATTTTATACCGTAGGAGACGCGGCGGATAACGTCACCCGTGCATTGCAATATTGTCGCGAAACGGGGGCGGATGCGTTGGTGTTTGAAAAAGGGGAGTATCACTTTTCGGCTGCTATGGCGGCCGAACAACTGCTGTGCATGTCGAACCACGGAACACCGGCGCTTAAGCGCATCGGATTTTTGCTTCAGAACATGCAGGATTTCACGTTGGACGGTGGCGGCAGCACCTTTATCTTCGAGGACGTGATGCAGCCGTTTGCGCTGCTTGGTTGCCGCAACGTTACGTTAAAGAATTTTTCCGTTATTTGCCGTCACACAAAAAACACCCGTGCCGATATTCGGCGTGCCGGTGCCGATTGGATGGAGTTGGCTATGGCAGAGGACGAGCCGTGGTATATCGACGAGGGCGAGTTGATGATCGGCGAGCGATGGGATGATCCGCAGAGGGTATTCTATTTTGACGAATACGACGGCGTGACCGAACAGCTGGCCGCCGGTTGTGCGGAATATGTTTGCTACGCACCGATCGATGGTCGCGTGTCGCATCTTACCTATTCTCAGACAGCAGATGGCTGCGTGAGGGTGGAAGGCATGCGCCGCAGTCTTACTGCAGGAAATCGCGTGGTGCTTGGCACGGAATCGCGTTGTGTGGCGGTGATGTTGGCGGAGCGTTGCGTCAACACCGTGTTCCGCAACGTTACGCTGTATAGCGGTATCGGCATGGGGCTGATTGCGCAAAACTGTGACGGGGTGGAGCTGGACGGCTGTGCCACGCGCGTGCTGCCGCACCGTCTGTTCAGTTTAAACTCGGATGCCACCCATTTTGTGCACTGCAAAGGGAAGATCCACATTCACGACTGCCACTTTGAAGGACAGCACGATGACGCCATGAATCTGCACAGTGTGTATCTGCGTGTGGTGTCGGTGCGCGAGCGTGCGGTCACGGTGCGGTTTATGCACCCCGAAACGCGCGGTATTGAAATTTTCCGCGTCGGCGACCGCGCGGCGGTGATCGACTCGCGCACACTGCTTTCGCGCGGTGAACTGCACGTGCAAGCGGTGCGTCCCATCAATGTGGATACGATCGAATTGACCATGACTACCGACAGTGATCTTTCGCTCGTTCAAGAGGGGGATTGCCTGCACGAGCCTTCGTATCATGCGACGGTGCTGTTCGAGCGCTGCACCATGGTGAACAACCGCGCACGCGGCGTGCTGCTCAGCGGCGGTGCCGACTACACCTTCCGCGAGAATGTGTTCCACACCCCCGGCCCGGCCATTCGCTTCGCATGTGAAGCGGAGTATTGGTATGAAACGGGCGGCGATGAAGCAGTGCTGGTAGAGAACAACCTGTTTCGTAACTGCGTATACGCCGGTTGGGGCGTATACACGATCGACAGCAATCACCTGCCTCATGATGAGGGGGTATATTTCCGTAAAGCGTTGACACTGCGCAACAATACGTTTGAAGAGTGCACGCACCCGTTGGCAGATCTTTACGGATTCGGCAAGGTGTGTTTCGAGGGGAACGTGTTCAAAAACGGCGCTCAACCGACCGTGCATTGTGAAAATTGCGGTGAGGTTTCGCTGCAAGCAGAGATAAGGAGAGTGTGAACCGTGAATAAACTGAACGAATGGATCACCGCACACGCCGACGAGCTGGTGACGGCGGCACAGCGCTTGGTGCGTATTGACAGTGTGGGCGGCGAGCCGCAGGACGGCAAACCGTTTGGTAGCGGCGTGGCGTCAGCGCTCGACGAAGCGCTGGCGATTGCCCGAGAATGGGGGCTCGTTACCCATAATCACGAATACTACGTGGGTACGGCGCAACTGGGCGAAGGGGAGCCGCGCCTTGGCGTGCTTTGCCATTTGGATACTGTGCCGTTGGGCGAGGGGTGGACGCAAGATCCGCTGGGTGCGGCGATCGTGGATGGCAAAATGTACGGGCGCGGTACCACCGATGATAAGGGCCCGGCAGCGGCGGCGCTGTTTGCGCTGCGCGCGTTGAAAGAGTGCGGCATGACGCCGCCTGCCGCCTGTCGCGTGGTGCTTGGTGGTGACGAGGAAACCGGTTCGAGCGATATGGAGTATTACCAAGCCAAAGAAGCGTTTCCGCCGTATTTGTTTTCTCCCGACGGGAGTTATCCGTTGATCAACACCGAAAAAGGACGTGTACAGTTGACCGTGACCGCCCCCATGACCGACAGCCGCCTGCGTTGGGCGCGCGGAGGTATAGCGCTGAATGCCGTGCCTACCGAAGCCGTGGCGTGTTTGAACGGTGTGGATGCAGCGGCCGTTACGGCGGCTGCGTCACGCGTGGGACACCATGTGACGCTGGCACAGACGGACGAAGGCCTTTGCGTGACAGCTTGCGGTGCTGCTGCACACGGTTCCATGCCCGAAAAGGGCGAAAATGCGGTGACGGCGTTGCTGGAGGTGTTGGCGGCACTGGAGGTCGGCGGCGCCGCGGTGGCGGCAGCGGCCGCTAAATTCCCGTTTGCGGAATATGGCGGTGAGAGTGCCGGTGTTGCGTGCAGCGACGCCCCTTCGGGTGCACTGACACTGGCGTTAACTTGCCTTTCGATTGAAGGGGGGCAGTTTGTTGGAAGAGCCGACATTCGTTTCCCCGTTAGTTTCACGGTGGCAGAGATCGAGCAGAAGTTGCACGACGGTCTGGATTCGTCGTTTGCAGTGAGTTGCGCTAACTGTGTGGAAGGTCATCACGTGCCGGAGAGCAGTCCGTTTGTGCAGACGCTTTTGCAGGTGTACGAGCAGGAAACGGGCGAAAAGGGGCACGGATTGGCGATTGGCGGCGGCACCTATGTTCACGGTATTCCCAACGGGGTGGCCTTCGGTGCAGAATTCCCCGGTGTGGACAATCGCATCCACGGTGCCGATGAGTTTATCGGGGTGGATGAACTGGTGATGAATGCGCGTTTGATTGCCCGTGCCGTGGCAGCGGTGTGTGCAGAAAACTGGTAAAACGCACATCTTTTTTGGAATTTTTTAGAGTTGTTGGACAAAAAACGGCACCTCACGTCTTGACAAGTTGCTTATAAGAGTGTAATATATATGTCGGGTATATCTTACTGACGGCGAACGGTGAGGCCGTTGGTATGGGCATATTCGGCAGCACCCTTCGGTGTCTGCCTTCATTCGTATAGTGACTTTGACAAAATGGATTTAGGAGGTGCAAGGTTTCATGGATATGATATGGATTGTTGTATCCGGTGTCGGCGGCTTGGTCGTCGGCTCGGTGGTGTCGGCCATCGTCGCGTTTAAAAGCGGCGTGAACAGCCGTCGCCGCACGGCCGAAGCGTTGATTGGCTCTGCCGAGCAGGAATCGGAACGTATCATTAAAGAAGCCAACCTCACAGCAGAAGCAAAGAAGAAAGAAGCTGTGTTGGAGGCAAAAGACGAAGTGCACCGTCTGCGCAGTGAAGCGGAACGTGATCTGAAGGAACGTCGCAAGGATCTTCAGCGACAGGAAAACCGTTTGCAGCAGAAGGAAGAAGCACTGGACCGCAAAATTGAAAACTACGAAAAGAAAGAAGAGCAAATTGCACAGCGTGCCAAGGAAGTGGAGGCGCGCTTGGAAGATGTGGAAAACATCAAGCGCAGCCAGTTTGAAATGCTCGAACGCATTTCCGGCTACACGGCAGAGCAGGCAAAGGAGTATTTGCTCGGCATTCTGACCGACGAGCTGACCCACGAAAAGGCGTTGCGTATCGCCGATTTCGAAGCGCAGCTTAAGGATGAGGCAGATCGCCGTGCCCGTAACATGATCTCCCACGCGATTCAGCGTGTGGCGGCAGATCAGGTGACCGAAGCAACCATTTCGGTTGTGCCGCTGCCGAACGACGAAATGAAGGGACGCATCATTGGTCGCGAAGGACGTAACATCCGTGCGATCGAAACTCTCACCGGTTGCGATCTCATCATTGACGACACCCCCGAAGCGATCACTCTGTCTTGCTTCGATCCCGTGCGCCGCGAAATTGCGCGCCTGTCACTCGAACGTTTGATTTCGGACGGCCGTATTCATCCGGCACGCATCGAAGAAATGGTGGAAAAATCGCGCCGCGAAGTGGAAGCTACCATCAAGGCGGAAGGCGAACGTGCAGTGCTGGAAACGGGCTTGCACGGTATTCACCCCGAAGTTATGCGCTTGCTTGGCCGTTTGCGTTATCGCACCAGTTACGGTCAGAACGTGCTGAATCATTCGATGGAAGTGGCCTTCCTCGCCGGTATTATGGCAAGCGAACTCGGCATCGATCCGGCGGTGGCACGTCGTGCCGGTTTGTTGCATGATATCGGTAAAGCGGTGGACCACGAGATCGAAGGCTCCCACGTGGAGATCGGTGTGGACATCGCGCGTAAGTACAAAGAGAGCGAAGCGGTCGTACATGCGATTCAAGCACACCACGGCGATGTGGAGGCCGCTACCATTGTGGCTTGTCTGGTGCAGGCAGCGGATGCAATTTCGGCTGCACGTCCGGGCGCCCGTCGCGAGAATTTGGAGAACTACATCAAGCGATTGGAAAAATTGGAGGAGATCGCCAACGAGTTCAACGGTGTGGAGCGTTCCTTTGCTATTCAGGCAGGTCGCGAAGTCCGTATCTTGGTGAAACCCGAAGTGGTCAGCGACGATCAGATGATGCTGCTGGCACGCGATATTGCCCAGAAGATCGAGGACAATATGGATTATCCCGGTCAAATCAAGGTCAATCTCATCCGCGAAAATCGCGCAGTGGACTACGCAAAATAAAAAAGGGAAGCGGGTGCGGAGATTCCGCACCCGCTTTTTATAGAAAGGATATACCAATGAACATCTTGTGTGTGGGTGATGTGGTTGGCAGTCGCGGCTGTGAGTTTGTGCGTCAGGTACTGCCGACACTGAAACGGCAATATGCGGTGGACGTGTGTGTGGTGAACGGCGAAAACGCAGCCGACGGCAATGGCATTACACCCGTGGCGGCGCGCTCGTTGCGCGACAGCGGTGCAGACGTGATCACGGGCGGCAACCATACTTTCCGTCGCCACGAATTTTATGAACTGCTGGAGCAGGAGCCGTGGTTGTTGCGCCCTGCCAATTTTCCGGCGTCCGCCCCCGGCAGCGGTCTCTACACGGTGGATCGCGGCCGATATCAGGTGACGGTGATCAATCTGATCGGCACCGCTTTTATGGAGCCGCTGGCCTGCCCTTTTGACACGTTAGATGCTTTGCTTAAACAGGCAGGTAATCCGAAATTCTGTGTGGTGGACTTCCACGCAGAGGCAACGGCAGAAAAAAAGGCATTGGCCTATTATGCCGATGGACGCATATCGGCGTTGTTTGGCACCCACACCCACGTGCCCACGGCGGATGAGCAGATACTGCCGCAGGGTACGGGATACATTACCGATGTAGGTATGAGTGGACCGATCACGTCGGTGCTGGGCGTTCGACCGGAACTGTCCATTGCCAAAATGCATGGCAAACTTCCGGTGCGTTTTGCGCTGGCGGATGGCCCGCGTGAATTGCAAGCGGCGCTGTTTACGCTGGATGATAAAACCGGCAAAACGGTGGCGGTGCAGCGTCTTTCCGTGCGAGAATGAGAAGAACAAAAGAAGCGCCACCGATGGTGGCGCTTCTTTGTGTTAATCAGGTTTCGGATTCGTGCTTCACAGCCTTTTTCTTGCTCGAGGTAAGGGCGACTTCACCGTTCAGATACATAATCACCAAGCCGAACAGCACCATAACCGTGGAGGTTTTTACCGCAATAGGCATTATCGTTTTGTAAAGGAAAGTGCAAATGGCGGTGGCAGTAGGTCCGCCAATGATGAGTGCTGCGACGTAGCCGAAGAAGGTCAATCCGCCAACAAACAGCGAGAGCATGATACCGTAACCAAAGATGATGCGGCATACGCGAATAATCTTGTCTTTCATAGTGCGCTACCTCCTTACAGTCCCAGAACGGGCAGCCAGCCCATCAAAATGACTATCTGTAGTATGAATTGTGCTGCCACCCACCACAGGTCGTTTTTCACGGTCTTGCTGAAATCCGATTCAGCAATCGACATGCCGGCATACATACCCAATGCCAGTGGCGGTGTGATGCCGCACATCACACCACAGATGCAAGGGAGCATCGCAGCAGCCAGTACGGGATCTACGTTAACATTGTTGAGAACGGTGATAAATACGGGGCCAAAAATAACCACCAAGGAAGAGCCGGGAACCACCATGCCCATGAAGCAGGTAATCAAACAGATGGCAGCAACGGTGCTAAGCTTACCGAAATTCCACGAGGCAATGATGCCGCCAAGGTCGTTTGCAACGTTCAGATCGGCAAACAGCTCGCCGATCATATAGCCGAACACACACACCGCAATGGCGGGTGCAATCGTTTTTACCGCATCGCCGAACATTTTAGCCAAACGATGGGGAAGTACAACCGACTTGTCCTTTGCAATCAGGCAGGCATATAGTGCCGAAATACCGCCGATAAATAATAAGACAGATTTGGAGAGGTATTTTGCCCCATCGGTTCCCAAACGGGAGGCAAAGAAAGTATCTTTAAACATAAAATCCAGCACAAAGGGGAGCAGAATGATAACCGGGAGTAACAGGCCTTGCCAGCCGGTTTTCAAGGTTTCCTTCAAATTGGGCAGGTCCTCTTTGGGGATCGGTTTCACCTTATAATATTTGCAGAAGGCGAACACCATGAGCAAACGTTGCAAAATGAACCACAGTGCAATGCCCCACAGCACGACCCAAAGCTGTCCTTCGCTCATGTTCGAATGCGGATATACCGCAGCAAAGGCGCCCATGGCAGCCACGATGTTGGAGGAGGGGGGGATCATGTTGCCGAGATAGCTGGAGCAGCTTTCAATATTGGCAGCAAGCTCCGGCGGGAAACCGGAACGCTTCATGGCGGGAATGGTGATGCTACCGGTGGCCATCACGTTGCCGGGGCCGGAGCCGGAGAGGGCTCCCATAAAGCTACTGGCCACAACCGCAGCATAACCGGCACCGCCGGTCACGCGGCCGAGTAGCGAGAGGATTACCGCGATGCAACTGTCGATGATTTTGGTTTTGGTTAAGAGTATGGACATGGACACAAACGCAACCATGGAGTAAAGCAGTTCAGTAGAAAGACTGGCATCTACATAGTTCCAAACATTTCCCCAGGTGCCGGTTACCGTCAGCAACACCAAAAAGCTGACAAATACCGCTTCATACACCGGACGCTTCAGCAGCAAGAACCACACGCAAATGACGAGGAGCATAACGCCAAGATATACGAGAGACAACGGCACAACAAAAACCCCTTTCAATTTTTATTCCTTTTCGTTATAGGTTAAATTCCTTATGGGTTATATTATACACACAAACCTCCAAATGTCAAGTGAAAGATGAAAATTTTTTCGGGAATTCGATTTTTTCTTGCCAAAAGGTATTCCGGTATGGTAATATACCTTATATAGAAAAAGGAAAGAAGAGAGTGGTTTGAACGTAAAACAGTTGCAATATGCGATTATGCTGTCGGAGGTGGGCAGTTTTTCACAGGTAGCGGAAAAATTGAATATCAGCCAACCGGCGCTCAGCAAGCAAATCTTGGGGTTGGAAAAGGAGCTGGGAGTTACGCTGTTTTGCCGCAACACCACGCCGATCACCCTCACCGCGGCGGGGACACACTTTGTGCAGGAGGCACAGCAGCTGGTATATAAGGAGGAACAGTTGTTGCGCTCAATGGAGCAATACCGCACGGGCGAGGCGGGAAGCCTTCGGGTTGGTATTTCGCCGTTTCGCTGCTTGTATTTGATGCCGTCGGTGCTGAAACGGGTGAGAGAAAGATTCCCCGGTATTCGTATTTTTTTGCACGAAACCGGCAGCGATCAACTGCGCAAAGAAGCTGCCGAGGGGAAATATGATTTGGCGGTAGTGAACCTGCCGGTCGATGAATCGCAGTTAAACGTGACCCCTATTGAGATGGACACACTGGTGCTTGCAGTGCCGCATACAATGCTTCATAAGTTGCCCTTTGGCCCCGATGCATTGCCCGAGACGGTGGATTTTGCCGATTGCCGTGACCTTCCGTTTGTTGTGGTCGGCGAAAGTCAAGAAATGCGCCGCCTGTTTAACAAACTTTGTAGGGGAGCGGATATAACACCGAACATCGCTGCCGAAGTGGTAGGTGTTGCCAGCGCCTGGGCGATGGCAGCTGCGGGTGTTGGTGCTACCTTGTTGCCGCGGCAGTTTGCGGCAAGCGGAGCCTTTGGCGAAGGGCTGGTGCTGTTGCCGATTAAGAGTAGGGTGTATACCCGTCAACCCGTAGTGGTGACAAAGCGTGGACAGTATCTTAGTGAGGCAGCCGCCTATTTAATTGAATTATTGACTGAAACGGAATAAAAAAACATCCGCACCGATCGGTGCGGATGTTTTTTTATACGCGTTCCAAATCAAAAGGATAGGTGTTCAAACGGTTGCCATCAGCATCGTATACCGCCAGCACTTTTTGGATCTCTGTGATCGCGTGGTAGATCTCTTCGGCAGAGTTGGCAATGAAGGTGAATCGGCCGAAATGCTGGCCCAGCGTGCCGATCAATTTGTCGGTGATGGTTTCGCCTTCATAATGATACTGAATAAAATCGGAAACGCAAGCGACATTCTTTGCCGCTTCCAAGCCTTCCACGCGTGCAATGGTGCCGGTGGTTAGCGGTACCATCAGCTGGCCGCCAAACTTGCCGTTGCAGGCGATGTCCAGCTTTGCCACGTCTTCATCGGTACACATCGGACCGCCCAGTGCGCAGCGAATCATCATGCGCATGTCGTTAATGCCCATCAGCGGTTCGGTCAGTTTGAAGATCATGCCGCCGCTCAGTCGATAGCCCATTTCGTGAATATAGATCTTGCCGTTATAGGGCAGCGCCTGGAAGAAAGCGGTGCCGTTTTTGAGCCCCATACCTTTCAGCATGCGGCGTACCTGGGCATCCATGTTTTGCATATAGTAGTCGCTGTATTTCGAGGGGGTGAAGGTCATACCGCTGATCAGGCTCCTGCGGGTGATGGGATCCACCACGTAGGTGTCGATCAGCAGGTAGGGGTAGGCTTCGCCATCCTGCAAGAGATACCGCACGCCGAAGATCTCGCCGCCGTTGTCGATGTATTTTTCCACCACAATACGGCCGCTTTTGGAGGCAGCACGGGCAAAACGGCAAGCCTCGCGCAGGGTGGATTTATCCATGCAGGTGGAAATGCCGGCCGAACTGGAGCCGTCCACCGGTTTTACAATGACGGGATAATCCACCGTGTCCAGTGCGGCTTCATCGGAATTTTCATCCACGAAGAACTCACGGGGGCAATCCACCCCGTAGTCGATGCAATACTGTTTAAACACGTCCTTGTTGGCGCAGTGATCCCACGTTTCCATATCGGTGTAGCAGGGGAGGCCCGCCTTTTCGCACAGCCGAATGAGGTTGCGAATGTTGAATTCGCTGGGGCCGCAGAAGGCGCCGTCTACACCGCATTCTTTTGCGAGTGTGACCAAGCCGTCGATGTCGGTGGTGCTGACACGCGCCGTCTCATCGGCAATTTCTTTGGCAACACCGGTTTCGTTATCGTCGGTCACGATGGTATAAACACCCATCGCCTTGGCGTTTTTCACCAGATCCAACGAGGCGGATGTGCCACCTAAAATCAACAGTTTTTTGCCTTGAATGTCGTACATGAGCGTATCCTCCTCAATGTTTAAAATGATGACCCCGTACTTTGTGGAACGCGGTGTATACGCGAGTTGCGAGGGTATGCAAATGCGAGTGAAAGAACAGTGCGCCTTTCACAAGCCACGCTTCCGGCTTTTGGAACACCGCGCGGTCTACCGCAGACAAAACAGGGGTGACTTTTTTGCGCAACCACGTCCAGTTGACCAATATGACCATCAAGAGTAACGGCAACAAAAATTCGGTATACAAAAGCCGTGCAAACGGGGCGTCAAACGAGGCGCGCGGTGCAACGAAAAGCGATTCGACGCAGCAAAAGCCAATGGCGGTCAGCCATATATTGCGGCGCTGTGGTGCCTTCTTCAAAAACAGACACAGCACGGCACCGTAGAGAATATTGCCGATCACGACACCGAGCGTGCCAAAATCCACAAACAGTTCCTCGACGTATGACGAACCGTAGCCGATGCCGGAAAGATAGGCCTTGCGATTGGCGTGATATGACACGAAATCGGCCAAGCTGGTGCCGTTCAGCGCCACGGCTTCGGATTGCCGACCGAACGCAAACGGCACTTCAAAGCCAAACAATTTTTCAAGGAAACTGTCGCTGAGCCACTTTAGCGTACTGTAAAAAGAGTAGCAGGCGTCTTCGCGCAAACGATCGGCAAACAATTGGGCATATTTCAGCACGTTGACCGAAGTGCCTTGGCGAACGAAGAAACCAAACAGCGGAAAATACTGTGCGGAATTTCCCACCGCTGCATCGGCGCGCAAGTATTCAAACAAATACATGACCGTCAGCAAAAGGGGCGCCGCAATGCACAGTGTAATCAGCCACTTTTTGGGCAACCATTTGCGCGTGCCGCAGGCGATGCGGTTGCGCAACATCAAGTAGGAAAAAACGACCAACAAACCGGTGATGAAGGAAAGGCGACGACCGGTTGCCAGTGACAGGGTATTATATGCGAAGTAGAGCAGAAGGGGTAACGCAGCCTCTTTTTTTGACGGCATGGTTGCAAGAAAGAAATAGAAAAAGATGGGTGCCATGGATGCCGGCAGCAAAAGAAGCGAGGGGAGAGCAGAGGCGAACGACGTGTAGTAAGCGGTGTATCCGTTCGCAGCTACAAAGAAAACTTTTTCTGCCAAGGCAACGATCCAGAACGGATAGCAGCAAAAATACAACAGTTTTCCGCTTTTGCGCATGACGAGCCGTTTGTCGTCTTCCACAGGGCGAGGTGCGCATTTGCGCACGCCTTTATCAATCGCGATATAGCCGGCCAACAAACTGAGCAAACTGAGCAAAAGAACGGTGTCGACGTGGAGTTCGATCGAAGGGGAAAAATTACCGCCGTATACACGGGTGAATTTGTTGACCGTGTGACCAAACAGCAGGAAAGTGGCAAAACATGCGAGGAAGGAAAAGAGAAACACGTTTTCTTCCAACCGACGCACGGCGTAATACAGGCACCCTAAAAAGCAGAGAGCCGTCACCAAAAACAGTTTGGTCGAGTCAAAGGCCGACCAGATACCAAGCGCAGCTGTGAGAACAAACACGGTCATCATCAAAACGGCGGTAGTCAGCTTAGATTGTGTCTTCATGTGGGCCCTTCTCCTTTTGAAATATCACAGCGGTGGTAGGAGGAGATACATGCTCCTCTGTTTTGTTCGTGTTTTAAGATTACGCTGTTATTGCGCCTTCTGTCATTTCATTTTATACCGCAGTTTGATCAGAGAATACAAGCGCAGCTTTAGCAGCAAGTAATATGCACCGTGTTTTCGCCAGCCCTCTCTCAGGCCCCATGAACGCACGATGCGGCGCACTTCCCCGTTGCGCAGGATCGCTTTGCAGTCGGCGCTGAAAACCGCTTTGTCCTTGGCGGCGGCTGCGTTGTTCAGCGAAATGAGCGTGCGGTGTATCAGCATGTTGTCTAAGCGGGCGGTGATCTCATCGGTTTGCGGCAAGTCGGCTTGTAATGTGTGATAGATTTTCAGCGCCATATCCCAGTACCCTTTGACATAGCGGTGAGTAATGGAGCCCGTTGTGACAACATAGTGATAGAAATGGGTATCCGGCAACACGCATACACAGTTTGCTGCAAAGTGCAGTTGCACCCACAAAAGATAATCTTCACTGCGTACGATAGTGGAATCATAGCGGTAAGGCAACCCTTTGATAAAATCGTTACGAAT
>JAZODN010000002.1:0-4486 GCA_045597045.1 Acutalibacteraceae bacterium
TGCCGCATGAAACGGGCTTATTAAGTGCGCCTAAAACGCCGCCCGCAACAGCGAGACTGATAAAGGCAGGTAAAAGTATGTACGCAATCATCGAAACCGGCGGTAAGCAGTACAAAGTGAACACGGGCGATATCCTGTTCATCGAGAAGCTGGATGCCGCGGAGAGCGACGAGATCAAATTCGATCGCGTGATCGCCCTCCACAACGACAAGGATCTCAAAGTCGGTGCTCCCTACATCAAGGGTGCCAGCGTCGACGCCACCGTGCTGAAGAACGGCAAGGGCAAGAAGATCAACATTCTGACCTACAAGCCCAAGAAGGGCTACATGCGTCGCAAGGGTCACCGTCAGCCCTACACCAAGGTGCAGATCGGTGCGATCCACGCCCGTGCTCCTCGCGCTCCCAAGGCAGAGGTTGCTGCGGAGACGACGGAGGCGTAAGTCACCGTGGTGCTGGTGCAGATGCTTTCTCGCCATGAACGCTTGTGCGGCTTTCGAATGGAAGGGCATGCGGGCGGCAAAGCAGGCAGCGACATCGTGTGTGCGGCGATCTCCTCGGCGGTATATATGGCCGCCAACACCGTCACCGAGGTGTGCGGTTGCAAAGCCGATATCACGGTAGAAGACGGGTTCCTCTTCCTTCTGCTGAAGCCGGGCGATGAAGATCGCGCGGCAGATGTGTTGGAAGGGCTGCAGTTGCATCTTACGGGATTGCAAGAGCAATATCCGAAGCGACTTCACGTGGATCTCATCACCGTGTGAGATCTCATCATCATGAAAGGATGGTCATTTGCTATGTTGAAAATTAACATTCAGCTCTTTGCTCATAAGAAGGGCGTTGGCTCCACGAAAAACGGCCGTGATTCCGAGTCTAAGCGTCTCGGCGTTAAGCGTGCGGACGGTCAGTATGTGCTCGCGGGCAACATTCTGGTGCGTCAGCGCGGTACCCACATTCATCCCGGCAACAATGTCGGCATTGGTTCGGACGATACGCTGTTCGCTTTGGTGAACGGCACCGTGCGTTTCGAGCGCGTGGGCAAGGATCGCAAGCGCGTGAGCGTGTACGCGGTCGAGCAGTAAGGCGCAAAACGGGAGTGCAGCAACGGCGGCACTCCCGTTTTTTTACACGAAAGAAGGGATTCTATGTTTATCGATAAGGCGATCATTCATGTGCGCGCCGGCAACGGCGGCAACGGTGCGGTGTCCTTCCACCGTGAAAAATACGTGGCGTCGGGCGGGCCCGACGGCGGCGACGGCGGCCGCGGCGGCAATATCGTCTTTCAAGCGGAAGACAATTGCAACACCTTGTCGGATTTTCGCTATAAGCGTAAATACGCAGCGGAGCACGGCCAAAACGGCGGTGCCAAACGCTGCTTCGGTAAAGCCGGCGCGGATCTCGTGATCAAAGTGCCGCGCGGCACCTTGATCTATGACAATACGACCGGCCGTCTGATGGCAGATATGTCGGGTGATGAGCCGTTTATTGCGGCGCGCGGCGGTCGCGGTGGTTGGGGTAATGCACATTTTGCGACCCCCACGCGCCAGACGCCGCGGTTTGCCAAGCCCGGCATTCCCGGTGAAGCGCCCGAACTGCGTCTGGAACTGAAGCTGCTGGCCGATGTCGGTCTGGTTGGCTTCCCCAACGTGGGAAAATCCACCTTGGTTTCGGTGGTGAGCGAAGCCAAACCGGCCATTGCGGATTATCACTTTACGACCTTGTCGCCCGTGCTGGGCGTGGTGCGCGTGACAGAAGGCGTCTCTTTTGTCATGGCGGATATCCCCGGCATTATTGAAGGCGCATCTGAGGGGGTAGGTTTAGGCCACGACTTTTTGCGGCACGTGGAGCGTTGCCGCTTGTTGGTGCACGTGGTGGATGTGGCCGGTAGCGAAGGCCGCGATCCGTTGGAGGATTTCGACATTATCAACCGCGAATTGCAGGAGTTTAATCCCGACCTTGCCGCCCGCCCCATGATCGTGGCCGGTAACAAGTGTGACCTGGTGGACGATGCAGCGGTGGAGGCGTTTGCGGCAGAAATGGAGAAGCGCGGTTATCGCTTCTTCCCGATGATGGCTGCGATTGCTCACGGCACCGAAGAGCTTATTAAAGCGTGCGCCGAGCAATTGCAGACCTTGCCGCCTATTCGCGAATTTGAGCCGGAAGCCCCCGTGGTGACGGTGGAAGACACCGGCCGCAAGCCTGTGGTGACGGTGGAAGATGACGTGTATTTCGTGGAAGCGGAGTGGCTGCTGCCCGTTTTGCGCACGGTGGATATCGACGACTACGAGAGTTTGCAGTATTTCCAACGCTTGCTCCAATCGTCGGGCGTTATCGATGCGCTGCGCGAAGCCGGCGTGCAGGAAGGCGATACGGTCAGCCTATACGACTTCGACTTCGAGTTCGTGAACTAACGGGGGTGGGTTTTTGGACACCTTTCGTTTGTTGAGCGACGGGGTTACGCCTTCTTCGCTCAGTCCTTTGACACTCGCCTTTGTGGGCGACGGTGTGTATGGCTTGATGGTGCGTGAGCATTTGGCGTGCGAAGCCAACCGACCGGTTGGCACGCTGCACAAGGCCTCGGTGGATTTTGTGCGCGCGGAAGCGCAATCGGCAGCGATGGAGAGGCTGCTGCCGCTGCTCACCGAAGCGGAGGAAGCGGTGTTCCGCCGCGGCCGCAACGCGCACACCTCGCGTAACTCGCCCGAATACCACCGCGCGACCGGCATGGAAGCGCTGTTTGGCTACTTGTATTTGGATGGTCAGCGCGACCGCCTGCGCGAACTGTTCCGCGAAGCGATGGCCGCACTGGAAGAATAAAACAAAAACCGCCCGTGAGCGAGTGCTGTGGTCGAAACATCCGCTTGTTAAGTGAATATCCGTAAAAATGGAGAGAATGTACCATTTACGATACATTCTCTCTGTTTTTTATCCCTAAGCAGAGGCGGCTTTTTCCTATTCTTCCAACGAAGGGGCAGTCAGTTGCTTATACACCGCATACAACTCTTTACGCGAGGACACGCCGAGTTTGCCGTAGAGGTTGCGGTTGTGGAATTTCAATGTGTTTTCCGCAATGCACAGGGTAGAAAGGATCTCCTCGGTGGTCATGCGCGCCAAATGCGCTTCAAAGATGGCTTTTTCGGTCGGCGTCAGTCGCCCGACCCCTTCCAAAAACAAGCGCAGACACGGGTCGTCCACTTGCTCGGGCGACGGAAGCGGCACGCGCTTTTGCGGCGGGGCATCTTGCCCGACCGGTGCGGTGAGTCGCCGATTTTCGGCGAGGACGAGATGGAGCCCCAGTAAAAACAGTTCGCTGATGATGTAGGAAACCGAAAGGAACTCAAAGGAGTTGTCCATCAACTGCTCGGCGCCCCACACCGCAAGGTTAATAAACACCGCCAACGTCAACACCACGGCGTGGGCGGCGGTGCTCATCACCTTTTTGACGGCGACGCGCAAAACGAGCACCACCATGGTGGTAAAATAGGCAAACAGATACAGCGGGTAGACGAGATGCAACGGCCCGTAGACCTTCTGCAATACGGCGGTGCCGTCCACAAATACCAAATCGACTTCGCGGTAATAGCCGCGGCTCATCGTTACAAGGAACACGGCGGCGGCCACTGCAAGCAACACGGGCGGCAACCAGCGCGGAAACCGTCGTTTTGTCACTTTAAGGAGAATGAACAGCATGGCAGGCGGCAAAACGACCGAGCCGCCATATGCCAGATGATTGCCAGTCACGGCACCACCCAGTGTTTCGGAAAGAGAGAGGGCGAGATAGCCGCTGTTTACCACCGTCACGGCAGTGAACAGGAGAGCAAACCACCATTCCCGTGGGCGCACCAAAAGAAGGTAGCCGCCCAGTATCAACAGCGAGACTGCCGCCGTGATGCCGTAAACGACCGATAAGCTTCCCATTGCTACGCCCTCCTTCCCAAAATATCCCCCGCAAAAAAGCCGATATCCCACACCGACGGTGTGGTGACGGGGCAGATCGAAAATAGTATAGTAAAGATACAGAAATGCCGTTCTTATTGTACCACGCTTTCGCGTGACCGTCAAGAGAGCGGGACGTTGGGAGGATGAAAGAATGAAAACGGGGATCTCAAAGCGTATTTTGAGTGCGTTGCTCACGCTTGTGGTGTTGGTCGGGTTGATACCCGTATCCGCACTGCCCGTGTTTGCGGGGCACTCCTGCCCCGACTGTCAGGAATGGATCGACGGCTCACCCTATTGCGAGGAGTGTTACGCCTGCGACGAGTGCGTGGATCTGTGTATTGAGTGCGGCAAGTGCACCG
Source organism: Acutalibacteraceae bacterium (assembly GCA_045597045.1). Classification (GTDB taxonomy): domain Bacteria; phylum Bacillota; class Clostridia; order Oscillospirales; family Acutalibacteraceae; genus SIG588. Next base: position 4,296 of record JAZODN010000002.1, read on the forward strand.
ACTGTACCGGCTCCGAGATCTGCGACGGTTGCTCCAACGAGGAGATCGGCGACAATATGTGTCTGGAGTGCGCCATAGACAAGGGCACCCACTGTCCCGACTGCGATCAGTGTTATTTTGCCGTGGGCGAGTGGTGCGAGGAGTGCGGCCTGTGCACCGACTGTGCAGGCGATATCGACACGGCGTGCAGT
>JAZODN010000003.1:0-21236 GCA_045597045.1 Acutalibacteraceae bacterium
TGTTTTGTGTGGGATGCCAAGGGCAGGAAGAGCCCCCGAAAACGGAGGAAACCCCCATTTGGGAGCCGGAAGTGCCCGAGGTGATCGACCTTACGGTGCTGCTGACTAAAGAGGATGTTGCCGAGGCGATTCCCACCCTCACCTTTGGCGACGGTATGCTGCAGGAACACGATACGGTGTGGCTGTTTTCTACCGAGGATTACACTACACAGGTATCGTTGATGGTGGAAGAGCCCACTGTGACTGCGGCAGAATACATCCTTTTGCTTACGGGACAATATCCGGCAGGCTCTCTGATCGAAGCGCCGCAATTGGGCGAAAGCGCCTATTGGTGCGGCGAAAGCGGTGAACTGTTAGTCGCTTTTGATACGTATGTCTTTTCGATTGGCGTGCAATGCCCCACATTGGATTCCGAAAGTCGCTTGCTTGTTGCGCGCCGGTTGGCGTTGAAGGTGCTGGAGCGCTTAGCAAAATAAAACGAAAAACCACATTGAGGCGCACTCCGCAGGGACGTGCGCCTCAGTTGTATTCGAAAGGAGAGTCATATCGCAAACCGCGGTTTGCGATATGGCTTTCTTTCTTGTAAAACAGGGGACACACGATGACACTTTCAAAGTGTTGTTTTTTATGGAGTGTCTGTCACCTTACCGCCCCGAAGGCGGCTGTTTTTGTTATTGAAAAAAGTATAGCAGAGCCGATTGAGAAAGGTGACAGAAATTTTTTCAAAATTCTTCTTGACAAACCTTTGGGAAAAGTGTATTATTGTATTAGCGAGGTAGTACAGTAGGAGGTGACGCTATGCAATGGAAATTGGATAAATCCAAAGCACTGTGCCCACAAATCGGTGAGCAACTGTGTCTGGGTATTGCGATGGGCGAGTTCCGTGCAGGCGAGCGCTTGCTTTCGGTGCGCGAGGTTGCGCTGGCAGCCGGGGTGAATCCCAACACGGTGCAGCGTTCGTTCGAATTGTTGGAGCAGGATGGCATCGTGTATTCCGTGCGCGGTTCGGGTTGGTACGTGGCAGAGGACGTTTCCCGTGCGCATGCCACGTTGCAGCGCCTATGGGAAGAGAAGACGGCTCTCTATTTTGCTGAAATGTCTGCATTGGGCATGCAGGGCGACGACGTTAAGAAATTTGTAGCGGCATGGCCGCCAAAGGAGGATGCGGTATGAGCGTGTTGTTGGAATGTGTCGGCCTTACTAAGAAGTACGGTTCGGCAGTGGCGCTGGATAACGTGAGCTTCACGTTGGAAAGCGGCAAAATCGTGGGGCTTTTGGGCCCCAACGGAAGCGGCAAGACCACCTTCATCAAAATCGTGAACGGGTTGCTGACTCCCACTGCGGGCCGCGTGACGGTCGGCGGTTTTGAGCCGGGAGTGGAGTCGAAGAAACTGGTGGCCTATCTGCCGGATAACAGTTATTTAAATTCTTGGATGACCATTCGGCAAATGGTGGCGCTGTTTGAAGATTTTTATGAAGATTTTCGCCCGGCGCTGGCCTTTGAAATGCTGGAACATTTGAGTATCAAACCGGATCACCGTTTGAAAACGCTCTCTAAGGGCAACAAAGAAAAAGTGTGTTTGATTTTGGTGATGAGCCGCAACGCGAAACTCTATGTGCTGGATGAGCCGATCGCCGGTGTGGACCCTGCTGCGCGCGACTACGTTATTTCCACCATCATCAATAACTACAACCCCGGTGCCACGGTGCTCATCTCCACCCATTTGATCGCCGATGTGGAGCAGGTGCTTGATGAAGTGCTGTTTTTGCAAAACGGTCATTTGCTGCTGCACCGTTCGGTGGACAGCATCCGTGAAGAAGAGGGCAAGAGTGTGGACGGTTTGTTCCGGGAGGTGTTTAAATGGTAAAGAAACTGTATAAACACGAGATAGAAGCGTATCTGCGTGTGTGGGTGCCGACGCAGTTGGTGCTGCTCGGCGTGGCGTTGCTCGGACGCATTATTCAGATGTTTGAATCGGATACCACGACATACAATATTATCAACGGATCCTCCGTGTTTGCCTTTGTGCTGGCGGTGGTGGTATCCCTCGGGTTGACGTTTGTGTTTTCTATTGTACGGTTTTATAAAAACCTTTTCACGGGTGAGGGGTACCTTACCTTTACCTTGCCGGTGACCCCAACGCAACATATTTTGACAAAACTGTTTGTCGCTTTACTGTTTCAAGTGGCTACGTTACTGGCGGTGCTGTTGGCTACGAGTGTGATCACTGCCGGTGACGTGTTTGTGGAAATTATCAAAGCGGCCGCCTATCTTTGGAAGACAGTGCAACGCGAACTCGGCTCACACCTGCCGTTCTACGTGGCAGAGTTGTGTGTGCTGCTGCCTGTGGCGCTGATGACCACCATGCTGCTGTATTACGCGTGCCTTTCGGTGGGACAGTTGACCCACAAAAATCGCGTGTTGGCAGCGGTGGGCGTGTATTTCGGCTATTATTTTGCCACCCAAGTGCTCGGTACGGTGCTGTTGGTGGTAGGGTCTGCCACCTCGTTGATTGGTGAGATCGAATTCTTCTTTTCCCACCATACCGCTGAGGCCGTACATTGGCTGTTTGGTGTGCTGATCGTGTGGTATGCGCTGCAGGGTGTGGCATATGCTTTCCTCACGCGCTACATTTTAAAACGCAAACTCAACTTGGAGTAAGGAGGGGACGTTATGTCGGTAAAAGCAAAACGCATACTCTGTTTGTTGATTGCCGTGCTGCTGTGCGGTTCACTGGTGGGGTGTAAAGAGTTGGATGACGCGCGTGCCCATCACGCGATTATGCAAGAAGACGGTACGGTTTTGTTGAACGGTAAGACGTATGTACCCTTGCCGTATCATGAGGATTTTAATCCGCTGATGGACTGGGTGGATTTGGTCGCCGTGACTGAGCCTGACGTGCCCGTGTTGCTGAAAGATATGTTTGCCTCGCTGCATTTTTACAGCAGCGATACGAGTGTTCTGAAAGACAGCCACATCCTTGGCTACAATGATACGTATTATTGCCTGGAAGAGGATGCCGCGGAACTGATTGCCCGTATGGAGGCCGGTGTGCAATTGAGTAGCATACGCTATTTGTATTCCCATTGGGATCCCGAAGAGGAAATCTGGTCGGAGAAGGTGATGCGTTTGACCGAAGAGCAGGTGAACGCCGTGAAACGGGTGAAGGCAACCGTTTCGCCGTTCCCGGTGGGAGAACCTGAAGGTGTCTGTGCCGTGAGTTTGGAATGGTGCAGTGAGGACGGCCTGTTCTCTCGCGTGTGCAGTGAACTTTATGAGCGTGAAGACGGTTATGCATTGGTCGATTGGCAAGAAAACGGTGACATACTTCTGTATAAGGTCCCGGCAGAATATAAAGCCATTTTTGACAGTATTCTCGCGCCGGCTGCCGAAAGCAGCGCCGCATTTGACAAATTCATGGGTTGGTAATTTCTGTTGGCGAGAGGCGAAATCGAGCGCCTTATAATAAAAAACGTCTCCCGATGCAGCAAGCATCGGGAGACGTTTTTTATTCGTTATCTTGCAGCAGCTTTAAATATTGCTGTGCACATTTATATACGTTGCCACCGCCCATGGTGAGCACTAAATCGCCGTCTTCAGCATGATTCTTCAAATAGGCAATTACGTCTTCAAATGTGGGGAGGTACCGTCCGTTTTGCATGAGCGCGGTGATGTCGGCCGAGGAAACGTCGCCGGCGTCCTGCTCGCGTGAACCCAAGATGTCGCACACCAAGGCTTCGTCTGCCAGTGAAAGCGCTGCGGCAAAGTCCGAAAGCAGCCGCTTGGTACGAGAGTAGGTGAACGGTTGGAACACCGCCCACACGCGGCGGTAGGGGAGCGCCTTTGCTGCGGTGAGGGTGGCTGTGATCTCGGTCGGGTGGTGGGCGTAATCGTCTGCCACGGTGATGCCTCTTGCCTTGCCCAAGAATTCAAAGCGTCTGCCGGCGCCGCCAAAGGTGGCAAGACCTTCGGCGATCTGTTCGGCTGTGGCGCCGCACAGGTGTGCTGCCGCTGCCGCCGCCATGGAGTTGTGTACGTTGTGTGTTCCCGGCACACCTAAACGGATGTGCGTAAAGAAGTGTCCCTTGTGATACAAATCGTATTCGCCGAACGCGCCACCGTGGGTGCCGATGTTTTGTGCACTCCAATCGCAGGTAAGGGCGCGGCCGTACGTGACGAGTTTTTCGGCAGGGATATCGGCCACTGCTTGCATGGCCGGCGCATCATCGGCATTGGCAACAACGCATTGTTCCGCCCCTTCGGCAAATTTTTTGAAGGAGGCAATCACACCGTTCAGATCGCCGAAATAATCCAAATGATCGGCATCGACGTTCAAAATCACAGCCACCGATGTTTTCATGTTGAGATAGTGGTCAAGGAACTCACAGGCTTCGCTCACCATCCAGTCGCTTTTGCCGGCACGCCCGTTGGCGTTGATCAGCGGCAAGCGACCGCCGATGAAGATACTGGGATCCAGTTCTGCTTTCAGTAAGATCTGCGAAAGCATGGAGGTTGTACCGGTCTTTCCGTGGGTGCCGGCCACCGAAACGGTGTGCGCATACCGCCGTGTAAGGAGTCCCAAAAACACCGCGCGTTCCATCAGCGGAATTCCTTTGGCGGCAGCCGACGCCAATTCCGGATGATCGGTGCGAATGGCGGCGGTGTATACCACCAACTCCGCATGATCGGCGTTGCCGGCCGCCAGTGGTAGCGACACGGTGATGCCGAGCGATTGCATGCGCTTTAAGTTATCTGAGGCATAGTCGTCCGAGCCGCTGACCTCATACCCCAGCGAAAGCAAGATCTCGGCCAAGGGACACATGCCTGAGCCGCCGATGCCGGTGAAATGCACACGGTGCACCGTTTTTAAAATATCCTGTTGTGACATAAAAGGCCACCCTTTCTCAACGCGTATATATATTTAGTATAAAACAAAAACCGGAAAAATGGAACACCCAAAAGCAAAATTTTTTCTTTTTTTAAAAAATGCGGAAATTGTTGTTTTTTTATGGGTTTAGTGGTTGTATATTGTCTTGAAAAGTAGTATAATAAATTACTAAATTATCTGTAAGTAAAGGAGGGCGTGACCGATGGCGTTTAAACGGTGGGTATCTTCGCCGCTGGATAAAGACGGTGCGGCGGCATTGGCAGAAACGTGCGGTTTACACCCCTTTTTGGCCTTGATGCTCTCGCAGCGCGGCGTGACCGACGCTGCCGAGGCGGAAACGTTTTTATTGGGGGGAGAGCTTACGGATGACCCCTTTTGTTTTCAGGATATGGATGCCGCGGTGGAGCGCATTGAACGCGCGATTGAAACGGGGGAGCGCATAGCGGTGTTCGGCGATTACGATGCCGACGGTGTGACTGCTACCGCCTTGCTGTATACCTACCTGCGCGATAAAGGGGCCAACGTGACCTATCGCATTCCCAAACGCGACGGTGAGGGGGAAGGTTACGGCTTGCGCACCCACACGGTGGACGTGTTGGCTGCCGATGGCGTGCGCTTAATTGTAACAGTCGATAACGGTATCTCTGCCGTGGAAGCGGTGGAATACGCCGCCGCCTGCGGTGTGGACGTGGTGGTGACCGACCATCACCAGCCGCAAGAGGTGTTACCGCGTGCGGTTGCGGTGGTAGATCCGCACCGCGCTGATTGCGGCAGCGGTTTTAAGGAATATGCCGGTGTCGGTGTGGCGTTCAAACTGGTGTGCGCATTGGATGGCGATGAAGACGCTATGCTCAGCCGCTTTGCCGATCTGGTGGCCATTGGCACTCTGGCCGACGTGATGCCTCTTGTGGGCGAAAACCGCATACTCGTGCGAGAAGGGCTACGTGTGCTCGCACGTGGCGAACGTGTGGGTTTGCGTGCATTGGCCGAGGTGGCCGGTGTGGCGGATAAACCCATCACATCGAGTGTGGCGCTGTTTTCGTTGGCACCGCGCATCAATGCTGCCGGTCGCATGGGAGATCCCTTCATTGCCGAACAACTGTTGTTGTCGCAGGATGTGGATGAAGCCGCACGCTTGGCAGGGGAGATCCAAACGCTCAACACGCGCCGCCAGGAGGTGGAAGGCGCGATATTGGCAGAGGTTACGACACGGTTGGAGCAAGAACCGGAGCTGCTGAATGACCGTGTGCTGGTAGTGGAAGGACACGACTGGCATGCCGGTGTGGTCGGTATCATTGCTGCCCGTTTGTTGGAACGTTACGGCAAGCCGTGTTTGGTGCTGAACGTCAGCGAGGGCACAGCCCATGGATCCGGTCGCAGTTTGGCAGGTTTTTCACTGTTCGAGGCGTTAACGGCGGTAGGGGATATGTTGGAAAACTACGGCGGGCATGAATTGGCTGCCGGTGTGACTCTTTCGGCCGATCGGGTGACCGAGTTCCGCCGCCGTATTAACAGTTACGCCGCCGCCCACTACCCCGTGATGCCGGTGCCGGAACTGCGCTTGGATTTTAAACTGCGTCCCGGTCAAGTGGACGTGGAAAAACTGCAGTTGATCGCCGCGTTGGAACCGTTCGGAAGCGGCAATCCGTCGCCTGTGTTTCAACTTTCGGATATGAAACTCGAAAACATAACCCCTGTGGCAAACGGGCGGCATATGCGACTGGCGCTTTCACGTGATGGGGTGATGGTCAGTGCCATGAAGTTCCAGACAACACAGGCGGATTTCCCCGTGCCGTGCGGTGCGCGGTTGCATTTGGCGGTTACGTTGGAACGCAACGAGTTCCGTGGGGTGGTTTCGCCATCGCTGATCATCAAAGATATTCGCTTTGCCGAAACCGATCAGGACACGTTTGTTCAGGACTTGGCAAGCGTGGCGGCCCTTATGCGGCATGAAGCGGTGGCGGATCCTGCTACCTGCCTGCCCGAACGGGCGCACACCACGGCGCTGTATCGCTTGCTGCACGCCACGGGTGTGTGGCGCGGCACGGTGGAACAGCTGTGGTATGCCACCGGGCGCGGCATGCATCTGGCTCAACTGTTGGTTGCACTGCAAAGCTTGCGCGAAGCCGGCTTGGTACATGTAAACGATGGGGGCGATATGCTGACGATTTCGGTGATCCCCACCACGGGAAAAACCGATTTAAACGGCACTCCCATTATGGAATTTATCCTTGGTTTGAAAGGACGGGAAACCGCATGATCACCACCGAAAACGCTATTTGTGCGTTGAAAGAAGCGATCGTTAAAAGTGAAAAGACCTACGATATCGCCACGGTTGACCGTGCGATCAAGGTGGCGGTAACGGCACATGAGGGGCAATTGCGCCGTTCGGGCGAGCCGTATGTGTGCCATCCCTTGTCGGTTGCCACCATTTTGGTGGAACTGGGCATGGATTCCGAAGCGGTGGTGGCAGCACTTCTTCACGATGTGGTGGAAGATACAGCGGTGGAACTTTCCAATTTGCGCCGCCAATTCGGCGATGACGTGGCCGCGCTGGTGGACGGTGTGACCAAGATCACCAAGATCTCCTTCAATTCCCGTGAGGAGCAGCAGGCGGAAAATATTCGCAAAATGCTGTTGGCCATGTCGGAGGATATCCGTGTGGTGATCATTAAACTGGCCGACCGTTTGCACAACATGCGCACCCGTGCCGGCTGGGCAGAGCAAAAGCGCCGCGACAAAGCGAAGGAGACTATGGATATCTACGCGCCGCTGGCGCACCGTCTTGGTATCCGTGCCATGAAAGAGGAATTGGAAGACCTCTCGTTGCGTGAGTTGGATCCCATCGGTTATCACGATATTGAAGAAGCGCTGGAACTGCGCAAGCATGAGCGTGACGAATTCTTGGCGCAGCTGCAAAGAAAATTGACCGATCGCTTGGCGGAATACGGCATGCATCCCTACGTGATGGGACGTATTAAGAGCATTGCCGGCATTTATCGCAAAATGTACGTGCAAGGGCGTTCGCTGGATGAGATTTACGATGTGTATGCCATACGCGTGATCGTGGACACGGTAAACGATTGTTATAACGTGCTCGGTATTATTCACGATATGTATAATCCGCTGCCGAATCGTTTTAAGGATTATATCTCTACCCCGAAACCAAACATGTATCAGTCGCTGCACACCACGCTTATCGGCAAGGAAAAGATTCCGTTTGAAGTGCAGATCCGCACGTGGGAAATGCATTACACGGCAGAATACGGTATCGCAGCGCACTGGAAATATAAGCTTGGTATTCAACGCAAGGATAAACTGGAAGATCGGTTGGCGTGGGTGCGCCAGTTTATCGAAAATCAGGCGGATGTCGACGATGCGGAAGAGATCGTGCGCAGCATTAAATCGGATTTCACGTCTGATGACGTGTTTATCTTTACCCCCAAGGGTGACGTCATCTCGCTGCCTCTCGGCAGCACGGTGGTGGACTTTGCTTACGCTATTCACTCGGCGGTGGGCAACCGCATGACGGGTGCGAAGGTAGACGGACGTATCGTGCCGCTGGATTATCAAGTGAAAAACAGCGAGATCGTGGAAATTCTCACCACGTCAGCTGAAGGGCGCGGTCCCAGCCGCGATTGGCTCAACTTTGTGCGCACCGGTGAAGCGCGCAACAAGATACGTGCATGGTTCAAAAAAGAACGCCGTGAAGAGAACATTCAAAAGGGCAAACAGGATTTGGAACGTGAACTGCAGCGCATTGGGGTGCGCTTGCCCGAAGAGCGTATGCAGGAACTGATTGCCGGGCAGAGCCGCCGTTGGCACTACGCCGAGATCGACGATTTTTATGCCGCTATCGGTTACGGCGGTGTGGCTATGTCGCGTGTGCTGTCGCGCATCAAGGATGAATACACCCGTATGATGAAAGCGGAAGAGGTGCTCACCCCCGAAAAAGTGATTACTGCACCGCCGCGGTCGCATCGCAACAACGGCGGCGTGATTATTGAAAATACCGATAACTGCTTGGTGAAGTTCGCACGCTGCTGTAATCCGCTGCCGGGCGACGATATCATCGGCTTTATCACCCGTGGATACGGCGTGTCGGTGCACAAACGTGATTGCAATAACGTGCCGCAGGATATCACCGCCGCTGTCGAGCCGGAACGTTGGGTCGGTGCGTGGTGGGAGGACGATTCCGACCGTTCGGAATTTAAGGCCACTTTGCTGGTGCGCACCGCTGACCGAATGGGTATGCTGGCGGATATTACCACGCAACTGGCTTCGATGCACGTGATGATCCATGCGCTGAACAGTAAGGATAATGACGAAGGCGAGGCTACCATCGGCCTTACCATTGCGGTGAACAGTGTGGAGCATTTGAATACGGTGATTGCGCGCTTGCGTAAGATCACGGGTGTCCACAGCATTACGAGAGGATAACGTCATGAGAGCAGTGTTTCAACGGGTATACGAAGCCGCCGTGTCGGTGGAAGGCCATGTGGTGGGGGCCATTGGCCAAGGCGCATTGCTGTTGGTCGGTATTACGCATACCGACACCGAAAAAGAGGCGCGTTGGCTCGCCAAAAAAGTGGCCGGTCTACGTGTGTTTTCGGATAACGAGGACCGCATGAATCTTTCGGTGCAGGATATCGACGGCGGCATGCTGGTCGTGTCTAACTTCACCTTGTACGGTGATGCCTCGCATGGGCGGCGTCCGGCCTTTGTGGAAGCCGCACGCCCCGAACATGCCAAACCCTTGTTTGATACGTTTGTGCAGTATTTGAAGGACGAGGGCGTGCCGACGGAAACGGGTGTATTCGGTGCGGATATGACCATTGCCATGCAAGCGAACGGCCCCGTTACGTTGTGGCTGGATACTGCGGTGGACGCGAGGAGCTTATAATATGGAATGCCTAACACTTACGGTCGGTCAGCTTGGCACGAATTGTTATTTGGTGTGGGGTGCCAAAAAGCGTGCGGCCGTTATTGATCCCGGCGACGAGGCTGAGCGTATCTTGGCCGCGGCACAGGCGCACGGTCTTACCGTTGAAGCCGTGTTACTCACCCATTTACATATTGATCACTTTTTAGCACTGCCTGCTTTGCTGCAGCAAACGGGTGCGCGCTTTGTGCTGCCGCTGGAAGAAGCGGCAGCGCTCGACGATGTTGCGCGTAACTTGATGAACTGGCTTGTGCCCCAAGCGAGGTTTTCGCTGCCTCGTCCGACCGAAACGGTGGGTGAGGGAGATACGGTTGCGGTTGGTGACGTGTCCTTTACTGTGTGGCACACACCGGGGCACACCGCCGGCAGCAGTTGTTATTTGTGCGAAGATACGCTGTTTTGCGGTGACACCTTGTTTGAGCGTTCGGTTGGTCGGTGTGATCTGCCGTCGGGCGACGGGGCGGTGTTGGCCGATACGTTAGCGCGTTTTGCCACCATGTCACAGGACTTGCGGCTGTTGCCCGGTCACGGTGCGGCAACTACGCTGTTTGAAGAACAAAAACATAACCCCTATATGAAATGAGGGATGCGCAATGTATATTGCGATGCAGGGGCACGATTTTCATTTTGAACTGGAAAATACTGCGCGGCTGTTTTTGCCGCACGAGCCGATTCGTCACGGCGGCGCAGAACAGATGCCGCAAGACGGTGTGAAGGCATATACCTTGCTGGAAGAGGTGGACGGCGGATCTCGTATCACCGTGCGTTTAATGTTGGATGATTTTGACGAAACAGCCGAGCAGACGGTGAAAAAAGGGGAGGACGATCACCGCGATGCATGCGAGTTGGCAATGGCGACACTGCTTTACCATCACCTTGTAAAGCTTTGCGGCTTTACTCAAAGCTGGGGTGTGTTGACGGGTGTGCGCCCTGTGAAACTGCTGCGACGCTTAACAGCAGAGCAGGGCAGTGCTGCAGCCGAAGCGTTTTTTCGGGACAAACTGTTGCTTTCGGATGAAAAGATGCAGTTGGTACGCACCACGCTTGCGGCAGAAAATCGCTTGTTGGCGCATTCTCGCCCCGAATCGTTCAGTTTATATGTTTCGGTGCCGTTTTGCCCCACACGTTGCGATTACTGCTCCTTTGTGTCATATACCGTGGCAAAGGCCAAGCATTTGGTAGATCCGTATGTTGAGTTGCTCTGCCGTGAGATTCGCCGCACAGGTGAAGTGGCACGCCACCTTGGCTTGCGGCTGGAAACGGTGTATTTCGGCGGCGGTACGCCCACCACTCTGTCGGCTGAGCAGTTGACCGCCGTGATGCGCACGGTAGCGGAATCGTTTGATATCTCCACTGTGCGTGAATACACGGTGGAGGCCGGCCGCCCCGATACGGTTACCGAAGAGAAACTGCGGGCGATTCGTGCCGGCGGTGCCGCACGTGTCAGCATCAATCCGCAAACGCTGTCGGATACGGTGTTGGAAACCATCGGGCGCCGTCACACGGCTGCACAGTTTTACGATGCCTATGATCTGGCGGTAAAGGTTGGTTTTGATTGTATCAACACCGATCTCATTGCCGGTTTGCCGAGCGACACGGAGGAAAGCTTTTCCCACACGTTAGACGGTATTTTGGCGCTTGCGCCCGAAAACGTGACGGTTCATACCCTCTCGCTTAAACGTGCGTCGAACTTAGTGGTGCATCACCGTTCACAACTGCCGTCCGGTGATGCGGCTATTCGCATGGTGGCCGAAACGGCGGCGCGCTTGCCCCGTGCCGGGTATCACCCGTATTACCTTTATCGCCAAAGCCGTATGGCCGGCAATCAGGAAAATGTTGGCTGGTCCAAAGACGGAAAAGACGGACTTTACAATGTCTATATCATGGACGAAACGCATACCATATTGGGTGTGGGTGCCGGTGCGGTAACCAAGTTAAAGCAGTACGGCACTCACTATCTTGAGCGTATCTTCAATTATAAATTCCCTTATGAATATAATGCGGATTTTGAAGAGATGTTGTGCAGAAAGGAATCCATATATGAGTTCTACCGAAAATATCCGCCCGTTGCTGCAGCAAACGGAGATTAATCACCGCATTACGGCCGATGCCGCTGCCTTTGTGGAGGCAGAATGTGCACGGTATCGCGATAACGTGAGTGCGGTGGAAACGTGGTTGAACGATGTCGCGGTCAAGCGCCGCGTGCTGTTATTGGCCGGTCCCAGTTCGTCCGGTAAAACCACCACCGCCAACCTGCTGTGCGAGAATCTGCGCCGCGACGGGGTGGATGCGTTTGTGGTGTCGCTGGACGATTTTTACCGCGGTCGCGGTCTTGCACCGCAATTGCCAGACGGCAGTTACGATTACGAATCCCCCGAAGCACTGGATCTGCCGCAACTGGCTGCGTGTATTCGCTCGCTCTTGGAGAAAGGGCAGGCGCTGTTGCCGCAATACGATTTTAAAGCAGGTAAGCCCAAGGCCGAGAAAGTGCCGCTGATATTGCCGCATCGGTCGGTGGTGATTTTTGAAGGTATTCACGCGCTTTGCCCGGCGCTGGTGGACCGCCTTCCGAAAAAGCACGTCAAAAAACTGTTTATCCACACCCAATCGCGGTTTTATGACGGGGAAGACCTGTTGTTTTCTCGCCGCGATATTCGGCTGATACGGCGCATGGTGCGCGATCAGAAGCACCGTGCGGTGGAGGCGGCAGAAACGCTTTCTATGTGGCAACAGGTCGTGCAGGGAGAGGAAACCTATCTGTTCCCCTATGTCGACACGGTGGATATGACGGTGGACACTACCCACGCCTTTGAGCCGTGCATGATGGCAGAGCAAGCGCTGCCTTTGTTGAAGGCGATTCCGACCGTGCATCCACAGTTTGCGGTGGCTCGGCGGCTGGAGGCGGCACTTGAAGGCTTTGCGGCGGTATCCTGTTCGCTGTTGCCGGAACAGTGCATTTTACGTGAGTTTTTGGAATGACGATTGACTTTTTTAAAAAGTCGTGTATACTGAAATAAGAAAGATGAAGGAGGAACTGCAGATGGCAACCTGGGAAAGCATTTTGAATATGGCGAAGGACGCGGTGCAAACCGCTGAACGCAAAACCGGCGAGATGATCGACGTCGCAAAACTGAAGATGGAGATCAACCGTATCGAAAAGGAACTGGCGGCCACCTTTGAGGGGCTCGGCCGTTTGGTATATGATGCGAAAAAAGGCGCGGAAGACATCGGTGAGTTGATGGATGCCTGTGTGGCTCATATCGACGAACAGAACGCAGCCCTTGCAAAACTGCAGGATAAACTGGCGCAGACCAAAAACGCGTTGCGTTGCCCGGCTTGCGGCAACTTGAACGACCAAGACGCCACCTATTGCAAATCCTGCGGCGAAAAGATCTGAGCATACGTGTTAAAACGGACACAGACCGTTACGGTTTGTGTCCGTTTTTGTGTACCGCACGATGGGAGTACGCATGTGCACAGCGGTGTAACTTTGAAAAGTTGTTTACTTTATGATGCGGATGTGATATACTCTTTTATAAAGAAATCTGTTGTGAGAGGGAGTAAAAATGAATAAGAAGCAACTGTGGAATTTTGTGGCGGCGCACCGTTCGCTGTTTGTGTTTGCTTTTAACGTGCGTAACCGTTTGCGCTTCAAAAATAAACTGCGTGCAAAGGGTTGCCGGTTGCAGACGGGTCTTACGATTATTCAAGGTTTGCGCATTGTCAATCGCGGTAAAAATAATCGGGTGATCCTTGAAGACTTTGTACGCATGAACGATTGCCGTATTGTGATTTTGGGCGACAATAATACCATACACATCAAGGCGCATTCTGTTTTGAATCAGGTGGAAATGCACATGGAGGATGCCGGCAACACCATTACGGTCGGTACGCATACTCACTTGTGCGGCAAAACGCAGCTGGCGGTGATTGAAGGCACCAACATCACCATTGGTAACGATTGTTTGTTTTCCAGCGATCTGCAATTCCGCACGGGAGATTCCCATTCTATTTTGGATGCGGAGGGACGGCGGATCAATCCTTCCGAGGATATCGTGATCGAAGATCACGTGTGGATCGGCGCTAAGGTGACCTGCCTAAAGGGTGTGCGCGTGTGCAAAAACTCGATTGTGGCGGCCACCGCTACTGTTTCCAAAAAGTTTGAAGAAGAAAACGTTATTATCGGTGGGTTACCGGCCAAGGTGATCAAAACCAATGTGAATTGGGATGGAAAACGTCTATAAAAAACGGGTGTATACATTGCGCCGTCATTTTCTTGATACAGCCCCCTGAACGTTGCTTTTAAACGGACACAGACCGTTACGGTTTGTGTCCGTTTTTTGCGTCACCCAAGAGCACTTAACGGCATACAGTGGAGTGAGGACATTGTGTCCCAACTTGCCCTAAGGAGAGTGACAATGTGAGAAACGATATGATGGAGTGTACCGTGTGTGAGGAAATGCCCGAGAATGCATGGCTGCCGGTGTTGGCGTTTGTGCCGGTGCAGGAGTTGGCACAGGTATACGAGGTGGAAAGCGGTTTTTCACGCGGCACGATCTTCCCCGTGTTGGATAAACCGTTTTTGGCAGGGGGGTGTGCGCGATGAATACAGCAGCCATGACGTCTTGCGGATTACGCCGCCGCATTGCGGCGTATGATTTTGCGTTGGTTGAAATGAATTTGTATCTGGATACTCATCCCGCCGATTGTGAAGCGTTGGAGCTGATGTATGCGTATCGCCGCAAGCGTGACGAGCTGGTGGCGGCCTATGAGCAGCAATTCGGTGCTTATGAGATCATGGCACGCGACGTGGAAAACCGCGAGCGTTGGTCGTGGATCGATACCCCGTGGCCGTGGGAAATCGCGTGAGAGGAGTGTGTGGATATGTGGACCTATGAGAAGAAATTGCAGTATCCCGTGTGCATCAAAAACCCGAACCCCAAGATTGCACAGATTGTGATCAGCCAGATCGGTGGACCGGACGGTGAGCTTGGTGCCTCCATGCGCTATTTGAATCAGCGGTATTCTATGCCGTACGACGAGTTGAAAGGGATTTTGACCGACGTTGGTACAGAGGAACTGGCACACCTCGAAATGGTGTCGGCCATCGTGTATCAATTGACACGCAACCTCACGCCCGAGGAGATCAAACGCGCAGGGTTCGACAAATATTTTGTGGATCACACCTCGGCGGTGTATCCGCAAGCGGCGTCGAGTTTGCCGTGGCGCGCGGAGTATATCGGTGTGAAGGGCGACGTGTTGACCGATCTGCACGAAGATCTGGCGGCCGAACAGAAGGCGCGCACCACCTATGATAACCTGCTGCGATTGATCGACGATCCCGATGTGCGTGAACCGCTGAAGTTTTTGCGTGCACGTGAAGTGGTGCACTATCAGCGGTTCGGCGAAGGACTGCAGCTGGCCGCAGAGCGCTTAAATGCGAAAAACTTTTATGCTTGTAACCCGAGTTTCGACAAAGGCTGCGGAAAATAACGCGGTTTACCTTATAACAACGAAAAAGCAGATGAGTGTAAACTCATCTGCTTTTAGTTTTCTCGCTTATATTTTCCAAATGAGCGCCGCGGAGTATGAGCCGTATCGACCCCGGTGAATAAAGCCTACGGCGAACGCTATTGGCGATCGCGCCTTTACTATCCGCGTGTGAGCGTGGATTTTGAGGGGTTCTCTTTGGGGGATGGACTTGACGGTGCCCTGCCGCTGCACGATGCGTGCACGGCGGATTTTTTTCGGAAAGCAGTAGCAATTTTGTGTATCTTGTGTTATAATGTGCAAAAAGCGAAAGGAGTTGCCGTGCTATGATGCTGTGTAAAAACATGTGCCGTGTGAACACGGCAACGGCTTTCATTGCTGTTATTATATACATGGAATTGGTGCTGCGCGCGCTCACGTGTGCCGTGTTTTGGGATACCGGCTTGGTGCTTATGCTGTTGTATTCGCTGCTTGCCGGTGGGTTGCTTTCGACGGTGTGTGCGCTGTTTTCGCCGCGTGCACGCCGTGTGGCCGAGGGGGTCGCCGTGGTCTTCCTGTTTGTGCTGTATACTACGCAAGCAGTGTATTTCCGCTTTTTCAACAAATATCTCATCATGTATTCTCTCGCGTCGGGCGGTGTGACGCAGGTGCTGTCGGGAGATATGGCGCGCAACGTGTGGGCCACCATCTTCAACTCGTTTTTGATTTTATTGGCCTTGGCGCTGCCCGTGGTGTTGTATTTTGTGTTTGGCAAGCGGTTGGTGCGTCCTGCACTGTCGGCACCGCGCCGCTGGATCGCCGCTTTGGCGGCACTGGCGGTGCAGATCGTTCTGCCGCTGGCAGTCACGCTGATGCCGCAGGTTTCGGCGGCACAATCGGGTCTGTTTGATCCGAACGACGCGGTGGAAGAATTTGGCCTGCTGCGTACCGAGGTGTTGGACGTGTATTACAATTTGCTCGGTGCGAAACAGGAATTGGACTTGGAAGAGGAACAGCCCACGGCAGCGGTGCCGCTGCTAAACGCCAATGTGGACGAATTGGATTTTGGGGCGCTTGCGGAGCTTGAAACGGATGAAACCCTGCGTGAAATGCACACATATTTTGCCAAAAAGCAGCCGACAGCCAAGAATGCCTACACGGGCATGTATGAAGGCTATAACCTTGTGTATGTGGTGGCAGAAGGGTTTTCACCCTATGCGATCGACCCTGTGCTCACGCCGACGCTCTATAAGATGCAGGAGGAAGGGTTTGATTTTCAAAACTTTTACACACCGATTTGGGGCGTATCCACCTCCGATGGGGAATATACCTCCTGCACCGGTTTGATCCCCAAGGCCGGCGTGTGGAGTTTTTACGAATCGCAAGACAATTATATGCCGTACTGTCTTGGAAATGTGTTTCGCCGACACGGTGTGAAAAACGTAGCAGCGTATCACAACAACAGCCATTCCTATTATCATCGCGACATGTCTCACCCCAACATGGGTTATGACTACAAAGGAATGGGCAGTGGGGTAGAGGCGTATGTTCAAAACGTGTGGCCGCAGTCCGATTTCGAGATGGTGAGAGGATCTCTCTCGGAGTATTTAAAAGCAGATGAGCCGTTCCACGCCTATTACATGACGGTGAGTGGACATTTGGATTATGATCGCGAAACCAACGCGATGGTCGAAAAAAACTGGGACTTGGTGGCAGATATGGATGTTAGCGACACGTGGAAGGCATACTATGCTTGCAACATCGAGTTGGATCGCGCCATGGAGCATCTGTTGGTTGCGCTGCGTGCCGCAGGGGTGGAGGAGAAGACGGTGATTGCCATCACCCCCGATCACTATCCCTACGGTTTGGAGCAGGAGATCGGTGATCGCTATGCGCTGTGGGAGGAACGGTTAGGGCATGCGGTAGATACGGCGTTTGAACTGTATAAGAGCTGTTTCTTGCTGTATTGTGCCGGAACGAAAGAGCCGCCAACGGTGGAAAAGGTGTGTTATTCGGCCGATATTCTTCCCACCTTGCTGAATCTCTTTGGCTTTTGTTACGATTCGCGTCTGCTCACGGGGCAGGATATGCTTTCGGATGCCGCCGGCTTAGTGATGTTCGATAACGGCTCGTTCATTACGGATTACGGCAAATATAACGCCGATACGGGCGAGTTTTCGGTAACAGTTCCCGACGCATTTGCAAACGAAGCGGCAATGCAGGCGTATCTTGCCGATGCGAAGGCACGGGTAAACAACCATTTTAAAATCGCGGCCAAGATATTGGAAACGGATTACTACCGTTATATTTTCCGTGCTAAATAAAAGAAGGGGCGGTGCACAGTGACAAGTGAACGGTATCGGCGCTGGAGTGCGCCGTTTTGCGGCAAACGTGCCGCATGGATCCCTCGTGCAGATCGGGTGCTCACGGCGGTGACCTATCTCTGCTATCCTTTGTTGATCGTGTTTGTCTTGTGGCGCAACGGCCGGATTCCTTGGCGTGCGCTGTGGGTGCCGGCATCGTGGCTCGTGTTGGTGTCGCTGACACGGCGGCTGATCGACCGTCCCCGTCCGTATGAACGGCTGAATATTGAGCCGCTGATCGCCAAAAAGACCAAAGGGCGTGCAATGCCCAGCCGACATGCGTTTTCGGTATGGGTGATCGCCGTCACGGCGTGGTGGTTGCTGCCGCCTCTTGGGGCGGTGCTCAGCGTAGTGGCGGTGCTGCTGTGCTTTGTGCGCGTGTTGGGCGGCGTGCACGACGAATGGGACGTCGCCGTGGGCGCATTTGTGGGCGTTGCAGCCGGTGTGCTCGGATATTGGGTAATGATATGAAAAAAGCGGTTGTCCAGTTCGGACAACCGCTTTTGTTTGTGTTGGGTGATAGTTACATGCAGTGGATATTTCAAACAGCCCTTGGAAGGGGCGGTTCTTCTTAATCCAGTTTCATGTCGCCCGTTTTGACCCAGCCGAGCATACGCAAAATTTCATTAAACACGAAAGAGAGCAGAGCCGGAAGGACGAAACAGACGAGCACCAGACCGATCCATTGCAGAGCGCCGATTTCAGGGCCGTGGTAGCCGTTTACGGGGTCGAGCCAGCCGAGCACCAGACCGATGGGGCCGAGCAGGCCACAGGTGCCCATACCCGAGTTGATGGCAGCACCGTACATCTGCAGGTCAAACACACACACCGCGAGTGGGCCGGTGATGGCCGAGGCGAGGGTGGGAGCGATCCAGATTTGAGGG
The DNA here is from genome assembly GCA_045597045.1 of Acutalibacteraceae bacterium. Lineage (GTDB taxonomy): Bacteria > Bacillota > Clostridia > Oscillospirales > Acutalibacteraceae > SIG588. Next base: position 18,548 of record JAZODN010000003.1, read on the forward strand.
TGGCGCAGAATGTTCGGCATTTGCAGCATGCTGGTGCCAAGCCCTTGCGACACCACACCGCCCCAGCCGTTTTCGCGGAAGCTGATGGTAGCAAAGCCCACCATTTGTGCACAGCAACCGGCAACGGCGGCTGCACCGGCAATGGCAAGTCCGGTGGTGCCGCCCACCGCAGCGTGGCTGCCCGTGAGCACCAAGCCGGCACAAATGGCAGCGGAGGAGATGGGCAAGGTAAGGCAGATGCCCACCACGACCGATACGATGATGCTCATAACCAGCGGTGCCTGCCATGCAGCCCAGCCAATGAATTGGCTGACATAGCCGACCAATGTGCCTATGTACGGTGCGACCCACATGGAAAGCAAACCGCCCACCAACACGGTTACGAAGGGGGTGACTAAAATATCCACCTTCGTCTTTTTGGAAACCAACATACCGCATTCCACTGCCACAATAGCAATAACGAACACTGCGAGTGGGCCGCCGGCACCGCCCAACGTGTTGGCAGCGTTGCCCACGGCGGCCGATGAAAACACCACCAGAGGATCGGCTTTGAGGGAATAGGCGATGGCTGCGGCCATCGCCGGGCCGGCCATGGCCTGCGCGAATTTACCGATCATGGTAAAGAATTCGCAGTGCGGTATCATGCCCAACGCGGTGAAAATAGTGCCGATCAGCAGCGAGGCAAACAAGCCAAGCGCCATAGCGCCCATTGCTTGAATAAAATACCGATGCAGCAGTTTTTTAAAACACTTCACTTTAACATCCTACCTCTCTTGGAAAATGTTTTTTAATCTTTGACGATGGGTGCGCAACCATACGTTCACACCGGCACCGACAAAGAAAATATACATACAAATATACAACCACAACAGCGAAAACATCACGATAGACAAGCTGCCGTAATATAATGAATAGCCCCCGATGCGGTTGAGATAATAGGAAAACAGAGAAGAAAACCCAACCCAACCGCCGGCGGCGACCAATGCGCCGCATGCATGCGACAGGCCGCGTGCCCACTGACGGGCGGCCGCCACGTACAAGAGCCAAAACAGCAAAAACAAGACCGCAAACGACACGAGCGACTGTAACCCACGCCGCAACAGCATGCTGGTGACCAATGCCGGGAACAACTGTGCCAGCAGATCAAACACCACGCCGCCGAACCCCAAAAAGGCCAAAATAATGATCAACAGCACAAAAAAGAACAGCACGTATACCGAGGCGAGCAGACGCAGTACCACGTAACCACGGGCGCGGTGAATGCCGTATACACGGTCGAGTCCGCGCATCAGCGCCGCTGACCCGCGCGAAGCCGACCACAGGGCCAGCGCGGCGGTTATCACCGTGGCGGTGACGGGCGGCGCATCGTATAACTCCTGCAGCACCGATTGCAGGAAGGTGGCGATCGCTTCGGGAATCACTTGTTGAAACACGTTTTCGATCTGCACGGCATCGAACGGCAGGTGGGGCAAAAGCGAAAGCAGCAGCAGAGCCGAGGGGAAAAAGGACATCACCACAAACAAGGTGGCTTCGGCTGCATAGGCACTCACCGCGTTCGCAAGATTGCGCGCAGCAAAGTCGCGCAGCGCATACCAAACGCGCCGTATTTTTTGCATAGCATCACCACCCTTTGCAGCATGGTGGTAGTGTATGTTGCAGCTTGCCGTAATATGCCGTTTCATTATATCACAAAAGGTAAAATTATGCAAGAGAGTCATCCGAAAGGGCAAGATCACCACAAAATGCTGACGGTTCTTGACAAAGCACCACAAAATAGAGTATTATATACTAATAGGAAATATTGAAGGACGGATGAATGTATGGCAGCCAAGAAACCCACTTATGATAATGAAAGCATAACCTCTCTGAAAGGCGCCGACCGTGTGCGTAAACGCCCCGGTGTGATTTTTGGTTCGGATGGGCTGGAGGGTTGTGAACACGCAGTGTTTGACGTCCATCCCAACTCCATTGACGAGGCACGTGCAGGTTACGGTACCCGTATTATCACCACCTATTATGAGGATGGCTCGTTTGAGGTGCAGGATTTCGGGCGCGGTATGCCGGTGGACTTCAACCCGAAGGAAAACCGTTTTAACTGGGAACTGATCTTCTGCGAACTGTATGCCGGCGGTAAATACGATGCGAACAACAGCGACGTGTACGCGTTTTCGCTCGGTCTGAACGGTCTGGGTGCGTGTGCTACGCAGTATTCTTCGGAATACATGGATGTGGAAGTGCACCGCGACGGCACCAAATACACGCTGCATTTTGAAAAAGGTGAAAATATCGGCGGTCTCCAAAAAGAGCCGTATAACAAGAAAGATACCGGCACGCGTATTCGTTGGAAACCGGATCTCGACGTGTTTACCGATATTGCGGTACCGGTGGAATATTTTCGCGACATTCTGCGTCGCCAGGCAATCGTTAACCCGAATCTTCTGTTACAGCTGCGTCGCCAAAACGGCCGTTCTTTTGAAGAAGAGGAGTTTTGCTACCAAAACGGTATCGTCGATTACGTGAAGGAGCTGACCGAGGCCGGCACGTTGACCGATATCCAGTTTTGGCAAGGTGAGCGTCGAGGCCGAGACCGTGCGGATAAAGATGAATACAAGGTCAAGTTTAACGTGGCGTTTTGCTGCTCCAACAAAACGGAGTTGCTTGAATATTACCACAACTCCAGTTGGCTGGA
>JAZODN010000004.1:0-18018 GCA_045597045.1 Acutalibacteraceae bacterium
AACGTGGTTGATAACATCGGCATTTACGCATAAGAAAACGGCGGCTGCCGCAGCAGGGAAACCTGCTGCGGCAGTTTTTTTTAAAATTACTTTTTGGCCGATAGGGAAGGTGCCTGTGCGCCGCGCGGATAAAAAGCCGCACAAACGGACGGGTTTGGCTGCGGCATAGCCAAAAAACGCGGTGAGCCCGTTCCCTACTTGCATTTCGCAGGTGTGTATGATATACTCATTGTGATTTGGAGGTGTGTTTTGTGTGTATTCACGATTTCTTTCGCACGGACGAGCAGCCGCTTGAGACGCTGCTGAGTGACGGTGGCTTTTGCGGTATTTTCCGCACGGTTACCTGCGTGGGGGATAGTTTATCCTCGGGGGAGTTTCAAACCAAACGTGAGGATGGCACGTTCCGTTATCACGATATGTATGAGTATTCCTGGGGGCAATACTTCGCCCGTGCCACGGGCAGCACGGTATACAACATGTCTCGCGGCGGTATGTCGGCACGTGAACTGATGCAATTGGATGAATATTGGGATCCGCAACGCTTTCCGCCCACGCAAGCATATGTGGTGGCGCTTGGTGTGAACGACGTTCAAAACCAAAATCAGGAGATCGGTACCCTTGCCGATATCGCAGAGGATTGGCGGGAAAATGCCGACACCTTTACGGGACAGTATGGCGCCGTTATTCAGCGTATTAAGGAGTTTCAGCCGAATGCGCGTTTCTTCCTTGTAACTATTCCGCAGGAGATCAGTGAAGAACGCAATGCACGTGGGGCGCAACACGCCGAAGCGGTGCGCGCGATGGCGGCACGGTTTGACAATTGTTATGTGATTGACTTGCAGAAATACGCGCCGCGTTACGATGAGGCGTTTTATGAAAAATTCTTTATGTACGGGCACATGAATGCAGCGGGATATCTGCTCACCGCCAAGATGATGATGACCTATATGGATTACATCATTCGGCACAATCTGCGCGATTTTGACCTCGTCCCTTATATCGGACGGGAAGACATGCTGAAGGATTAAAGAACTATGCAGGAATTGTGGTATACCGTGCCGCCGGAATATGACGGCGCACGTGCAGGCGTGTTTTTGCGCAGCGGATGCGGCCTTTCGTGGCGTACGGTGGTGCGTTGTAAAAACGTACCCGACGGCATCACCGCCGACGGGGTGTGGCGGCGCACTGTCGATCCGGTGTTTGTGGGCCAGCGCGTGCGGTTGCTGTTGCCCGATGACAAGGTGCGTATCGAGGGGATGGATCTGCCGTTAGACGTAGTGTTTGAAGATGAGCATTTGTTGGTGGTGAACAAACCGCCGTATCTTGCGGTGCACCCTTCGGCAGGCAAAACAGAGCCGACGTTGGCCAACATTGTGGTGCACCATTATGCGAAGGCCGGTGTGCCGCTGTCGTTTCGTCCGGTGAATCGGTTGGATCGCAACACCAGTGGGCTGCTGTTGGCGGCAAAGAATCCGCACGTGGCGCATGCGCTGACGGGTGCGGTGCAAAAAGAATATACCGCACTGGTGCTGGGGACGCTGTGCGGCGAAGGCGTGATCGATCAACCGATCCGTGTAAAAGAGGGCTGCTGTATCACCCGAGAGGTGGGGGAAGGCGGCAAGCCAAGCCTAACTCGCTGGTGGGCAGAACGGGTGGGACAGGCTGTTACACAATTGCGCGTGGTGATCGAAACGGGGCGCACCCACCAAATTCGCGTGCATATGGCGTGGCTTGGACATCCGCTGGCCGGAGACACTATGTATGGCACCGATACCGCTGTGATGCAACGGCACGGCCTGCACTGCGGCAAAATGAAGTTTTTGCATCCCATTACGGGAGAGGCTATGCAATTTGAAGTGCCGCCGCCTGCGGATATGCAGACGGTGATGGAAAAGGAGTTTTTATAAATGGAAAAGATCGCAAGTTTCCAGGTGGATCACACCGTGTTGACCGAGGGGATGTACGTCTCCCGTGTGGATGGCGATATCACTACGTTTGATCTTCGTTTTGTGCGTCCCAATACGCCGCCCTATTTGACCATGCCTGCGGTGCATACGCTGGAGCATCTGTTTGCCACCTTCGTGCGCAACAGCGCCCATAAAGACCGCGTGATCTATTTTGGGCCGATGGGCTGTCGCACCGGTTTTTATTTTCTCACGCGTGATTTGTCGCGCGAAGACGCTTTGACGCTCACGCAGGAGGCGCTGGCGTTTGTGGCGGCGTTCGAAGGGGCGATTCCCGGTGTGAGTGCGGTGGAATGCGGCAACTGGCTGGAACACGATTTAGAAGGGGCACGCGGCTATGCAGCGGCGATGGCCGAAGTTTTGCGTAACTGGTCGGCGGCGCGCATGGACTACTAAATGTGGCGGATTTTTCGTTAAATGTACTTAAAATTCCTTGCTCAATTTTGTTAAAATGCCCAAACATTCGGAAAAAGCATTGATTTATCTTTAAAGATGAGTATAATAAGAAAGAGGTTACAACATTGTAACCTTTTTCTTTTAATACTTTTTGAATGAAAGGAGGTGCCCTGATGTCGCAAGAGAGCGGAAACACGCCCGGAACACAGCATCCGATATTGCATGCGCTGTTGCCGGAGGTGGATACCACCGAAAGCGTGGAGTTGCGCACCGAACCGCCGGTGCCGAAGAAAAAACCGCTGTCGACCTTTCAACCGACCGAACGCCCCACAGGCGGATGGTGGGTGCGCATGTGGATGGAGTTGTATCTGATCTGCTACGGTCAGGGCACCTTTATCTGTGGAATCGCTCATATGCTTTCGCTTTGGCTGCGACACGGATTGGCACCGGTAGCCCGTGCGGTTCGCCGTGTGTGGAGACGGGTGGTTGTGCGACGTTGGGAACGTCTGCGGTTTGAAATACGACGTATTCGTCACGGGTTTACGTTGGCACACGAACGGGTGATCCAGGCCGGTCGTTCTCATTTTCTGTTGGGTATGCTGCAGGTGTTGGCGCTGCCGTTCGTAGCGTTTCGTCGCCATCGCCGTTTTGCGTCTTTGGTGTCCCAAACGGTGCTGGTGCTGGGTTCGGTGCTGGTGCTTACGTTGGTGCTGCGCTATTGGCAAAACACCACCTTTGCACTGGAGTTGGTATACGGCGGCGAACGGTTAGGGTATATTGTGGATGAATCGGTGTTCAAAGAAGCGGTGGATATGGCGGAAAGCCGTGTCATCAAGAACACCGACGGTTACGTAATCGAACGTGAATCGTATTTGACCTTGCGCCCTGCACAGCAGAGCGAGGTGCTGACCGAAACGGAGTTGTGCGACGCCATTTTGAAGATGTCCGGCAGCGAAGTGGAGGAAATGAGTGGCCTCTATGTAGACGGCGAGTTCGAAGGTGCACTGGCAACGCGTGCCGAGGTGGAACGTCTGCTCAAAGAGATTCTCTCGCAGTATGACCAGGAGGTAGCCACCGCCAATAAAAAGGTGGAATTCCAAAATCATATCGAAATTGTGGATGGCTTGTATCCTAAGGGCTCGGATGAGCCGTATCGCGCGTTATATAAGCGGCTTACGGCAACCAATGAAAAAGGGGAGCCGTTCTTGACAGTGCAGATCCGCTGCACAGAGGTGTATAGCGAGGCGATTCCGTTTGAACGGCGCACCGTTAAAGACAGCACGAAATACATCGGCTATTCCGCTATCCGCACCGAAGGTGAGGAGGGCGAACGTCAGATCACGGCCGACGTGATTTACGTCAACGGAGTGGAACAGTATCGCGAGGTGCTTTCCACCAAGGTGGTAAAGCAACCCGTTACCGAGGTGACGGTGATCGGCAGTTACCGCGCGAACGCCAATGCCGAGGCCGGCGTCGCCACGGGTGAATTTTTGTGGCCGCTGCCCAGTTGCCGTACTCTGAATTCGCCGTTTGGTTATCGCTGGGGCAAACTGCACGCCGGTATTGACATTTCGGGTAACGGTGTGTTTGGCAAGGATATTATTGCGTCGGATGGCGGCGTGGTCACGCAGGTGAACGCGTCCGGCTGGGGCGGCGGTTACGGTTTGTATGTGATTATCGACCACGGCAACGGGTACACCACTTCCTATTGCCATTGCAACGAGATTTTGGTTTCGGTGGGAGATAAAGTGACGCAGGGTGAAGTGATCGCCAAGGTGGGTAACAGCGGCAACAGTTTTGGACCGCACCTGCATTTTGAGGTCCGTTTAAACGGACGCGCGGTGGATCCGATGCCCTATTTGGATTAAGGAGTTTCCGAAATGACGATGACCTTTTGTTGCCCGTGCCTGTTTGGTATTGAGGGTATTTTGGCAGACGAGTTGCGCCGTATGGGTGTGGACAACGTCCGTGCAGAAACGGGACGCGTGCTGTTCGACGGCGATTTTGCCGCCATGGCACGGGTGAATATCCGTTCGCGTTATGCGGAACGGGTGCAGCTGCTGATGGGGCGGTTTCACGCCACCACGTTCGACGCCTTATTCGAAGGGGTGAAGGCGTTGCCTTGGGAGCGCTTTATCGGGGTCAAAGACCGTTTTCCCGTGAAGGGATGGTCGCTGAATTCCGCACTGCACAGTGTGCCGGATTGCCAATCCATCGTGAAAAAAGCGGTGGTGGAACGTCTCGGTGCTCACTACGGTATTGCATGGTTTGAGGAAAGCGGTGCGCTGTTTCAAATTCAAGTGACAATTATGAAAGATGAAGTGTCGCTGTTGGTGGATACCAGTGGCCAAGGTCTGCACAAGCGCGGTTACCGCGCCAATGCCGGCGAAGCGCCGATCAAAGAGACGTTGGCCGCTGCGATCGCCGATGTGATGCGTGCACGTTTTGCCGAGCAGGTGTGCGACCCGTGCTGCGGTTCAGGCACGTTGCTGATCGAAGCGGCACTGGCAGCGCGGCGTGTGTCGCCCGGGGTGAATCGCCGCTTTGCGGCTATGCAGTGGGACTGTGTGCCGCAAGGGGTGTTTGAGCGCGAGCGCGAAGAAGCGCGTGCGTTGGAGTTGCCCGAACGTGAGATCACGTTGTGGGGCGGCGATATTGATGCCGACTGCGTTCGTCTGACAGAAGAAAACGCGATGAAAGCCGGAGTCGGTGATTGCCTGTTTGCCGAGCGTGCCGATTTGAAACAGTTCGTACCGCGCGGCGAAAGCGGCTTGGTGCTGTGCAACCCTCCGTACGGTGAGCGTTTGCTGGATCGTGACACGGCGCAGGCGTTGTACCGTACCATGGGACAGGTGTTTGTTCCCAAAGCCGGGTGGAATTACGGCATTATCACGGCAGACGAGACGTTTGAAGAGGCGTTTGGCCGCCCGGCAGATAAGCGACGCAAACTGTATAACGGCATGCTGAAATGTCAGTTATATATGTATTTTTCGCCCAAGAAGTGAGGAGTTTTCATGAAACACGTGTTTATTCTCAACCCGGCGGCAGGTAAGCACGCGCCGGCACTGGCCCTGGCACCGCAAATTCGTGCTGTGTGTGAAAAGCACGGGCTGGCGTATGAGATACTGGAAACCACTGCGGTGGGGGACGCCACCGAGCTTGCACGCTGTGCCATTGCGGGAACCGATGGGACGGTGCGCTTGTATGCCTGCGGCGGTGACGGCACGTTGTTGGAAGTGCTGACGGCGATCGAACCCCACAGCGATACCGAACTGGCACACATTCCGTGCGGTTCGGGCAACGATTTCGTACGCATGCTGGGCGGTGCGGAGCCGTATTTGTGCTTGGAGGATATGGTCACGGCAGCGGCGTATCCTATGGACGGTATTTTGTGTACATACGGCGATGGCGTGGTGCGCCGTTCGCTGAATATTGCGGCAACCGGTATGGATGCCGAAGTGGCCTATCACATGGCTAAATTCAAACGTTGGCCGTTGGTTAGCGGCTCAATGGCGTATAATCTGGCGTTGGTGAAGGTGTTCTTCGGACACATCGGCTGCCATATCACCGCCGAAATGGAAACGGACGAAGGTGTGCAGTGTGCCGAAGGAGAATACCTGTTTGCGCTTTGTGCCAACGGCGAATATTACGGCGGCGGCTACCACGGTGTGCCGACGGCGCGCCCCGATGACGGGGTGCTGGATTTTGTGTTGGTGGAGAAAATGCCGCGTCTGCGCATTTTGCGGTTGCTGCCCAAATACAAGAAAGGCACCCACCAGGGCGAGCGTGGGGTGCACTTTTTCCGCGGCACGGCCATCACGGTTAAGACTGCACGGCCAATGCCGGTCACGCTGGACGGTGAGTGTGTGATGACCGATCGCTTCCGCGCGGAGATCCAAAAAGCGGCTTATCGCATGGTGATTCCGCAGAGCGTGGCGGCGGCACGGCTCGAAACGGCGGCGGTGTAACGAAACCGAAAAGAGACGGCGCTGTACCCGAAAGAGGGTGCAGTGCCGCTTTTTGCATTATTTCCCTTGCTAAAATGCCAATACCCAAACCAAAGCAGGGGAAATGGTGAAATTTTGCAAATATTTTTGCAATTATTAAAAAAAGAACTTGCAAAACGGCACGGTTTGTAATACAATGTATCAAGGCGTTTTTGAAAGGATGGTTTCCTATGACGATAGAGGAAAAGCGGTTGGAAGAGTTGACCGCACGATATGAGGAATATTGCGCGCGCGGTTTGGCGCTGGATATGTCGCGCGGCAAACCCGGCCCCGAGCAGTTGGAGCTGACGGCCGAGTTGTTGGAGTGTGTGGACAGTCACGGCACGTTTAAAGCGGAAGACGGCATGGACGTGCGCAACTACGGCGGTTTGACAGGTATTCCCGAAGCGCGCCGCCTGTTCGGCGATATTTTGGGTGTGCCTGCCGAAAACGTGATCGTGGGGGGCAACTCCAGCTTGAATTTGATGTTTGATTACATTGCCGGAGTGTATGCCAAGGGGGCTGCCGGCTGCGAGCCGTGGTGCCGGCAGGAAACGGTAAAGTTTTTGTGCCCCGTTCCGGGGTATGATCGCCATTTTTCGATCATGGAATATTTCGGTATTGAAATGATTCGCGTGCCGATGAATGAAAACGGTCCGGACATGGACGTGGTGGAAGCGTTGATTCAAGACGAAGCCGTGAAGGGTATGTGGTGCGTGCCGATGTATTCCAATCCCGGCGGCATCACCTATTCGGATGAGACGGTGCGCCGCCTGGCGGCGATGAAACCGCGTGCGGCGGATTTTCGCTTGATGTGGGATAATGCCTATTGCGTACACCATCTGTCCGACACGCATGACGCACTGCTGAATATTTTTGAGGAAGCGAAAAAGCATGGTAACGAGGAACGCATTGTGGCGTTCACCTCCACCTCTAAAATCAGCTTTCCGGGTGCCGGTGTGGCGGTGATGGCCGCCATGGGCAAGACGTATGACGATATCGTGCGTCGTTTGTCGATGCAGACCATCGGTTACGATAAACTGAACATGCTGCGTCACGTGCGCTACTTTAAGGATGCGCAAGGCATTGCCGAGCATATGAAGCGTCACGCGGCGGTGCTGCGCCCGAAGTTTGATGTGGTGCTGAATACGTTGGAAAAGCATTTGGGCGGCAAGAACATGGCCCGTTGGCACCGTCCCACGGGTGGCTATTTCGTGAGTGTCGATGTGCCGGGTTGCGCAACCGAAATCATTCGCTTGCTGCGCCAGGCAGGTGTGAAGATGACCGAAGCCGGCGCTCCCTTCCCGTATCATCACGATCCCGAGGATATGACCATGCGCATTGCGCCGACCTATCCTTCGGTGGAGGAGTTGGAACAGGCGATGGAGCTTTTCTGTATCTGCACGGAGATTGCGGTACTAAAAAAATCGGTGTATTGCTAAAAAAATCACTTCTTTTTTGGCGAAAGCAAAGAATTTATAAAGAAACGGTCGGGAATCTTGACATTTCCGACCGTTCGTTATATAATATATCTATTAGCGCGGTTTCGCGCGAGTTAGTATTGGAGGAACAACCGATGAAGCGCACAGCAAGACCAGTATTTTTCATTGTGGCGCTGGTGATCCTGGTGTTGGCGTACACGTCCATCTTTGGTGTGTACACCTATTTCGGCGATCGTCGCGACACGATTATCCGCGGTGCTTCGGACATTCGATTCGGCATCGATATCCGTGGCGGTGTGGACGTGACCTTCGGTGCAAAGGACACCAAGTTGCAGATAACCGAAGATCAGCTCAACGGCGTGAAAGCCGTTATTGAAGAGCGTTTGGTTCTTCGCAACATTACCGATTATGAAATCTATGCCGACACTGCCAACAAGCAGGTGGTGGTTCGTTTCCCGTGGGAAGCGGGCGAGAGCAACTATGATCCGACAAAGGCGATCGCCGAGATCGGCCAGACGGCTCAGTTGGCTTTCCATATCGGCGAAACGACCGATTCCGAAACCAAAAAGCCCACCGGCGACCTCGTGCTGACCGGTAACGACGTGGCGACCGCCAAGGCCGGCTACGACGAGGAAAATCAGCAGTATGTTGTGCTGCTGAACCTGAAGGAATCGGGCAAGAAGGCGTTTGCCGAGGCTACCAAAAAGCAGTATGAGAACAACAAGGGCACCATTTCCATCTGGCTCGACGACCAGATGATCTCGGCCCCCTCGGTGCAGGCGGTCATCACCAACGGCGAAGCGACCATTTCCGGCAGCTTCGAAACGATGGCGGATGCGCAGAACCTCGCCAACCTCATCACCTCCGGTTCGCTGCCGTTTGAACTTGAGGTCAAGAGCAGCGGCACCATCAATCCCACCATGGGTGTGAAGGCGCTGGATGCGATGGTGGTGGCAGCGGCGATCGCGTTTGTGCTGATTGCGGTGTTTATGCTGCTGTATTATCGCGTTCCCGGCTTTGTGGCCGTGATCGCGCTGCTCGGTCAGGTGGCAGGCTCTGTGGCGGCCGTTTCGGGCTACTTCGGCGTGTTCAACAGCTTTACTTTGACGCTGCCCGGTATCGCCGGTATCATCCTCTCCATCGGTATGGGTGTGGATGCGAACGTTATCACGGCCGAGCGTATTAAAGAAGAGATCCGCGCCGGCAAGACAATCGACGGTGCGATCCGTTCGGGTTCGAAGGAATCCTTCTGGGCTATCTTCGACGGTAACATTACGGTTATCATTGTGGCCGGCGTGCTGATGGGCGTCTTCGGTCCTACCGACAGCCTGTTTGGTTGGCTGCTCAGCCCCTTGATGCGTTGGTTCCCCGTGGCGACCACCGGTGCGGTGTATTCCTTCGGTTATACGCTGCTCGTCGGTATCATCTTCAACTTCGTTATGGGCATGACCGCATCCCGTTTGATGCTGTCCTCGCTTTCGCGCTTGAAGTTCTTGCGTAAGCCCTGGCTGTATGGAGGTGAACGGTAATGAAAAAGGAATTTAACTTTATTCAAAGCCGCAAGATCTGTGTGATCGTTTCGCTGTGTATTTTTGCGGTGGGTATTCTGTTCAACATCATTTTCGGCACGGGCATGGACGTGTCCTTCAGCGGCGGTACGCTGGTGCGTTACAGTTATGCCGAAACGATCGACATTGATGCGGTCGGTGCGATGGCGCAGGATGTGCTCGGCAAAGATGCCGTAGCCTCTCTTGAGAACGTGGACAACACCGATGTGGTGACCGTCACCTTCCCGAAGGAGATCACGCTGGAACAGCAGACCAAGCTCAACGAGCGTATGGCTAAGGATTTCAAGGCCAACAAGCCCGTGCAGGTGGAAGCGAAGACGCTGTCTGCTCCGATGGGCCGCCAGTTCTTTGTGAAGTGCATTGTGGCGATCATTCTTGCCGCGATTTTCCTGCTCGTGTATGTCGGCCTGCGTTTCCGCCGCATCGGCGGTTTCTCGGCCGGTCTGTGCGCGCTGCTTGCCTTGGTGCACGATCTGTTGATCTGCTACTTTGTGTTCGTTATTTTCCGCATCAATTTGGATGATAACTTTGTGGCCGTGATGCTGACCATTCTCGGTTACTCGCTGAACGACACCATCGTTATCTTCGACCGTGTGCGTGAAAACCGTCGCCGCCATAAGAACATGTCGATCAGCGACGTGGTGAACCTCAGTGTCAATCAGACCTTCACCCGTACGCTTGTTACGGCGATCTCGGTCTTCGTGGCGATCACCGTGGTGGTTATCGTGGCGCTCGTGCTGCGTATTGATTCGATCATGAGTTTTGCACTGCCGATGATGTTCGGTGTTGTGTCGGGCTTCTATTCCTCTGTGTTCCTCAGCGCGCCGATTTGGGCTCTGTGGAAAGAGAAGAAGGCGAACAAATAAAAAACGGATCCCCCTTGCTGTCACGGCGATGGCAAGGGGGATACTTTTTTCTTGCCAAACACCCAAAAGTAGATTATACTATTGTCAAAGGCGGTGAGAACGTGACACAAGGACAGCTCGGCACTTCGGTGCGGTATTTAAAAGGCGTGGGCGAAAAGATGGCGGCAGCTTTCGGGAGGCTGCATATTCACACGGTGGAAGACCTGCTTCGCCATTTTCCACGTGCATATGAGGACTGGTCACAGATCGTGCGGATAGCCGATGCCCCCTGCGGCGAGCCGTGCTGCGTGCGCGCCACCGTGCTGACCGACGTGCAAACCCAATTTATCCGCAAGGGGATGACCTTGTTCAAGTTCACGGCAAGCGACGGCACATGCGGCATGCAGGTTACCTTGTTTAATAACAAGTATTTGGCAGCGCGTATCAAGCGTGGAAGGGAATACCTGTTTTTCGGCACCGTCACCAACGGCTACGGCCGTTATGAGATGTCTTCACCGTTGATCGAGGAAGTGAGTGGGGCGGCACGTATCCACCCGATTTATCGCCAAACCGAAGGGCTGACCACGCGTGTCATTGCCAAAACGGTAGAAAAAGCACTGCCTTCGTTGGCGACGGCGGCGGATATATTGCCGCCTGCCATGCTGCAGCAATTCGGATTGTGCACGGCGGCGTATGCGTATCAAAACATTCATTTTCCGCGTGACCGCGAAGCCTTAGCGGCGGCGCGGCGGCGTCTGGTGTTTGAAGAGCTGTTGCTTTTGCAGTTGGGGCTTTTGCGCTTGAAAGGACGCACCCGGGTCGTGGCCGGTACGCCGGTGAGCACGGATGCGAGCGAGGCGTTTTGGCGGTTGCTGCCGTTTGTGCCAACGGGGGCGCAACGCCGTGCGGTGGCGGATTGTGTGTGTGACATGCAAAGCGGCGTGCCCATGAGCCGTTTGGTGCAGGGAGACGTCGGCAGCGGTAAAACCGCGGTGGCCGCCGGCGTGGCGTATACGGTCATTCAAAACGGCGGTCAAGTGGCCATGATGGCACCCACCGAGATTTTGGCGGAGCAGCATGCACGCACCTTGGAAAAGTTGCTGGCACCTGCAGGGATTCGTGTGGGACTGTTGACGGGCAGTATGCCCTCCGGGGAAAAACGGGCGGTACGTGAAGGGCTTGCCGACGGCACGTTGTCGATGGCGGTGGGCACCCATGCCTTGATATCCGACGGGGTGGCGTTTAACCGCCTTGGGCTGGTCATTACCGATGAACAGCACCGTTTTGGTGTGGCGCAGCGAGCCCGCTTGGCAGAAAAAGGCGAAAATCCGCACCTGTTGGTCATGTCTGCCACCCCCATTCCGCGCACACTGGCACTGATCATTTACGGCGACCTTGACGTTTCTGTGCTGGATGAACTTCCGCCCGGCCGTCGGCCGATCGCCACCTTTGCGGTGAACAGCAGCAAACGGGAACGCGCTTACGGATATGTGAAAAAACACCTCGACGAAGGGCGGCAAGCGTATATTGTGTGTCCTTTGGTGGAAGAAGGTGAAGAGGGAAGTGACCTTGCCGCCGCCACCGAAACGGTGGATACGCTCCAAAACGGGGCGCTGGCCGGTTACCGCGTGGCACTGCTGCACGGCCGCATGAAAGGGGCGGAAAAGGAAGCGGTAATGACCGCTTTCGCACGCGGTGAGGTCGATGTGTTGGTGTCCACCACCGTGATCGAGGTGGGGGTCGACGTTCCCAACGCGGTGATCATGGTGATCGAAAACGCCGACCGTTTCGGTTTGGCACAGTTGCACCAGCTGCGAGGGCGTGTAGGACGCGGTGAACACGCCTCGACCTGCGTGCTGATTTCGGATGCGCAAAATGAGGAGGCGCGCCGCCGTCTGCGCGTTATGTGCGAAACCACCGACGGTTTCCGCATCGCGGATGAAGATCTGCGGCTGCGCGGCCCCGGCGACTTCTTCGGCAACCGTCAACACGGTCTGCCGCAGCTGCATATTGCCGATCTGATGAGTGACGCGGCGCTGTTGGGGGCGGCACGCAGTGCGGCCGAAGCGCTGTTGCGGCAGGATCCGTTCTTGAGCGCCGATGAACACCGTCCTCTTGCTGCAGCCGTGGAACGCCTGTTCCGACGTGTGGGTGATGGCGGTATGAATTGAAAAGATCCGTATCGTGCACGTGCTCCGAAAGTCGTTGGAAGAGGTCCTCTGCAACGGGGACACATTGAAGCGTGCGTAAAACGCATTGTGGAACGTATTTTGAAATTTGAGTAAAAAGAAAGCGGCCTGTTTTTAGCGAAACTTCCAAAAAACAGGTCGCTTTTTTGGCACTGTTTTTGCGGCAAATCCATTGACTTTTTCTACCTGCTATGGTAAATAGTAGGCAACCGAAGCTGAAACGGAGGGATGGACAGTGGCCATTAAGGAAATCGTGATCCAAGGTGTACCGTTCGGGCGGACAGATACCCCCGATATCCTGCGGCAGGTGAAGGAAAGCGGCGCTACGGCGGTGCAGATCTATACCTTCTGGAGGGATTTTGAGCCCCATGCCGAAGGGCAATTTGAGTGGGACTATTTTGATGCTCAGGTGAAACAGATTCAAGAAGCCGGATTGCAGTGGGTGCCGTTTTTGCTGATAGGGCCGAAGTATGCCGCGCCGCAGTGGTGGCTGGACGATCCGCGCCATAAGGGGCTCGTTTGCCTGGAACACCGCAAAGAGACGCCCATTGAGTCCATCTGGAATCCGGAATTCCGAAAGCAAGTGAGCCGCGTGGTGAAAGCGTTTGCGGCGCATTACGGCCCGTGGAACATCATTCAGTCGATACAGCCGGGCATCTGCGGCGATTACGGCGAGTCCATCATGCCTGTGCACGGCAACTGGGCGGGCGATTACCACACCCATGGCGGCTACTGGTGCGGCGACGAATTTGCCGTAGCGGATTTCCGCCGTGCGATGCAGGCAAAATACGGTACGGTGGAAGCGCTGAATACTGCGTGGCGCACTCACTACGGCGCGTTTTGCGAGCTCGTGCCGTTCCGTCCTCATCAAACGCCGTCGCGCACGGCGTTGTTTGACGAACTGCGGTGGTATAAGGATTCTATGACCAATTTCGTGGATTTCTGGCTCGGTGAATGTCGCGCAGCCTTCCCCGATACGCCGATCTATATGTGCACCGGCGGCAACGAGGAGCCGGAGCATGCCTCGGATTTTGCCGCGCAGGCCAAGGTGTGTGCAAAACACGGGGCAGGTCTGCGCCTGACCAACGAGTGCAACCGCTTTTTTGACAACTACTTTCTCACCTCCTACACACACGCAGCGTGTGAACAGTACGGTGCGTATTTGGGGTTGGAACCGGTGGGCGGTCTCACTCCCGAGGGTGTGTGCGCCAGAATGTTCGGTAGTGCGGTGTACGGCAACCGACAGATGATGTATTATTACGGTAACGTTTTTAAAAAACCGGATGAAAACGGCAGTATCTACAATACGTGCAGCGAGAGCTTTATAAAGTACATCCCCTTGTTACGCGAAGGGAAAACGGTGTGCGATGTTGCCTTTTTCTGGCCCGGTTTGGTGGGGGCACTTGGGTGCGGAATCCCTGACGGCATTCGCCCCATGGTCACCTTCCTGCGGCGGTTCACCACCGTGATGCCGCTGAACGAGCAGATGATTCAAGACGGTGGGCTTGAGCGCTTTAAGTTGCTCATTATGCCGCCTGCTCCCTTCACCGATTGCGCAACGCTGCATGCGGTTGCGGAATACGTGAAAAACGGCGGCAAGGTGTTCGCAGTCGGCCGCACGGAGGATATTGAACTGGAACCCGTGGAAGAATATGACGCACTGTTTGGCATCCTGCCCGAAAGCGAAACGGGTTACGGCGGCACGCAGTTTACCGTGACCGATGCGCGTTTTCCACGGTTTGCGGAACGCGGAAAATACGGTAGCGGAAACGGCATGTTTGGACTGCATCCCGATACCATCGAGATCGCAGGTTGTGAATTTCACCCGAACTACAGCGGCACCACCACTGCCGCGATGGCAAACGTCTTTATGCGCGAGTACCCCTCGGGCGGCGCGGCGATCATGTATATGGGTCCGCTGAATTTGGAGTACGATCCGCAGGGGCTTCACGCACAAAAACCTGTGTTGGTGAGTCTGTTGCAGGATGTGCTGGAAGCCTACACCGACTCGGCGGAGTTGAATACTCTGCCGGGTGAACAGGCGCGCGGATACATCGGCGAGGATGTGTATATCCTCTATGACAACGGGGATATCGAAAAAGTCGATGCGTGATTCACTAACGCGAGAATTCTGCACTTCTTAAAACGGGCTCGATTACAGTAAACGTCAAAAAGGGCGGTGTATATGAAAACTGTTTGCATCACCGATTTCGGTGCGAAAAGTAACGGTACTCTTTGTACGGCAGCAATTCAGGCGGCTATTGACGATTGCTTTTTGGCGGGTGGCGGCGAAGTGACGGTACCGGCAGGTACGTTTACGACCGCCACGGTGCGTCTGCGCAGTGGTGTGACGTTGCATCTTTTGCGGGATGCATGCTTGCTTGGCAGTCGCAATCCCGAGGATTACACGACTTGGGTGAACGATACGGTAGAGCCTCTCTGCGGCGATATACAGGCATTTGATAATGCGGTGAATGCGAAAGACATCTACCTGTTCAATTACGTTTGTGCACGGTGGCGCAACGCGCTGATTCGCGCGGTGCATGCCCGGAATATCGCGATCATTGGCGAGGAAAACGCTTTCATTGACGGGGCGGATTGTTACGATCCCGAAGGCGAGGAGGGTTTTCGCGGTCCTCACGCGATTGGGTTGCAGGATTGCGACGGAGTGACGCTCCGTGGGTATACCGTGCGTAACAGTGCCAACTGGGCGCACTGCATTTTTGAAAGTCGCGATATTGCGGTGGATGGCATCCGTGTGATGGGCGGACATGACGGAATACATTTTCGCACTTGCGATCGCGTGACGCTGAAAAACTGCGTGTTCCACACAGGAGATGACTGCGTGGCGGGATACGATAATACGGACGTGCTGGTGGAGGACTGCGAACTGAACACCGCTTGCAGCGCGTTTCGTTTCGGCGGCACACGGGTGACGGTGAAAAACTGCCGCATTTTCGGACCGGCAGAGTTTATGCATCGTTTTTCCCTCTCCGAGGAGGAAAAGCAGAACGGTGCGGTTGCTCCTGCGGCGCATCATCGCCGCAATATGCTCAGCGCCTTTACCTATTTTGCAGATGAATCTCGTTTGATTCGGGAGGAGCCGGGAGAATTCCTTGTGCAGGGATGCACGGTGGAAAACGTCGACCGCCTTTTTCATTACAACTATTCGGGTAACGAGACATACCAAAAGAATCGGCCGCTTACAAGTATTTGCTTTCAAACGCTGCGAGCCGGCGGCATTGTGTTGCCGCTTAATCTTTACGGGGATCCCGATTGTCCCGTGATTTGCACGTTGGACAATGTGGCCTTGGCCTTTACATCGGATGTGCCGTTGATGTATGCGGCTCATTTTGAACGCGTCACCCTGAACGGGGTGACGGTAGAAGGGGTTGCCGTTCCACGTGTGCGGGTGTGGAGCGACGGCGTATTTGACGGGGATACCGCCGTGACCGTGGAGACGGCGGATGAACCGTTCTACACCGCCAGCATATAACAAAACAACAGAAACAAACAAGAGCCTTGACCAAACGGTCAAGGCTCTTGTTTTGTTGCTATATTACACGCGTTTTACAGAAAGGGTCACGGCTTCGCCGTTGATATCCCATTCCTTGGTGTAGGCATCGGCGTCGGGGGCGGTGAAGGTTAACGCATCCGACAGCACTGCCGCGCAGAGTTCGTCTGTCGCATTGGTGATGACCGCGGCCATCTCTCCTTCTGCTTGCGCGGTGACGGTGATGCGGTCGGTCACTTCGAAGCCGGCCTCTTTGCGCATCGTCTGCAATTTGCTGATCAACTCACGCACGTGGCCTTCTGCAATCAGTTCGGGGGTGAGGGCGGTATCCAGTGCCACCGTCACGCCGTTTTCGGTCAGGGTGAAGAAGCCTTCCTTCTGCTCGGTTTCGATTAACAGATCTTCGGGAACCAAAGCGATCTCGGCTCCGTCGATCGTGAGGGTGAGCACACCCTTGGCATCCAGTTCCGCTTTGGCGGCAGAGCCATCCAGCGTGGTGAGCGCTTCGCGGATCGCGCCGAGCTGCTTGCCGTACTTCGGACCGAGAGTCTTCAATTGCGGCTTAAAGCGATAAGATACGAAACCGGCGGTATCGTTGGTGAATTCGACCGCTTTCAAGTTCAGTTCGTCGCGGATGATGCCGACACATTCCGCGTTAGGCTCGTGATCCGCCTGCACGTACATCTTGGCCAGCGGCTGACGGTTCTTACGGTTGGAGCCGTTACGCGCTGCACGGCCGAGCACGACCACCTTCAGCACTTCGTCCATATCCGCTTCGAGCGCTTTGTCGATCAGCGCGGTATCGGCCACGGGGAAGTCGCACAGGTGCACGCTTTCAGGGGCGGTCGGATCGATCGAGCAGACGAGGTTACGATAGATATCTTCGGTCATAAACGGAATCATGGGAGCCGCTGTCTTGGCGATGGTGACCAGCGCGGTGTAGAGGGTCATGTACGCATCGACCTTATCCTGCTCCATGCCGGCTGCCCAGAAACGCTCACGGCCGCGACGCACGTACCAGTTGCTCATTTCGTCCACGAAATCCTGCAGTGCACGTGCGGCTTCGGGAATGCGGTAATTGGCAAGGTTATCGTCCACGGCTGCCACGGTGGAGTTGAGGCGCGAAAGCAGCCAGCGATCCATCACGCCGAGTTTTTGGATATCCAGCGTATACTTGGTAGCATCGAAATTGTCAATGTTGGCATACAGCACGAAGAAGGCATAGGTGTTCCACAAGGTGCCCATAAACTTGCGCTGGCCTTCCACTACCGCTTTGTCGTGGAAACGGTTGGGCAGCCACGGGGCGGAGTTGATGTAGAAATACCAACGGATGGCATCTGCACCGAAGGATTCCAGTGCATCGAACGGATCCACCGCGTTCCCCTTGGATTTCGACATCTTCTGACCGTTTTCGTCCTGTACGTGACCGAGCACGATGACGTTCTTATACGGTGCTTTGTTGAAGATGAGGGTGGAGATGGCAAGCAACGAATAGAACCAACCGCGCGTCTGGTCCACTGCTTCGGAAATGAAGTTCGCAGGGAACTGCGCTTCAAACAACTCCTTGTTTTCGAAGGGGTAGTGGTGCTGTGCAAACGGCATGGCACCCGAGTCGAACCAGCAGTCGATCACTTCGGGCACGCGGTGCATCTCCTTGCCGCAGTGGGGGCAGGGGAAGGTCACGCTGTCGATAAAGGGGCGGTGCAGTTCGATATCTTCGGGACAGTCGGGCGAGAGTGCGCGTAGTTCGGCAATGCTGCCCACCGAATGATAATGGCCGCATTCACATTCCCAAATGTTTAAAGGCGTGCCCCAATACCGGTTGCGGCTGATACCCCAATCCTGCACGTTTTCAAGCCAGTCGCCGAAACGGCCTTTGCCGATGCTTTCGGGAATCCAGTTGATGGTGTTGTTGTTGCGAATCAAGTCTTCACGCACGGCGGTCATTTTGATGAACCAGGAGTCGCGTGCGTAATAAATCAGGGGGGTGTTGCAGCGCCAGCAGTGGGGATATTCGTGTTCAAATACGGGGGCATCCACCAACAGGCCGCGCGTTTCCAGATCGATCAGGATCGGGCGATCGGCCTCCTTGCAGAAGGTGCCGGCCCACGGGG
>JAZODN010000005.1:0-5000 GCA_045597045.1 Acutalibacteraceae bacterium
CCACCGGGCACATACAGACCGGCACGGTCCACGGGAATGATCTTTTGTCCGATCACCACGCCGTTTTGCTCGTTCAAAATAAAACTGTTACGCACTTGTCGCTCGTGGAAACGGCGGATGTTAGCAGCCGCTTTTTCAAGCACCTCTAAGAAGCGCGGCGAGACCAGCGTGCGTGCTTCTTCGATCTCTTCTGCCGAAACGGTGAGGGTATCGAGCACCGCCCCATCGAAACGGGCGGTATATTCCTTCAACGCAGCGTCGCCGTTTTCGCGCACGTTGGCTAAAATAGCGGCAACCGTATCAGCCACGTTTACGGTGGGTACGTTCGGCGCTACGATAGCCGCGGTATCCACTTCGCCGTAGTTGAAAATTTTAATCATAACGTTTCCTCCCTCTGACGGGCCAGATTCTCTAAAATGGCTTCGATCGGTTCGCTCTTGAATTTGAAACCGGCTTTGTTCGCAATCAAACGGGCGCTG
Source organism: Acutalibacteraceae bacterium (assembly GCA_045597045.1). Classification (GTDB taxonomy): domain Bacteria; phylum Bacillota; class Clostridia; order Oscillospirales; family Acutalibacteraceae; genus SIG588. Next base: position 480 of record JAZODN010000005.1, read on the forward strand.
ATCGGCACCACCGTTTCCACGACTTCCAAATGATTTTCTTTGAGCGTGGTGCCGGTTTCCACAATGTCCACAATCACGTCCGACAGCCCCAAAATGGGGGCGATCTCGATAGAACCGTTCAGGTGAATGATGTCGATATCGCGTCCGCGCGCCGCATAGTGTGCACGGGCGATGTTGGTGAATTTGGTGGCCACCTTCAACGCACGGCTCGTATCGTCGCGGAAGCCTTCGGGGGCGGCTACCGCCATGCGGCAGCGACCGGTGTTCAGGTCAAACAGTTCGTATACGTCGGGGGCATATTCCAGCAGAATATCCTTGCCGGCCACGCCGATATCCGCCGCGCCGCGCTCCACGTAAATGGCGACGTCCGACGGCTTGACCCAGAAGTAACGGACACCGCACGCCGGGTTTTCAAAAATCAGTTTGCGGTTGTTTTCATGAATGGAAGGGCAGGGAAAGCCGGCTTTTTCAAACATGGTATACACCTTTTCTCCCAATCGCCCTTTGGGCAGGGCGATGTTCAACATGTTATTCATCTGCCGTCACCTCCTCGCCTTTCAGGCGATAACATGTGCGATAGCGCAAATCGGGCGGCAATGCCGAAAGTGCCAGCACCGACTGCCCTTCGGCTGTGAATGCCGCCACCGCTTGCTGTACCGCCGAAAGCGGTGTACCGCTTTCATAAAGCAGCACCGTTTCGGCGTCGTATTCTGCGGTGGGGGTGGGCAATTCTGCCAGCAGGTCGAGATACAGCGCAAAGCCGATGGCACCTGCCTGCCGCCCCATCTTTTGCATCAAGCGATCGTACTGTCCACCTGAAAGCACGGCAGAAGAAACGCCGTTGATAAAGCCTTTGAACACAAAGCCGTTGTAATAGTTGCCGTCGTTCACCACCGAAAAATCAATGTGGATGTGGCGGCCGAACCCGGCGCGTGTCAGCGCTTCGGCCACCGTTTGCAGTTCGGTGACATAAGGGGCGGCTGCGGTGTGCTGAAGCAGTGCCGTCAGCCGCGGCAGCACGGTGTCGGGGGTGCCGTAAAGCCCCACCAGTTCACTCAGCAGTGCCGCTTTTTCAGCCTTCACGCCAACAGCCGTACACAGTGCCGCCAGCTCATGACGGTTCTTTTCGCCGATCAAGACCAGCGCGCGGCGTGTGTCTTCCGCTGATAACGCCAACTCTTGCAACAGCGCAAACACCACGTTCAAATGGGAGATATCCAGCACCCATTCCTTGCTGATCGCGGCAAGCGAACCGGCTGCCAGCATCAAAACTTCATAGGTAGTGTAGGCATCCAACGTGCCCACGCATTCGAGCCCCACCTGCTTCAGTTCTTTAAATGTGCGGGTGCCTTCCGCCACGCGGTAAACGTGTTCGTCATAGTATACCTTTTGCATACCGTCGGTGTCCTGCCCGTTTTTGATGATGGACAGGGTGACGTCGGGCTTAAGCGCCATCAACTTGCCGTTGGTGTCGGTAAAAGTAATGACGTTATCCGAAATGAGGAATTCCTTGTTGCGGCTGTATAGGTCGTATTCCTCGAATTTACTCATTTTATAGTGGCGATAGCCATAACGGCGGTAGAGCGCGCGCAGGGCGGCAACCGCCTTTTCTTCACCGGTGTTCATACAGTTCCTCCGTAACGGTCAAATAAGTCTTCAACATAGTAGCACATTATCGCGCTAAAGTCAACTGAAATTTTCAAAAAACTATCCTTAAAATATCAGTTTTCGGTTTCCCGCTTAAATGCGCTGGGGGTTTGCCCTGTAAGCGACAAAAAACAACGATTGAAACTGCGCAGTGAACGGAACCCCACGGCATAGGCAACGTCGGTTACACTCATGTCGCCGCGGTGCAGCAGTTTTTTGGCATCGTATATGCGCAGATTGTTGATATACGCCGGAAAACTCACCCCGATTTCGCGGCTGAACACGTGAGAAACGTAATATTTGCTGCGATGTACGTTTTCTGCCACGTCATCCAACGTGATATCCGATGTATAATTCATGTTACAATAGTCCAAAATGGCTTGCACGGCACTGATGTTACGGCGGTCTACTTCGATCCACTCCATGCGGCGGAAGAGATGTGCCAAAATAATCGAGACACCGCCCTCAATTACCGAACGGGAATAGCGGTCGTGGTTGCCGTATTCCGCATCCATCGTGTGCAACACGGGCAGCAGATCCTCCATATCAAACGGCACGATGGGGTTTTTGGGCAGTCTATCGCAAAAATAGGCGTAAAATGCCGGGAAGATCTCAGCCGAAAAGATGAAGATACGCCCGTCGATGGGGCCGTGCTTGTCGCTATAATGATGCGGTTGGTTGGGGAAAGAGAGAAAGGCGTGACCGGCCGGCATCATACCGCCTTTACCACCGGCATAGGCTTCGGCTCTGCCTTCCAGCATCAACACCAGCTCGATATGGGGGTGCAGATGTTTTAGGGCGGTAAGGTTGCGCACGTAGTGGTAATGCAGGTCTTCTTTGCGAGATTCATAGATAGGACGCACCGAGTGTCACTTCTTTCCCAAAAAGATAGCAATATTTGTCTCATACAAACGGACTTCTGGCTTGTAATATACCACAATAATCTATAAAATACAAGAGGAAGTGCAGAGGAATTTTACCTTTATAATCGCAGATTTTTGTCTTATTAATAAAAACAAACGGCGAGTTTCTGCAAACGGCACTTGGAGAAAGGATGTATGTCAAATGAAAACTGCTGTTCAGTTGTATTCGGTACGTGACGATATGGCGGCCGATTTTGCCGGCACTTTGAAAAAAGTAGGGGCCATGGGGTATGAAGGCGTGGAGTTCGCCGGCCTGTACGGTCACTCCGCCGAGGAAGTGAAGGCGATGTGTGCCGATGCCGGTGTCACCCCGATTTCCGCACACGTGCCGTTGACGGAGTTGATGAACAATTTGGAAGAAGTGCTGGATATGTACGCCGCCATCGGTTGCAAATACGTGGTGATTCCGCACATGTCCACCGATTACCTGCCCGGTCACAAGGATTGGGATACCCTGCAGGAGATCGTGAACCGCGCCGGCGCGGCGGCGCGCGCACGCGGGATGATCCTTTGCTATCACAACCACAACTTTGAGTTTGAGCGTGTGGGCGGCGAATGGGCCATGGATCTTATGTATAAAGCTTTCTCGCCCGACGTGTTGCAGACGGAGATCGACACCTGTTGGGTCAACGTGGCCGGTTTAAATCCGGCAGAATATGTGCGTCAGTACAAAGGTCGCGCGCCCATCGTTCACCTGAAGGATTTCCATCAGGAAGGGCACATCACCGGCAAACTGTTTGATTTGATCGGTGTGGATGACGATGCACCGGCGCAGGGCACCAACGATTCCTTCGGGTTCCGTCCGGTGGGGTATGGTTGCCAGGATATCCCGGCCATTTTGGCCGCGGCTGCCGAAGCCGGTGCCGCGTGGGTTGCGGTGGAACAGGATCACCCCTCGGGTGACAACACCCCCATGGAATGCATCAAAATGTCGATCGACTATTTGAAGACCCAAACCTATTAATTTCGGTGTGAGTGCACACCCGAGAATATTGAAAAATTTTAGCAGGAGGCTGTTATTATGTCGGACGCAGTATTGAATCAATTTACCCAAGCGGAAGAGGAAAAGAGCATTGATACCTCGCGCAAGTTGCGTTTCGGTATCATCGGTACGGGATGGATTGCAGAATCCCACGTGCAGGCTATCAAAGCGATGCCCGATGCCGTGATCGTCGCGGGTGCTGACCTGATCGACGGTAAAGCGGAAGCGTTCTTCGAAAAGTGGGGCGTGCCGGGCGTGCGTTGCTATCCCGACCACAAGTCCATGATCGACAACGAAGAATTGGATTGTGTGTGCGTGTGCACCTACAACAAGACCCACGCGGAATGCACCATCTATGCGTTGGAGCACGGTCTGCACGTTATGCTCGAAAAGCCGATGTGCGTAACGCAGGAAGAAGCCGAAGCCATCATCAAGGCAGAGAAGAAGAGTGGCAAGATCTTGACCGTCGGCTTCCAGCCCCGTATGGATGCCAATATGCAGAAGATCAAAGAGATCGTGCAGTCGGGTGAACTCGGCAAGATCTACTACATGCAGACCGGCGGCGGCCGCCGCCGCGGTATTCCGGGCAAGACCTTCATTGAAGAAAAGACCGCCGGTGTCGGCGCGCTGGGCGATATCGGCTGCTACTCGCTCGACGTGGTGCTGAATGCGATCGGCTATCCGAAGCCGTTGACCGTCAGCGGTTACAAGTCGAAGTATTTCGGTACCGATCCCAAGACAGTGGGCGAAGTCGACGCGGCGCGCTTTGACGTGGACGATTTCGCAGCGGCCTTTGTCCGTTTGGAAGGTGACATTATCCTCGATTTCCGTATTTCGTGGGCTATGAATATCAACACCCCCGGCGATACCATCATTCTCGGTACCGAAGGCGGCTTGCGTATTCCTTCCACCGATTGCTGGAACGGTACCTTCCCGGCGCCGATGACGGTGTATAAGAATGTTGGCACC
>JAZODN010000006.1:0-8656 GCA_045597045.1 Acutalibacteraceae bacterium
TATAAGCCGATTGCCGATGGCAACAAGGAAGAGATCCACCGGATTTTGAATTTTTATAAACGGGCGTATACACTGGTTGCCTCGATTGTTACCGCCATCGGCATTGTTATGGCGTTTGTGATCCATCGGCTGGCCAAGGATACCACGCTGGCACCATGGTATATTGGTGTGACCTTCTTCCTCTATACGCTGGATACGCTTGCGTCGTATCTGTTTGCACATCAGCGTGCGCTGTTGATTGCGGATCAAAAGAATTACCTCAACAATATCAACGAGGTAGGCATGAACTTCCTCACCATGGTGCTGCAGGTAACCTTCCTGGTGCTGACCAAAAACTTCGTGGTGTATATCCTCATTCGTGTGGCTTGCCGCACGGTGGCGGCGCTGCTGATCCATCGCAACTTTAAGCGGATGTATCCCGAGCTGAACGCCATGCGCGGGCGTGAGACCATCAGTGGGGAACAGCGCCGTTCGGTGTTTGCGACGTTGTATGCCATGCTCTTCCATAAAATCGGCGGTGTGGCTTCGCATAAGGCCGGCATTCTGATTATCAGCGGTGTGCTCGGCACGGTGGTGAACGGCATGTATTCCTATTATCTCACCATTACCGATGCGGTCACCAGTCTGGTCACTCAAACATTCAGCGGTATCACCGCCAGCTTCGGCGATTATCTTACCGGCGGCGACACCGATGCCGCACACGATAAGTTCAATATTTTATATTATTTCAACTTTATTATCTCCTGCATGTGTTCAACGGCCCTGCTGCTGTTGGTGCAGCCGTTTATCGGCATGTGGGTGGGTGAGGAAAATCGCCTGAGTAACGGTGTGGCGCTGTTGGTGGCGGTGTATTTCTACATGTTCAGCCTGCGGCGCGTCATATTTGTGGTGCGCGACAGCACCGGTCTGTACCGGCCCGATCGATATATGTCGTTGGTCGAAACGTCGCTGAACGTGGGGCTTTCGCTCACCTTTGCGCTCACCACCGGTAAAGTGGAATACGTGCTGCTTTCTAACGTGCTCAGCATGGCGGTGGTGCCTTTGTGGATACAACCGTGCGTGGTGTATAAACACGTGTTTCACCGTTCACCTGCCGGCTTCTTTGCGCGGTATGGGTTATATGCGGTGTTGACGGCGGCCGGTATGGCTGTCGGATGGTGGCTGTGCGGCCTGCTGCCTGCCATGGGGGCGGTGCCTGCGCTGCTGTGCCGTGCGGTCATCAGCGTGGCGTGTGCGACGGCGGTATGTATCCTGCCGTTTGTGCGCACGGCGGAATTTCGATATCTGCTGCAGTTGTTGCAGTCGATGATAAAGCGCAAACGATAATCTACAGGAGGAAATAACGATGAATTATACTGAAGCAAGAGAGTTGGTCGAAAAACACGGTCAAGAGCATTTGCTCCGTTTTTGGGATGAACTGAACACGTGCGAGCAAGAGGCGTTGCTCTGCCAAATTGCGGCGGTGGATTGGAGCCTGCTTTCCTTGGTGCATGATCAAAGTGCCATCACGGCCGAGCGCGGTCATTTGGAACCGCTTGGTGCATTGGAGATCCCCGAAATTGAGCAACGCCGTGCCGAGTTTGAGGCAGCCGGTATCGCCGCGCTGCAGGCCGAAAAGGTGGGTGCGGTGCTGCTGGCAGGCGGTCAGGGTACTCGCCTTGGTTTGGATAAACCCAAGGGTATGTTGGATGTCGGTGTAACGCGCCCCCTGTTTTTGTTTGAACGGCTGATCCAAAACATCATGGATGTGGTGGACCGCACGGGTGCGTGGATTCCGCTGTATGTCATGACCAGCCAAAAGAACAACGACGACACGGTAAACTTCTTCCGCGAACACAACTATTTCGGTTATCACAAGGACTATATCCGTTTCTTTATTCAAGAAATGGTGCCCTCGGTGGATTACAACGGTAAGATCTTGATGGAGGGCAAAGCACAGTTGTCCATGTCGCCCAACGGCAACGGCGGTTGGTTCCTTTCGCTTGCCAAAGCCGGCTATCTGGACGAACTGAAAGCGCGCGGTGTGGAATGGCTGACGGTGTTTTCGGTGGATAACGTGCTGCAACGTATCAACGATCCGTGTTACGTGGGCGCTACCATTCTTTCCGGCTGTGATTGCGGTGCTAAGGTGGTGCGCAAGGCCGCGCCGGACGAGCGCGTGGGTGTACTGTGTCTGGAGGATGGCAAGCCCTCGATCGTGGAATACTATGAAATGACCGAAGAAATGCTCACCTCCCGTCAACCCAACGGCGATCTCAGTTATAATTTCGGCGTGATCTTGAACTATATGTTCCGTCTTGCCACGTTGGAAGATAACATGAACAAAAACATGCAGGTGCACATTGTGGAAAAGAAAATTCCGCACATCGACGAGGAGGGCAATCCCGTAAAGCCCGACGTTCCCAACGGCTATAAGTTTGAAACGCTGGTGCTGGATATGGTGCACATGATGAAGGATTGCCTTTCCTACGAGATTGACCGTCACTATGAATTTGCACCCATCAAAAACCGCGAGGGAGTGGATTCGCTGGTGTCGGCTCGTCAGTTGCTGCGCGAAAACGGCGTGGAACTGTAATGTTTTGAAAAGTGGTGTATAAGAGCTATGGAAAAGACAAAGGGTTTGCCGTATGGACAGGATAATTTGACCCTGCTTACGGATTTTTATGAGATCACGATGGCCAACGGTTTTTTCGAGGAGGGTAAGAAGGACACGGTCGTGTATTTCGACATGTTCTTTCGCCGCGTTCCCGATGGCGGCGGCTTTGCTATCATGGCCGGCGTGGAGCAGTTGGTGGAGTATTTGAAGAACCTCACTTTCACCGAAGAGGATATCGCTTTCCTGCGTTCAAAAAAACTGTTTAGTGAAGAGTTCTTGGCCTATCTGCGCGATTTTCGCTTTGCGTGTGACGTGTGGGCGGTGCCGGAAGGTACGCCGATTTTCCCGTATGAGCCGATCATCACGGTGCGCGGCCCTGCGGTGCAAGCACAGTTTATTGAAACCATGCTGCTTCTCACCATCAACCATCAGTCTCTCATTGCCACTAAAGCCAACCGCATTGTGCGTGCAGCAGAAGGCCGTGCGGTGATGGAGTTCGGCTCCCGCCGTGCGCAAGGTGTGGACGGCGCGGTCATCGGTTCGCGTGCGGCGTATATCGGCGGCTGTGTGGGCACTGCGTGCGCGCTTTCCGAACGGGATTTTGGCATTCCGGCGTTGGGAACCATGGCACACAGCTGGGTGCAACTGTTCGATAATGAACTGGAAGCGTTCAAGGCGTATGCGCGCCGCTACCCAAACTCCTGCGTGTTGTTGGTGGATACCTACAACGTGCTGAAATCGGGTATCCCGAACGCCATTCGTGCCTTTAACGAGGTGTTGGTGCCTTTGGGTTGCCGTCCAAAGGGCATTCGCATTGATTCGGGTGACATCACCTATTTGAGTCAAAAGGCGCGCCAAATGCTGGATGAAGCCGGTTTCCCCGACTGTGCCATCACGGCTTCCAATGCATTGGATGAATATCTGATTCGTGACATGATTCGTCAAAATGCGTGCGTGGACAGTTTCGGTGTGGGTGAACGGCTGATCACGGCAGCCAGCAGCCCCGTGTTCGGCGGTGTGTATAAACTGGCAGCAGTGGAAGAAAATGGTGAGATCGTCTCGCGCATTAAGGTGAGCGAAAACGTGGCTAAAATCACCAATCCCGGTTTCAAAAAACTGTGGCGCTTATTTGATCGCGCCACCGGCAAGGCGATCGCCGACGTGATTACCATGCACGATGAGGTGATCGACGACACGAAACCCTATGAGATCTTTGACCCCGAACACACCTGGAAACGCAAGACGGTGGATAATTTCATTGCCTCTTGCTTGCAGCGTGAGGTGTTTCGTGGCGGTGAGTGTGTGCACCAGCCCCGTTCACTCGACGAGATCCGCAACTATTGCCTTGCGAGTGTAGGGGATATGTGGGATGAAGTGAAGCGTTTTGAAAATCCACATAAATACTATGTGGACCTTTCCCAAAAATTGTGGGATGAAAAGCAGCGCTTGCTGAACCGCCACGGATGATATAACAATAAAAAGCAGCAGCCAAAGGCAAATCCTTTGGCTGCTGCTTTTTATTGTTGCGTATGTATTACAGGTTTTCGAGATACTTCTTTTCGCACGCGGCATACATTTGAGCGTAAATGCCGCTTTCGTCATTCTTGAGATTGCGCAGATACTTGTGAGCATCCTGCTTCGGAGCGTTGCGCTGAATGGTAGAGACCGCGATGTTCGAGCAATGGTCAGATACGCGTTCGTAGTTGGTGATAAGGTCGTTGAACACAAAACCGAGTTCGATGGTGCAGCGCCCCTCCTGCAAACGGGTGATGTGACGCTCTTTGTAGGTGGACTTCATCACGTCGATGACCTGCTCCAGCGGTTCGACCTGCGCGGCCGTTTCCAAATCGTTGGTGGCAAAGGCTTCGGCGGTGTAATCCATAATTTCCACGATCGCGGCGGTCATGCGGCTGAGTTCGCTGCGTGCCGCATCCGAGAAGGCGATCTTCTTATCAAAGATCTCTTGTGCCGTGTCCACGATGTTCGTCGCGTGGTCAGAGATGCGTTCAAAGTCGCCGATCGAATGGAGCAGACGGCCGACTTCGTGGCTGTCTGCATCGGTCAGATCCATACCGGAAAGACGCACCAAATAGGTGCCGAGCTTGTCCTCATAGCGGTCGATCAACCCTTCAAGTTCACGCACTTTAGCGGCTTTTTCGGCATCGTAGCGCGCCACCAACTCGATAGCCGAGAAGATAGCAGTGCGGGTGAGCTCACCCATTTCTTCCGCCAAACGCTTACATTCCGAAACCGCAAGGGCCGGCGTCGCAAACAGACGCTCGTCCAAAAACACGGTGCGCTCTTTCTCTTTTTCCTTCTTGTCCGGCACCACCAGTTCGGCCAGGCGGACGATCGGCTTTTTGAAGGGACTGAGAACGATGGAGATAGACATGTTAAAAATGGTGTGAATCAGCGCCACTGCAAACATGGTAGCTTTCATAGACGGGAGAGAGGGGACGGCGGTGTTCACGATCGTGAGGCCGATCATGAAGAGAAGGGTGCCGATAACGTTCACACTCATGTGAATTGCGGCCACGCGTTTGGCATTCTTTTCGGTGCCAAGGGTCGCGATCAAAGCGGTCACACATGTGCCGATGTTCGCACCGAGCACCAACGGAATGGCCATTTCATAGGTAATGGCACCGCTGAGCGCCAATGCCTGCACAATACCGATAGTAGCGGCAGAGGATTGAATGATACCCGTGAAGATCGTAGAGATGATGAGCGTTATAAACGGATTCGAAAACATGGTGAGGAAGCCGTCAAGCTGACCGCTTTCTTCCACAATGCCCACGGCATCGCTCATCAAGTCCATACCGACGATCAAAATGGTGAAACCGATCAAAATAGCACCGATGTCATGATGTTTCTCTTTTTTTGAGAACATGCGCAGACCCGTGCCGATCAAAGCCAGAATGGGGGCAAAGTAACTCGGCTGCAAAAGCATCAAAAAAGGATTGCTGCCGCTGTCGAGGCCGGCCAAGCTGAGCAGCCACGAGGTAAGGGTGGTGCCCACGTTGGAGCCCATGATCAAACCGAAGGTGCTGCCGAAGGCCATAATGCCGGAGTTGACCAAGCCGATCAACATAACCGTCACGGCAGACGAGGATTGCACGGCAATGGTAACGCCTGCACCGAGCAACAAACTCAGCCAATAGTTCGACGTCACTTTTTGCATCATGGTTTCCAGTTTGCCACCGGCCATCTTTTCAAGACCGGACGACATCACGTTCATACCGAACATGAAGAAGGCAAGGCCGCCGGCAAGACCGGTCAACAGCATTACGATGTCTGCAGTTGTCATAGTGTTCCCTCCTAAATAGTCAGAAAGCCAAATTCCTACATATAGCAATATAGCGAAAAATTGTCAAAAAGTCAAGAAAAAGCAAGGAGAAAAGGTATGCACACGTATGATATATATGTTACATACAAAATAATTATGAGAAAAAAACGGAATTTTGTTGACAGCGAACAACAGGGTGTGATATGCTGACGAAAGGGAAATCATCTTGAAAGGACGTGTTGGCCATGGCTTTTAAAAAGAGTATCAAATGGGGTGTCAACGGACACAACAAGTACAGTTATCCCGCCTATGCGGCGAACGACGAAAAAGCGTTGGAATTGGCTGCTGAACTCGGTTGCACGATTTACCGTATCAACTGCCGTCCGAACAACGAAGAACAACTTGCTTATACCCGTTCGGTGATTGAGAAGTGTCACGCACTGGGCATGGAAGTGATGCTGGTGCTGGATTACGGCATGAATTGGGGTGCAGAGTATCTGAAAAACCCCGAAAAACTGGTGGCGGAGATCACCTATATCGGCGAAAACCTCAAAGACGTGGTGGATTACTTCCAGATGCTCAACGAAACGGATATCTGGTGTTCGGGCGTTGAAGGCGGCTATTATAATTTGACCGATCCGACCGGTCAAACGCCCGGCTACTTTAATCCCGAACGTGTGGAAATTGCGGTATCGCTGATGAAACTGGCGTTGCCGGCGCTGCAAGCGGCTGCCCCTGGGGTCAAAACCTGTATCAACTTCGGTGTGCGCCACTATCCCATTTTGGATTGGTATATCGAAGCCGGTCTTAAGTGGGACATCATCGCGATTGATAACTACGAGATCTGGGATTACTATGAATTTTTCCATTTCCTGGAGGATCGCTATCCCGGTTATGATCTGATGGTGGTGGAATGCAACTATCCTGCGTTGTGGGGCCCCTATGAAGATAGCGATGCCAAAGAGTGCGAGTGGTTGGATATGTTCCTTAACAAGATGAATGAATATGACTCCGATCGCTTAAAGGCCGTTATTATTTACGAATTGTTAGACCAACCGGAGTATGAACTCAAAAAAGGTTCGTATCACGGTGAGTCGCACTTTGGCTTGGTTGCGTTGAATGACGATAACAGCATTAAAGCAAAAAAACCTGCGTTTGAACTGGTGAAGCGATTGTATCGAGGGGAGTAATATGTTAGGGCAAGATAAGTTGTGGGGTGTTAACGGACACAACTGTGCGTATCAGGCGTATAATGAAGCGAATACCGAGGAAGTGATTCGTCTGGCGGCAGAGATGGGATGTACCATCTATCGCTTTAACTGTAACCCGACGAGCGAAAAGTGGCTTGCCTACGTTCGCGACGTTGTAAAAAAGTGCCACGGTTACGGTATGCAGGTGATGCTCGCGATGGACGACTTCACCGGAACGCCCGAAGACGTTGATCGACGCATGACGATTATGGCGCAGGAATTGAAGGATGAAATCGAGTATTTCCAGCTCTTTAACGAAACCGATTGTTGGGCGGCGTGCAAGGATAAGGAAGACGGCGGTGGACTGTACGATATCACCGACCCAACGGGTCAGTCGCCTTCCTATTTCAATCCGAAGCGCGTGCCGATTGCCATTGAGCGTATGCGTGCTGCCGCGAATGCATGGCACAGAGAAGCGCCGAACGCCAAATTGGTGATCAATATCGGTGCGCGACACTATCCCATGTTAGAATGGTATCGTGATGCCGGCATCACGTGGGATGTTGTGGGTGTGGATATTTATGAACCGTGGGATTATCACGCGTTCTTCCGTATGCTCGAAGAGAAATTTCCGGATTGCGACATGATGGTGACGGAATGCAACTATCCTTCGAATAACGGTCCTTATAAAGAGGAAGACCAAGCAGTATGGCTTCAAAATTTCATCACCGTGATGAATGCATACGATTCGAAAAAATTGAAAGCGGTCATTGTTTACGAATTGTTGGATCAGCCGAATATTCAACCCACCGACCAATGGGAGGGGGAAGCCCATTTCGGTTTGGTGCATGTGAATGACGACATGACCATCAGCACTCCGAAGCCAGCGTATTACACGGTACAAAAACTGTTTAAAGGCGAATAAACGGCAAAGGCGCCTGACCGAAAGGTCAGGCGCCTTTTTTCTTACAGGTTATACAGAGCCGTATACTTTTCTTCCAAATATGCGGCAAATACAGTGGGGTCAAACTCTTCGCCCAACACGTCGTGCAGCAGGTCGTTCGGCTTTTTAAGGCAGCCGTATTGCCAGATGTTTTCGCGGTTCCATTGGTTGATGGGGGCAAAGTCACCGTTTTTCAAACAAGTGTCCACATCCACCGTCTCGCGCATTTTGCGCAGCAGCTGTGCGCCGTAGGCCGAGCCGAGTGCATAGGAGGGGAAGTACCCCACGTTACCGCCGGACCAGTGGCTGTCCTGCAGCAGGCCTTGCGTGTCGTTTGGCACGTCTACACCAAGATACTCTTTGTAGAGTCGGTTCCATTCGGCAGGCAGTTCATGCACGGAAAGTTCACCGGCCATAATGCGTTTTTCCAGTTCATACCGTATCATCACGTGCAGGCAATAGGTTACTTCATCCGCTTCGGTGCGAATCAGTGAAGGAACCACACGGTTGACCGCGCGATACACGTCCTCTGCCGTGACGTTTTCGAACTGCGTGGGGAAGCATTCTTGCATGATGGGGAAGATGTATTCCACGAAGGCACGGCTGCGGCCGAGCAGGTTTTCATAAAAACGGCTTTGGCTTTC
>JAZODN010000007.1:0-8237 GCA_045597045.1 Acutalibacteraceae bacterium
GCTCGTCACACCGTCCGGAATGATCACGTTTGTGAGGTTAGATATATCCTGAGCCGCCCCATCGCCAATGTGCGTCACAGGATATCCTCCCATAGTGGCCGGAATCTTCATAGTATTCATAACACACCAAGGCACATCGACAATGGTCGCTTCACCATCGGTAACGGTGTATTTATAAATCACGCCGCTGCCGGTATACGTATAGCGTTCGTCTTCCCTTGCTTCCTCTGCCACCGCTGTGAGTGACCGTTCCACCGCACCCACGGGGATAATGAGAGACAACAGCAGCACTGCCGTTAAAAAAATTGAAAGTATACGTTTCATTGGTATGCTCCTTTCCGGCGGTTTTTTATCATTATAACAAAATTGCCGTTATTTGTCAAACAAGCCTAATAATCCGCAACCCCCACTGAACGTTTCTCTTAAAAAACAAACATTCCGCTTATAACACAAAAACGGCATACATTTTCAAGTGTAGGCCGTTTTTGACATTTACTTACTTCAAATCGATTCTCTCGCGGCGTTCGCGCGCCTTTTCGGCAGCAAACACAATCTTATGGGCTTCAAACATCCACGGGTCCACGCGCATTTTACCGCTTTCGTCGTACACCGCACGGGCAAACGCCTCCATCAACCCACCGTCACCGCCGCAATGCTTGGTGCCGTCATGGGTCACAACGTATTTGGTTTCGGTCATGTCGCGGAAACTCTTGACCACGATCTCACCCGTTTCCATGCAACCACCGATCTCGCCTTTTGTGCCCATCAACTTCAAAGTGCGGTTGTTCTCAAGCGAAAACGCGCTGACGGTAAACATACCCGTCACACCGTTTTCAAACTCCATCGACACCACCTGGTGATCGCACACGTCGTTATCGCAACGGTATACACAGCGACCGTACGGGTTGGTCTTGAGCGCTTCAACGATCGCCTCGTTGTCCTCACCGCACTCGAATTTGTGCACGAAGTAACGCGCTTTGCCGTTGGTATACTGTTCCACCGCGTTATATATGCAATGCTCGGCATAAGGACATCCGTCGGTACAGCGTGCAGGCACGTCTTCTCCCGGTGCATTTTCAAAACGGAAATAGGTGTTATCGCCGTAAGAAGAAATGCACTTGCCCGAAGACCCCACCAAATACATCATCAGATCCATATCGTGGCTGGATTTGGCCACAATCAGCGGCGAGGAGGTCTTGCTCCGGCTCCACGGGCCGCGCACGTAACTGTGGGCGTGATGCCAAAACCCCTCGTTTTCGTTGAGCTGCATGGTGACGATATCACCGATCACCCCTTCCGCCAACATCTCTTTGATCTTGCAGATAAAAGGGGTATAGCGCAACACGAAACCGGTCATGAACACTTTATCGTAATTGCGGAACTCTTTTTCCAGCCGCTTCACTTCACGCAACGTCGGTGCAATCGGTTTTTCGAGCAAAATATGATAGCCGCATTTTTTGGCAAGCAGCGTCGGCTCCATGTGCATTCTGTCCTGCGTGCAGATCAGCACTGCATCTGCCAAACGTCCTTTTTGAAACATCTCTTTGTAATCGGCAAAACACATGCTTTCTTCAATTGCATACGCATTGCGAAACTGCTCGCGTTTTTGCGCGTCCGGTTCCACCACACCCGTGATCTTAAACAGTCCTTTTTTTTGGATGTACGGTGCATAGCAATCCTTACCGCGACCGCCGGCACCAACAACAATACACGTCTTCACACGTTCACCGCCAACGAAAAAATAACGAAAGTATTATATCACATCCACCGCCGTTTGACAAGGCTTATACTCGCTTTTTATTTTGTCCTTTTTTACTGTGGAATGTGATATTTATCGCTCTCCTGCAAGCCGAGCGCCGCCACGCCCTTTTGAAAGAACGCAAGTGCGCCCTCCAAACCATCGGGATGGTGCGCATCGCTGCCGAGATAGAATTTGCAACCGCACTCTCTGGCAATACGATAAGGACGCAGCACCGCATCGGCCTCTTCGGGAGCGTATTTCATGTCGTCGGCATTCAACTCGATTCCCAGACCGGCAGCAGCCGCCTGCTTGAACAGGCGATACATCTCTTCTGTCGGAATACGCGCAAGCGTTTCCAAATACTGCGCACGCGAAGCGTTGTGGATCAGCGAACAGGTCAGGTGTGCCGCCCCCATTTTATAAAGCGGCAACCCACTGTTCAACAGCACTGCAAACCGTTCAACCCATAACACAGCCCGTTCGGCAGGCGTGCGCGTTTCGCCGTGCGGAAACGCCTGCCCACCCAAATGGAAGTGCGTGGTAGCCACCACGATAAAATCCATTTTATCGCAAGTCTCCTTCGTAACGGTCACGTGGCCGAAGCGGTCCACGTCGCATTCACCGCCGAAGAAAAAACGCACCTTCTCACTCTGCGGCAGCGGCAGCGCTTTCATCACGTGCGATACCGTCTGCGTTTGATAAAACTTGCCAAGTGCGCCGGGAATCGCCTCGTCCCAAAAATGATCGGTCAAGCAAAGCGACGTCAACCCGTTTTCCTTTGCATATCGCAGCATCCGCGCCGTTGTCTGCTCCTCGTCGTTGGAACACATCGACAACCGCGAATGAATATGATAATCGTGATCAATTTGATAAGTCATACTATCCCTCCCCATGATGTCAGTATAGCACTCCTCACCGCCATTGTAAAGTGCGGGTGAAACCGTTCTCACCATTGCACACAGCGCCATTTTCAAATAAAAAAACAGAGAGACCGTCTTCTTGCGAAGCGTCTCTCTGTTGGGGCATTTTCGTTTTATTCGTCTTTCTTTTTGTCGTCGGTAAAGATCTTGTTCAACGCCATGGTAGCAAGAATGATCACACCGATCACCGCAAAGATGCTGAGCATACCTGCCGCAAGGTAGGTCAAGCTCTCCATAAAATGTTCGGGATAAAAGCCCAGTTGAATGTTCATATCCGTCTCCTCCTTACGCAAAGAACGCGAGGATCAAACCGCCGGCAATAACCGAGGCGATCTGTCCCGACACATTAACACCGATGGAGTGCATGAGCAGGAAATTCTGCGGATCTTCCTTCAAACCCATTTTGTGCACCACACGACCGGACATCGGGAAAGCCGAAATGCCGGCTGCACCGATCATGGGGTTGATCTTTTTACCTTCGGGCAGGAAGATGTTGATAAATTTCGCAAACACCACACCGAACGCCGTATCGAAGATGAAGGCCACCAGACCGAGACCGAGAATCAGCAGCGTTTCGGGGCGCAGGAATTCATTTGCCTGCATACGGCACGCAATGGTAATGCCGAGTACTCTGGTGTTGAGGTTCGCAAGCACGTTCTGCGCCGTTTCGGAGAGGGAGTTGAGCACACCGCACTCACGAATGAGGTTGCCGAACATCAGGAAACCAACCAACGCCACCGATTCGGGCGCCACGATACCGGCAATCATCGTGATGATGATGGGGAACAAAATCTTGGTCAATTTCGACACGCTCTGCGGCTGATACGGCATGCGGATCATACGCTCTTTCTTGGTGGTCAGTAACTTGATCACCGGCGACTAGATGATCGGCACCAACGCCATATACGAATACGCCGCCACCATAATAGCACCCGTAATCGGGCTGTCGGGGCCAAGCAGTTTGTTCGCCACCACAATGGCGGTCGGGCCGTCGGCTGCACCGATAATACCAATAGACGCCGCCGCCTTCATATCGAAGAACAGGGAAGCCACGCACAGCGTGAAAAAGATACCGAACTGTGCCGCCGCACCGAAGATCATCAACTTCGGATTGGAGAGCAACGGACCGAAATCGATCATCGCACCGATGCCGATGAACAGAATCAGCGGAAACAGTTCATTGGCAATACCGGCGTTAAACAACGTGGTCAGCGGCCCGTGTTCGCCGATCACTCCCGAAAAGGGCAGGTTAACCAAAATCGTGCCGAAACCAAGCGGCAACAACAGGGTAGGCTCCATGTCGTGACGGATTGCCAAATACACCAACACACCACCGATGATCCACATCACGAGGTAACGCAGATCGCCAAGCTGGCTGATGTTTTCGACCAGAAACCCAAGTTTTCCAATGATTTCCATCGTGAAACAACCTTTCTTTTTATTTTTCGGGGAGCAACAAAAAAGACTTTTACCGCACCGTGCGGTAAAAGTCTTGCCGTTTCAGACAAGCAGCGGGGTTTGCACCCGTCGTGACGCCGCTTGCCGCGCCGAAGCGCCGGCTACTCCCTTTTATCACCCAGTAGTATACCATATTTTTGAAAAAAAGCAAGCATTTCTTGAAGAAAACCCAAAAACGTGGTATATTACGGAAGAATTTTACGCATAAAAATGGGCTGTCGCGCCAATGCGACAGCCCGTTTTTTTATACGTTACCGCTACGATCCACCGAAAGCACTTTGTAGTGCAGCGTGGGGTCGGTGATGGGCAACGAGGTTGCTACGGTGGAGCCGATCTGATTCTCAATCGAGGGGGTAAAGGTCTTCTTGGCCGATGCGTACACGCGGTAGTAACAATGCTGCGGATCGGTCACCGCCTTCCACGTAAGGGTATCGTCATTTACCGATACCTCTTTGGCGCTTACCCTCTTTTCTTTTTCGATGTAATCGGTGGTGAAGATGGTTACGCTTTGCGCTTTCAACTCGTATTCTGCCGCCTCCGCCTGCAACAGCGCCACATGTTCGGGCAGGTCACAGAAACGGTTTTGCGGAATGTTTTCGGGATCGTATTCAAACACGCGGATCGCTTTTTTAAAGAGCGAACTCTGCAGTTTCACAGAGGTGGACTCTTTGTGGCGATTGACCACACCCAACGACACCGAACCGTCACGATTCATAACGGCACAGCAACGCAGCAACGGATCATTCGTTTCAATATCCATTACGTAGGAGTTACGTTTGAAGTACTTCACAATCGGCGCGATACACCAATAGTGCGAGCGGGCACCGTAGTCTTTTTCGTAATCGTCCCATTTGGTAAAGCCCCACTGGTTGTATTTCGTGTCGGCGGTGCAGCTGAAAAACTGTTCGGCCTCGCCCCAGCGCTTGGCATAACCGTCGCGTGAAGAATACGCACAACTGTACGGCGCGGGATGGTCGCAGAACGTCCACATCGCCATCGCAAACACACCGGCGTTAATTCCCGAAAAGATCAGTTCCGACAGCATCAGACCGCAATACGCCGCATCGGTGGGGTCGTTAAAATAGCGATTGGTATCCACCACTACGCCGCCGTTGAAACGCAGCATCCCCATAGGACCCGTGTTTTTTTGCAGATTCATTTCGCCGAGGATCAGGCGTTTGCCGAAATTGGCGATGGCTTTGTCCACCCACACCTTGCATTTGTTATAAAAAATATCGTAAAAATCCAGGTCATATATATCTTGGGCATCCTCGTAGGTGTGTACGCAATAGTCTTCGGTGATATCCGCCATATTCTCAATTGCCCAATCCAGCGTATCCCAATATTCGCCCGAAGCATCGGTGGCGAGCAGACCGATGGGCAGGTCGCGCAGCGAAAACTCCTCGAACAGCATTTCGTGATAACGCTTAAAGGTCGGCAGATCCTTGAGCAAGGCACCCCACATTCCGCGGGACATCTCATTGGAAAAGCAGTAATAGCGAATGTGCTTTACCCCTTTTTCAAAATAGAGATACGCCAAATTGTCCGCCACCCGCACACAGTGACGGCGCATCTCGGCCTCGGAAAAATGCACTTTACCGTTGGCAGGTGCCAAGTACATGGGCGTGTCGGTCCATTTTTGCATCTGCTCGTAATATTCGGCAAATTCGTCCATCGCCTCTTTGGTCCATTCCGCAAAGCCACCGAAGGTGCGCATAAAACCGGGCGATATCTCACGATAATTCTTGCAGATAACCTGATTAAAGTGTTCGCGCTCCATCACGTGATACATCGTGGCATCGTTATTGTGAAAACCAAGGCCGCCAAACAACTGCGGGTATTTTCCACGGGTTACGATAATATCAGTCACAGGGACTCCTCCTACCATTTACATATTTTGATATGCCGCATACGATCGGCAACTCACCCCAACTTCATGCGAATCAAGGTAAGGGTACAACCGCCTTCGGTGTTGTTGATCAACTCGTAATCACCGAAATCGGCAGGAATGGCCGCCGCTTGTAAAAAATCAACGGTGGTTTGTCTTTGGAGATCGGATTTTGAACGGATCGTAACGTTGGTTCCGACCGTCAGCGTGACAACGTGTAAAAAGCGCCCCTCCGTGCTGTATTCCGCCCGTTTTGCAAAGTGGATCCGCTCGATGTGGAAAGGCATCTCGGGCAGCGTTGTGTATTGCTCAATGCTGTATTCGGGCGTCCACTTCACGACCTGCGGACGGGCACGCAAATGATCTTTTACCCAACTTTCACGGCGCGCCATATCCATGCTGAAACCGTGGCGGCACTGAAGATTGCATTTTTTGCCGGTCATCGTCCGTTCCGTATCGTTCCACGTGTGACGGCCGTAATCGTGCATAAAGAAGGAATATTCACACGTTGTACTGTTCACGTTGGTATCCATTTCCAACACCATTTGACGGCCGCCGTGACCGTGCGTAGTACCGGGCGGGATCAGAAACAGGTCGCCGGGTGCCGTGGGCCAGATTTTGATGTAGTCTCTCCAGTCGGGAATGCATTCTTTGTTTTCGGCCGCCTTTCGGCATTTTTCCTGCCATTCTTCCAGATTGGCGTCGTCTTTGAAGCCCATCATCGTGGCGGAGTTTTCATACGCCTCCACGATGTAGTAGGTTTCGTAGCGACCGAATTGCTCGTTGAAATGGCGGCGCGCATAGTCGGTGGAGGGGTGGTTGTGATGCGGCATAGCGGTGCGTTCCATCGGGATATCCGGATCTTCAAAGTATCCGTCGTCGATGGCCGCCAGCAACGGCCACCACTTGGGAACGCGTTCATCCCAATATTTCCCCACAAAGCGGTCGCCGTGCTGCAAAAGGTTGATACCGGGCAGACGAATTCTCTTTTCTCCAAGATCCACGATCATATCCAGTTTGGGCGAAGAAATATTGTTCCACGCGCTGTTGTCGAGTCCGGGCACCTCCCACAGCTGTTTGAATCGGTAAGCTCCCCACGCGCCGGGCATAAAGATCTTTACCTGCTTGATGGGGTAGTCGAGCAGACGGTGGATGATGGTGTTGTACGCATCACCCGCGATCAGCGTAGCCTGCGTCGGATCTACCGCCTCTACGTAAAAATCCATTCTGTCAAGCATAAACCACTTTTGGTTATCCAGCAGATGGAAATCCACGTAGTACAGTTCTTTCCAATAATAGTTGGGATCGGGAGTATAGTGACCCACGGGAATCAGCGTATTATCCCACAAATTCCACATCACGGGGTCTTTCGTCATATCAAAATAGAAGGTATAGTCGTACAGATCAAACAGCTTTTCCACGCAGGCACCCGGTGCGTACACCACAGTGACGCCGGGCACATCGTTCTTTTTCTCTTTCAAAGCGGCCAACCGATCGCCCAAATCGGCCACCTTTTCGGCGTTCATGATTTCCTCAAGGCGTCCCTCCTGGTTTTCCCACCCCAAATCGGGATCGTGTTCCAAAAACGGGCGCTTATATGCGGCGATCTCCTCTTCTGAAAGAAAAACCTCGTTTATATGTATCTGGTTCAATTCAATACCCGCTTCTTGCATCTGCAATTTGAGCGAAGACAAGATTTCATCCCAATCGACACAGTAATATCCGTCAAACCCCAAAAGCACGTGCCGCTTTTCTTTTTCATATTTCTCACGCACCAACGCGATAATCGTATCGTTGACCGCTTTTGTACCAACGTACACGCTATCTACGGTTTTCTCATCCACGTCGATTTTGTTTTCCGCATTCACTGCGTATTCATATAACGAAGCCATATCGTCACCTCCGAAAGTCTTTAATACAAGTATATTTGCTTTCTTTCCCCGTTTCAAGCCAGTATATCGGCTTTTTCATAACAATATATTGACATTCGCCAAAAGGGTGGTATAGTAAAAAACAGAAGATGCACACGAGGTGGTAATATGGAGTTTCATATTTTGGAAATACGACACTTTAAGTCACCGTGTTCAAGCAGCAATCCGCAAAACATCGTTCGCGACCGTACGATAAAGGATTACGAGATCGATCTGGAACTCAGCGCACATCGGGAATACTGGCATAACGGCCATCGTTACGAGTTGCATCGCGGAGACGTTTTGATTCGCAAGCCCAA
>JAZODN010000008.1:0-15693 GCA_045597045.1 Acutalibacteraceae bacterium
CCATGCGTGAGGGAAGTGTTACCGAAGGGGTGCGGCGTTTTTTATCGTTGGCTTTCACGGTGCGGCCGTCTTTATCCAACAGTTTGAGGTTGTGAACGTCCACACGCGTTTTAATGATACCGGCTTGCACTTCTACCTGACCGTTACTGTCGGCCGGCGAGAGCACCACGCCTTTTTTGTCGATATCGACGATCAGTACGTCGTCACCGGCTTTGAGGGGACGCGGTAAGGTGTAGCCGTCGCGTTGCTGTGCGGTCACCGGGTCGATCTCCTCTTCCAATTTGCCGAGCCGGGATTTCAAACGGCTTTTCGCTTCGCCCGTGCGTGCGGCAAAATCCGCCGCGTCCTTTTGGCGGCGCAGATCGTCTAACTCGTCGATCAAAGCGGCGGCTTCGGTACGCGCCTTCTCCACCAAGCGCCGTGCTTGCTCTTTGGCGTCCTCCAGCGCTTTTTCCTGTTTTTGCACCAGGGCCTCTCGCTGCCGTTCGGCTTCGGCGGCGGCCGTTTCGGCACGCAATTTTTCCGCTTTGGCTTTTTGCAAGGCGCTTTCCAGTTCCTGCCGCCGTTCTTCCAGATTAGTTACCACGTCTTCCAAACGGCGGTTTTCGGCCGAGACCATTTCCTGTGCCGTATTAACGAGTGCCTCGCTGATGCCGAGTCGGCGCGAGATGGCAAAGGCGTTTGAGCGCCCCGGCACACCCACCAACAGGCGATAGGTCGGTTGCAAGGTGGCTACGTCGAATTCGCAACTGCCGTTTTCCACCTTGTCGGTGCGAATGGCGTAGGCTTTCAGTTCGGCATAGTGGGTGGTGGCCGCCATGCGCGCACCTTGTGTGCGCAGCTGTTCCAAAATGGCGATCGCCAGTGCCGCCCCTTCCACGGGGTCGGTGCCGGCACCCAATTCATCCAGCAGAACCAAACTGCGGCGGTCGGTCATCTTCAAAATGCGCACAATGTTGGTCATGTGTGCCGAAAAGGTGGAAAGCGACTGTTCAATCGACTGCTCGTCACCGATATCGGCCAATACGTGGGTGAACACCGAAAGAGCCGTGCCGTCGTCTGCCGGCGGCATCAAACCGCACATCGCCATCAGCGAGAGCAGACCGATCGTTTTCAGCGAGACCGTCTTACCGCCCGTGTTGGGGCCGGTGATTACCAACGTGTCGAATTCGCCGCCCAACTCCACGTCGATCGGCACCACTTTTTTGCGGTCAATGAGTGGGTGACGGGCGCGGTGCAGCAAAATGTAACCGCGGTCATTCATGTGCGGCACGGTTGCTTGCATGTTATAAGCCAGGCGTGCTTTGGCGAAAATCAGATTCAGTTCCACCAACAGCGCGTAGTTGGCAATGATGGCATCCGCAAAGGTGCCGGCTTCGGCGGAAAGTTCAGCCAAAATACGTTCGATCTCCGCTTTCTCTTTGGATTCCAGCACACGGATCTCGTTGTTTGCTTCCACCGAGCCCATCGGCTCCACAAACACGGTAGAACCCGAAGCGGAGGTGTCGTGTACCAGGCCGGGAATCTCGGCGCGGTTTTCTGCTTTTACCGGCACCACGAACCGCCCGTTGCGGATGGTGACGATGGGATCCTGCAAAAATTTTTGATATTGCGGCGAACGCACCAGCTTGTCTAACTGTTCGCGCACACGTGCGGCAGCAGCACGCATTTTGCGGCGAATATCGGCCAGCAGGGGGGAGGCGTTATCCGCCAGCGTATCCTCCGACGTGAGGGTGGCGGTGATCTTATCTTCCAAATATTTGTTGGGTGTCAGCGCGCCGAAACGGTCATCCAGCACCGTTTCGATTCCGGCGCAATGATCGTGCCATTCATGCAGTGAGCGAATGACGCGCAGGTTCTCGGCAATCTGCAGCAGATCGCGCGGTGAAAGTACCGCCCCGGCTTCGGCGCGGCGCAGGGCGTTATCGGCGTTTCGCAGCTGACCAAAGGAGGGGGCACCGAAGCCGGCCATCAAACGGAAGGCGGCGTCGGTCTCTTCCAAAAGCACCTGCACTTGCGCCAGATAGGGGGAAGGTGTGAGTGCACGTGCGGCATCTGCCGCATCGCTGCAGGTGGTTTCGGCTGCCAACAGTTCCAGCACTTTATCCAATTCCAATGCCAAATGATCTCGATTCATACGGTATCCTCTCAACTATGTAGCGTATTATAAAAATCCAATGTGGAAAAGCTGCGCCCGAGTTGTGCTTTCAGAAACACTTCGCTCACGGTGGCCAATGCCGCGCAGTCCTCGGGGGATAGGGCGATGTTAAAGCACTGGGCGAGTGCCCCTTCCTGCACGCGCCGCAAGGCGGCCAGCACAGCCGGGGAAAGCGGCATGGCTTCGGCATCGCAGGCACGGCACACCAGTCGCCCTTCCAGCGGCAAAAAACCGCCGGCGGTCGGTGCGCCGCAACGGCAGCAGCCGCCAAGGTCGGGGGCGTAGCCGGCACCGGCAAGCAGACGCAGCTCGGTTACGGCCTTCAGAAGATACGGAGCACGTTCACCGCCCGATAAAAAATGCAGTGCGTTCAGCAGCAGACGCAACGCCTCTTCGGCCGATTCTTCCCGTGGGGCCACCGCACC
This sequence comes from Acutalibacteraceae bacterium, assembly GCA_045597045.1. GTDB lineage: Bacteria > Bacillota > Clostridia > Oscillospirales > Acutalibacteraceae > SIG588. Next base: position 2,584 of record JAZODN010000008.1, read on the forward strand.
GGCCAGCTCACAAAAATATTGAGCCAAGGTGAGTTTTTCCAAATCCTCGCGCAGCCCGAAAAACACGGTCAACGGCTGTGCGTCATCCAAATACAAATTATTTTTGCCCTCTTGCAGCAGCAGGCGGCTGTGGGTGAGCAAGCGCGTGGCGGCCAAGTGGCGGCTGGTGGTTTTGCGTGCACCGCGTGCCGCCGCACGCACCACCCCGTGTGAACGGGTGAGAATGGTGACAAACTTATCCGTTTCACCTACCGGTGTCTCCCGAATGATCAGCCCGTCGGTCTGTATCTTCACCCGTTTCCTCCTCACTTTCTGCGCAGCAACAGTAGCGCAGATAATCCTCCACGCGACCGGTTGTTGTAAAAATGTTCCAATACTGCTCTCGCTCATTCATGTGCGACACCTCCGAGTATAGTTTCCGTGCTCACGCGTGTGCATATGAATGGAAATTGTAGTAAATTCAGTATACGATAAAACAAAGGATTTGTCCATAGCAAAGGAAACACTTTTCAAAACTTCTGGAAGAAATGTCCAAAACAAAGCAGAAGTGTTTGTGCAGTTCCACGAAAATGAACAAATGTTCGATTTTTATCGAAAATTGCTTGCAATCTGCAAAAAATTTGCTATAATGAATGGCATAAAGACAAGGGTGACAAGGAGATACGGATATGGCAGAAAAGAAGGCGGCCAAAACGGTGCCGAATAAGACGGAGGACCGTCAAAAGGCGTTGGAAATCGCGCTGCAGCAGATTGAAAAGAGTTACGGTAAGGGTGCTGTTATGCGTCTTGGGCAAAACGCCCATTTGAACGTGGAATCCATTCCCACCGGTTCGCTGGCACTGGATGCGGCGCTCGGTATCGGCGGCCTTCCGCGCGGCCGTATTGTGGAGATCTACGGTCCCGAATCTTCGGGTAAGACGACCCTCGCGTTGCATGCGGTCGCCGAAGCGCAAAAGCGCGGCGGCGAGGCAGCGTTTATCGACGTGGAGCACGCACTTGATCCCGTGTATGCGGCGGCACTGGGTGTGAACGTGGATTCGTTGTTGGTTTCGCAGCCCGATACGGGTGAGCAGGCGCTCGAAATTGCGGAGGCGTTGATTCGTTCGGGTGCGATTGATATCGTGGTGGTGGACTCGGTTGCCGCCCTGGTGCCCCGTGCCGAAATCGAAGGCGAAATGGGAGATTCCCACGTGGGTCTGCAGGCGCGTTTGATGTCGCAGGCTATGCGCAAGTTGGCGGGTGTGGTGTCCAAATCCAACTGTATTGCCGTGTTTATCAACCAGTTGCGTTTGAAGGTCGGCGTGATGTACGGCAACCCCGAAGTCACGGCCGGCGGTAACGCGCTGAAATACTATGCCTCGGTGCGCTTGGACGTGCGCCGTGTGGAAACCATCAAAAACGGTGGTGAACCCATCGGTTCGCACACCCGTGTGCGCGTGGTCAAGAACAAAGTGGCTCCTCCGTTTAAAGAGGCGGAGTTTGATGTGCTTTACGGCAAGGGGATCTCGCGTGACAGCGAGCTGATTGATCTTGGCATGAAACTGGATCTGGTGCAGCGTTCGGGTGCGTGGTTCTATTATAACGACATGCGTATCGGGCAAGGGCGTGACAATGCCCGTGATTTCCTGCGTGATAACCCCGATCTGTCTGCGCAGCTTGAACAGCAGATCCGTGACGAGCTGGCACGGCAAAACCGCCCGAAAGCAGCAGTGGTAAACGAGCAGGCACCACTGGAGATTCCCATCGAAGCGGCGGTGCAGGTCACAGCTAACACCGCAAAAGCCAGAATCGACATTACGGTAGATGATTGATCCAAAGGCGGCGAGTATTCGCCGCCTTTTTCAAAGGAGAGCGCCATGCGTATTATGAGTTTAGAGCGCCGTCGCGGACACCTGTTTTCCATGACCCTGGATGACGGACAAAGTTATTCGGTGGATAAAAAAGTGATGGAAGAATCGGTGTATAGCGTGGGCAGCGTGTTGGACGAGGCAGCGCTGGGAACGCTGCTGGCGGTTTCGCAAATGCGCCGCGCAAAAGACTATGCACTGTATCTTTTAAGCACACGTGACTACGGCGAAAAAGAACTTTGCCGCAAACTGCGCGAAAAGGGCTATGGCGACGAGGCGAGCGAAACCGCCGCGCGCATGTGTGAGCTGGGGCTGGTGAACGACGAGGTGTATGCACGCCGTATCGCACGGGATTGCCGTTTGCGCAAGTTGTATGCACGCCGTCGCACGGTGCAGGAGATCGCCGCCCACGGCATTGCGCGGGAAACGGCACAATATGCCGCTGAAGCGGTGGATGATGCCGAAAATTTGAACGATTTGCAACAAGCACTTGCTTTACTGGAAAAAAAGAGGTATACTGTATCTGTTACCCCTGCCGAACGGCAGAGGGGAACGGCATTGCTGCTGCGTTACGGATACGACAGCAGCACCGTGCGAGAAGCATGGCGCACTCTGGCCGACGGGGCAGAGGAGTACATAGAGTTTGAGGAGTAAGTGCTTATGTCCGTTAAGGTGGGGATGGTATCGCTGGGATGCCCCAAAAACCAAATGGATGCCGAACTGATGCTGGCGAAATTGGAAAAGGCCGGCTTTCATATCACTGCCGACAGTGGACTTGCGGATGTGGTGATTGTGAACACGTGCGGTTTTATTGAAGACGCCAAACGCGAATCTATCGAAAACATTTTGGAATTTGCTGCGCTCAAAAACGAAGGGCGCGTGAAGAAGATCATCGTTACCGGCTGTATGGCCGAGCGTTACCGCGAAGAGGTGGCCCGTGAACTGCCCGAATGCGATGCGGTGATCGGGCTTGGTGCCAACCGCGATATTGTGGAGGTGGTGCGTGAGGTTACCGCCGGCGGCACCGTGTGTTCCTTCCCCGACAAATCGTGTTGGGAACTGGACGGCGATCGTCTGCAAACAACCCCTTCCTTCTTTGCGTATCTGCGCATCGCCGACGGATGCGATAACCGCTGCACCTATTGCGCCATCCCGCTGATTCGCGGCGGCTTGCGCAGCCGTAGTGAGGAAGCTATCGTGGCAGAGGCAAAAACGCTGGTGCAAAACGGCGTGAAGGAACTGATCCTGATTGCACAGGACGTGACCGCATGGGGCACCGATATTTACGGAGAAGCACGCTTGCCGCAATTGCTGCGTGCGTTGTGTCAAATTGAAGGGCTGCACTGGCTGCGCCTGCTCTACTGTTATCCCGAGCATATCACCGATGAACTGCTTACCGTGATGCGCGAGGAAGAGAAGATTGTGAAGTATCTCGATATGCCGCTGCAGCATGTCAGCGAAACGGTGCTGCGTGCGATGAATCGCCGCGGTGACATTGCCTCTCTCAAGTCCCTGGTGCGCCGCATCCGCGAAGCAGTGCCGAACATCGTGTTGCGCACCACCGTGATGGTGGGCTTCCCGGGTGAGAGTAAGGAGGATTTTTCCGCCCTTTGCGCATTCGTGAAAGAGGCCGCCATTGAGCGCCTGGGCTGTTTTGCTTTTTCACCTGAAGACGGCACGCCGGCCGCTGCGCTTTCGGGGCAGGTATCGGATAAAATTAAGCAGCGTCGCCGTGATATCGTTATGCAGGAGCAGGCGCTGGTGACCGATGCGTATAACATGGCACAGGTTGGCCTTGTAAAAGAGGTTTTGGTGGAAAGCTACGACCGCTATGCCGAATGTTGGTTTGGCCGCAGTGCGGCAGATGCCCCGGATATCGACGGCAAGGTGTTCTTCATCTGCCCGCCCGGCGTGCGGCCGCAGGTGGGTGATTTCGTGCAGGTGCGCATTACCGATACAATGGATTGGGATTTGATGGGGGAGATGGAGATATGAATCTGCCGAATCGTTTGACCATGGCGCGCATCGTTATGGTGCCGCTGTTTATGTTGCTGTTTTTGTGGAATTTCCCGTTTCACTATCTCCTTTCGGGATTGGTGTTCGGTGCAGCTGCGCTGACCGATATGTTCGATGGCAAGATCGCACGGGCCCGTGGGTTGATTACCAATTTCGGTAAGTTTCTGGACCCCATTGCCGATAAAATGCTCACCACGGCTGCGTTTATCGGCTTGTGCGCCATCGGCAAGATGAGTCCGTGGGCATTACTGATCATCATGACACGTGAATTTGCCGTTACTTCGGTGCGCTTGCTTGCCGCTACCGACGGCAACGTGATTGCTGCCAATTTTTGGGGTAAACTGAAAACGGTGATGCAGTTTGTGGCTATTCTGTTTTCTGTTGCGGCGTTGGAGTTTTCTGCCTGGCAGCAAAGTGTGCTTGCGGCCTTCGCTTGGCCGGCGGCGGTATTTTCGGTGCCGCTGTTGATCGGCGAGGTGCTGGTGTGGGTGTCGGCGGTGCTGACACTGCTTTCGGGTGCGGAATACGTGTGGGCCAACCGCCGTTATTTTGCAGGCGAAAAATAAGAAAAATTTAAAATACTACTGGACATTTTTCGAAAAATCGGTATACTGTGTAGTATAGACCGTAGATATGCATTGATCGGGAGAAGTAACCGTCCCACGGCTCAGCAGAGAGAGAGCGCCATCGGCTGCAAGCGTTTTCAGGGCACAGGCGGCGAAATGCACCCGTGAGCACGGCCGTTGAGTTCCTTTTGGGGGAGGTAGGCGGCTGCGGATGCCCACCGTTAACGGGGCATGAAGTGATAAGCAGGAGTGGAACCGCGCATTACCGCGCCTCCGTTGTGCCTTGTGGCACGGCGGAGGCGCTTTTTTGATTTCGGCAGTGATACACACTGCCACAGGGAGGATACCGTATGTTTGAACGTTTTTGGGAGGATGTGGCAGCTATTCGTGAACGTGACCCGGCTGCCGGCTCTACGCTGGAGGTTGCGCTGTTATATAACAGCTTCAAAGCGGTGCGTGCACACCGCCGCGCCAATCGGTTGCTGCATCGCGGTCATCCGTTTTTGGCACGCTGGATATCGCAGCGATGTTTGCGCCGCACGGGGATCGAGATCCACCCCGGCGCCACCATCGGCCGTCGCTTGTTTATCGACCACGGTACCGGTGTGGTGATCGGTGAAACCACCGAGATCGGCGACGATTGCACCATTTATCAGGGCGTGACACTCGGCGGTACCGGTAAGGATCGCGGCAAGCGCCACCCCACGCTTGGGAACAACGTGATGGTCGGTGCCGGTGCGAAGGTGTTGGGGCCTATTCACATCGGCAATAACGTGCGGATTGCTGCCGGTGCAGTGGTGCTGATGGATATTCCCGATAACTGTACCGCCGTCGGTGTGCCGGCGCGTGTGGCACGACGCAACGGGCTGAAGGTCCCCGATCTGGATCAAATCCACATTCCCGATCCCGTGTCGCAAGAACTTTGCCGTATTGGCGGCCGTTTGGATCGTTTGGAAAAGCAAATGAAAGAGGAAGAGGAAAATAATCATGAAACTGTATAATACACTGACCCGTGAAAAAGAAGAGTTTATTCCCCACGAGGAAGGCCGCGTGAAGATGTATACCTGCGGCCCTACCGTCTATCATTACGCGCACATCGGCAACCTGCGCACGTATATGATGGAGGATGTGCTTGAAAAATATTTGCGTTACAGCGGTTATGACGTGCGCCGTGTGATGAACATCACCGACGTGGGGCATTTGTCGAGCGATGCGGATACGGGTGAAGATAAGATGCTCAAAGGTGCTCGCCGCGAGAAAAAGACGGTGATGGAAATCGCGCAGTTTTATACCGACGCGTTTTTTACGGATTGCGAAAAGTTGCATATCCGCCGTCCCGACGTGGTGCAGCCTGCGACCGGCTGCATTGCAGAGTTTATCCATTTGGTGCAAACGCTGCTTGAAAAAGGGGTTGCCTATGAAGCCGGCGGCAACATCTATTTCGATACCTCCTGCCCAAACGAATATTACGTTTTCAACAAGCACGATAGCGACGATTTGGCGGTGGGCGTGCGCGACGGCGTGGAAGAGGACAGCAACAAGCGTAATAAGGCCGACTTTGTGCTGTGGTTCACCAAATCCAAGTTTGATGATCAAGAGCTGAAATGGGATAGCCCCTGGGGAATCGGTTACCCCGGCTGGCATATCGAGTGCTCGGGCATTGCGATCAAGTATTTGGGTGAATATCTCGACCTGCACTGCGGCGGTGTGGATAACATTTTCCCTCACCACACCAACGAGATCGCGCAAAGTGAAGCGTATTTGGGTCACGCGTGGTGCCGCCATTGGTTCCACGTGCTGCACTTGAACACTACGGGCGGCAAAATGAGCAAATCCAAGGGCGAGTTCTTGACGGTTTCGCTGTTGGAGGAGAAGGGTTACGATCCGCTGGCTTATCGCTTCTTCTGCTTGCAATCCCATTATCGCAAATCGCTCACCTTCTCGTGGGAAGGCATGGACAATGCCGCCAAAGCGTTTGCGCAACTGAAAAAGAAGATTGCCAACCTGACGCCGCAGGCCGGCGAAGAGTTGGAAGCGGCTGCCGAAACCTATCGCGCAGCCTTCCGTGAGGCGATGGACAACGATCTTAACACCTCGCTGGCCATTACCACGGTGTACGACGTGCTGAAATCGGCGCTGAACGCGACCACCAAGCTGGCACTGTTGGCGGAATTTGATGAAGTGCTTTCGCTTGGGCTCAGTGTCACTGCTGCGGCCGAGGAAGACACCAATCCAGAAGATGCCGAGATCGATGCGTTGGTAGCACAGCGCACCGCGGCGCGCGCCGCCAAAGATTGGGCGGAATCCGATCGCATTCGTGATCTTCTGAAGGAGCGCGGCATTGTGATCGAGGATACGAAAGAGGGTGCCAAATGGCACCGCGTGTGAGGTGAAAGGGATGCATTGCAACATTATTAGCGTTACGCTGAATCCGTCAATCGATGTTACCTTGTGGACCGACGGCTTGGATTGCGATGCCACCAACCGTGTGTTGGAGGAATCGCGCGAGGCCGGCGGTAAAGGTATTAATGTGTCACGCGTGGTGCAAAGTTTCGGGATGCCCAACCTGTGTCTTTCGGTGGTAGGTGAAGACAACAGCGATGAATTCGCCGGTTATTTGGAAGAAGAGAGTATTCATTATGAACTGCTGAAAGTGCAGGGTGCCGTGCGCGAAAATTTGACGCTGCGTCACGCCGATTACACCATGAAGATCAACCGCAAGGGCCCGTTTTTATCGGTGATGATGATCGGGGCACTGATGGCGCTGATCCAAAGCCGCTTAAACGAAGGCGATATCGTGATGTTCGGCGGCAGTTTACCGGAAAACGTGGCTGTAAGCGATTACGTGGAACTGATGATGGCAGTGAAACAGGCCGGCGCGCGCGTGGTGATCGACAGCGATCTGTTGACACTGGAAGATTACCGCCGTGTGGCGCCGTGGTTGATCAAGCCGAATATTCACGAACTGCGTCATATTTTGCCGGTGGAGGATAACTCCGATGAAGCGGTGCTGCGTGCCGCCTGCTGCTTGCAGCGCGCGGGTGTGGAAAACGTGCTGGTCTCCCGTGGGGCCGAAGGCCTCTTGTGTGTTAACAGCCAAACCGCCGTGAAGGCGAGTGCGCCGCAGGTAGAGGCTAAATCCACCGTTGGTGCAGGCGACAGTGCGTTGGCCGGCTTTTTGATCGGCATGGTAAAGGAATACGGCGTGGAAGAATGCGTGCGGCTGGCATCGGCATGCGGCAGCGCCTGCGTGATGCAGGATGGCACGTCCCTTGCCACGCGTGAGGCGGCTTTCGCCCTGCTCGACGGTGTGATGGTGGAACGCATGCCGCTGCCGCAGGAGGATACTCCGTGAAGATTACAAAGTGCGGTAAAGCCGTTGCGTATGCCGTTTTGTCGGTGTGTTTGACCGCATTGGCCATATGGATCGTTTCGCCGCTGCATAATGCGGCGGAATATATGGCAGGCTATTGGCGGTCGGATATTTTGCTGTTTTTGACAGCGTGCACACTGCTCGGTATCGGTGTGTATTCGTTTTTTGCCTACACGCGCCGTACCGCCCATAGGGTAGATAGTTGGTATTTTATGGCGGTTGGTGCCGTGCTGTTGGTGTTTTCGGTGGTGGTGATCGTGCGTTTCGGCGGCATTACGGCCGAAAATTTCGATGTCACCGCCACCGCGGCGCTGAATTTGAACGTCGGGGCCGCCGGCGTGCTGCCGATCCCGTTTTTGGTGCGCGGTTGGGTGCTGGCCGGTACCGCCCGTTTTTCGCGGCGGCAACGTGCAACGGCCTGTATTGCTGTCGGCGTGGGCACGGCGATGTATTTGATGGCATTGATTGGCAAACAACTCTTGTTTCGCATTTGATTTTGAAAGGAGAAAGGTAAAATGGCAGATGTTTGGACGGCTGCGGAAATGGCGGCTCAGTTGGGAAACGGCGGTGCGTTGTTGGTGGATTTTTACGCCGATTGGTGCATGCCCTGCAAAATGATGGCTCCCGTGTTGGATCGGGTGGCAGAAGCGTTTGCGGATCGCTTGACGGTGGCAAAGATCAACGTGGATGACGAGCAGGCGCTGGCGGTGCAATACGGTATTCAAAGCATTCCGGCGTTGCTGCTGTTCAAAAACGGCGAGGTAGTACAGGAATTTATCGGTGTGCGTCCGTTTGAAGATCTTTCGACAGCGATTGAGGCTGCACTGTAAGTCGGTTTCATACAAACAACCCCTGCACGAAGGCGCAGCTTTCGGGCAGGGGTTGTTTTTTCACCACTCATCGTTTGCCGCATAGGATGGAGTACGCGGCAAGGGTGGGCGAGGAGGGATCGCCGCACAAAGGAGGGATAGCGAATGGAAACGGTAGCGATGGTAGCTGTGTTATTGCTGGCGGTGTACGGTTGCATGGAAGGAATACGTCAGTTGGCGGTGTGGCTTGTTTGTCCGTTGCGCGGTGCGTGGGTGCTGTGCTTTCGGGGACATTGTGAGGATGTCGAGTTTGCGGTGCGCTGTGCGGCGGCTAAGCGATGCGGCAAACTGGCGATCTGTGCAGTGGAGATCGATACCGACGAACAAACCCATGCGGCACTGGAAACGGTATGCTCCGCCGTGCAGGGAGCCGAACTGTTTACCCCTTCGACGTTTTGTGAGCGATTTTTTTAAAAAAGTACAAAATGCCGTTTACAACACAGAAAAACGGTGGTATAATCAAATCGAATATATGTTCTCTGGGTGATACATATGGAGGAACAACACGGACGCAGCATGGAGGGGACGGTTGAACGGGTCGTTTTTCGCAATGACCAAAACGGTTGGACTGTGCTGGATGTCAGTGCCGCGGGCGGTTTGCACAAGGTTGTGGGTGTGATGCCCGATGTGCAAACGGGCGAAACGGTGAAACTGCAGGGCGATTGGGTGGACCATCCGCAATTCGGTGTGCAGTTTCGTGTGGATACTTACGAGCACTCCCTGCCGCAGAATGCGGACGGGGTGCTTCGTTATTTGTCTTCGGGCGCTATTAAGGGTGTAGGGGTTGCGACTGCGGCCGCCATTGTGAAAAAGTTCGGTGAAGATACCGTGCGCATTTTGGAGCAGGAACCCATGCGGCTGAAAGAGGTGCGCGGTATCACCGCCGCACGCGCCGCCGCCATCGGCAAGGAGTTCGCGGCACAGTTTGGCCTGCGTGAGGTGATTCTGGCTTTTTCGGGCTATGGTCTCACTGCCAACGAAGCCATGCGTTGTTGGAAAAAGTGGGGGCGCGCCACGGTAGATACCATCCGCGAAAACCCCTATAACCTGTGTGAACAATCGCTGTTTATCGGTTTTGAACGGGCCAACGAAATCGCGGCCCGTATGGATATTTTCCCGGAAGATGCTCGCCGTGTAGAGGCCGGCGTTTTATATGTGCTGCGCCATAACAGTGGCAACGGACACACCTGCTTGCCGTTTGAAAAACTGGTTACGGTCACGGCCGGTTTGCTCGGCGTGAACACCGAGTGCGTGCAGGACGCGGTTGAACGGCAGGTGCTGCACGCGACGTTGAAGGAAGAGCAGATCGGTGAGAGCCGTTTCCTGTTTTTACCGCACTACCACCGCGCAGAACGGTATATTGCGGCGCGTATGCGGCTGATGGCTTCCTTTCCGCAAGAGGTGGACAGCGATGTGGACAGCCGTATCGAACATTTGGAAAAGCGCTACAGCATTCAGTATGAAGCCAAACAGCGTCTGGCGATCCGTCACGCCATTTCCCGTGGATCGTTGATCTTAACGGGCGGTCCCGGCACGGGCAAGACCACCGTGCTGAAAGCGGTTATCACCCTGTTGGAACAAATGGGGCAGGATGTTGCAGTGGCGGCTCCCACCGGTCGCGCCGCCAAGCGTATCGGTGAATTGACGGGGCGTGATGCCAAAACGTTACACCGTTTGCTGGAGGTGCAGTGGACCGACGAGGATGAGCCGGTATTTTTGCGCAACGAAAAGGATCCTCTGGACGTGGATGCGTTGGTGATCGACGAACTTTCCATGGTGGATGTGCCGTTGTTTGAAAGTACGCTGCGCGCGCTCAAAAGCGGTTGCCGCTTGGTGCTGGTGGGGGATACCGATCAGCTGCCGGCGGTGGGCGCCGGTTGCGTGCTGCAGGATCTGATCGCCGGCGAGGTGCTGCCGGTAGTGCAGCTGACCGAAGTGTTTCGGCAGGCAATGGAAAGCCGCATCGTACAAAACGCACATCGCATCGTAAAGGGGCAAATGCCCGTGCTTGGCGAGCGCGACGGCGATTTTTTCTTTCTTTCCCGAACCTCGGCGGCCGATACGTTGGAAACCGTGTTAGATCTGTGTGCACGCCGTTTGCCAACGACCTATCAATACACTGTTTGGGAGAATATTCAAATTCTTTGTCCCGGCCGCAAAGGGGCGCTTGGCACGCGTGAGGTGAACGCTCACTTGCAAGCGCTGCTGAATCCACCCTCCGACGAAAAACGAGAGATCGTGATCGAGGGGGTCACCCTGCGCGAAGGGGATAAAGTGATGCAGACTAAGAATAATTACGATATTCCGTGGACACGTGACGACGGCGAAATTGCTACCGGTATTTTTAACGGCGATATCGGGAGATTGATCGCGGTGGACACGGACGAAGGTACGCTCACCGTGCGTTACGATGATCGCGAAGCGCTCTATAACCGCAAGGATGCAGCGGATTTGGAGCCGGCCTTTGCTACAACGGTTCACAAAAGCCAAGGGAGCGAGTTTGATGCGGTGGTTATGCCGGTGTTTTCCGGTGTGCCGCAGCTGACCTATCGCAACTTGCTATACACCGCCGTTACCCGCGCCAAATCGTTGCTGATTTTGGTGGGAAGCGCCGAAACGGTGCGCCGCATGGTGGAAAACGATCGCAAAACGCTGCGTTATACCGGTTTGCGGCATTTTCTTGCACAAACCGGGGTGTCGGTGCCATGGGTATAAGCATTTGGCGGCGGTTGGTTGCCGCCGTGTTTCCCGAACGCTGTGCGGCTTGCGGCTGCGTTCTGCTTCCGGGCGAAGGGATGTGCAACACCTGCCGCATGACGATGCCGCGCATCGGCGTGCCCGTCTGTTCACGCTGTGGGTTGGAAAAGGAATGGTGTGATTGCAAACGCCGTCGCCGCCATTATGAACGGGTGGTTGCGGTGTGGTATTACGACGGCAAGGGGCAAGACGCCGTGTTGCGCATGAAGCGCAGCGGTGATGCGGTAGCAGTTGCCTTTTTTGCACAGGAATTGGCCGATACCGTGCGGCAATACTATGATGAGGTGACCTTTGACGGCGTGGTGTTTGTGCCGTGCACACGCAAGGAGGAACGCCGCCGCGGTTACAATCCGAGTGCGCTGATTGCTCGTGCACTGGCACGGGAACTGCAACTGCCGCTATTGCCTTGGCTTACGAAGATCACCGAAACACCGCCGCAGAAAACGCTCTCTGCCGAGCAGCGCGGCGGTAACCTGCTGGGCGTCTTTGACGTGACGGCAGAATCAGTAGCAGAAAAAACGCTGTTACTGGTGGACGATGTGGTAACCACGGGTGCCACGCTGGATGAATGTGCCAAAATGCTGAAAATCTACGGCGCCGAAGCGGTGTATGCCGCCACGGTGGCCGCCACACGAAAACAACGGGGGTGAAACGGAAATGGCGATGGGCTTGGGGATCGACATGGGCACTGCCCATGTAGTGATTGCCACCGCAGCAGGTGAAGTGGTGCTGCGTGAGCCGTCGGTGATCGCGATCCAGCAAAAAACCGGGCGCGTGCTTGCCTGCGGCAAAAAAGCGCACGCCATGTTGGGGCGTAACCCCGATTCCGTAGCCGTGATTCGGCCCGTGCGAAAAGGTGTGATCTCACATTATGACTATGCGGAAACCATGCTGCGCCATTTTGTGCGGCGCGTGTGCAGTTACAAAGTGGTCAAGCCCAGCACGGCTGTGACACAGCCCTCCACCGTGACCGAGGTGGAGCAGCGCTCGCTGATAGAGGCGGTGTCTTCTGCCGGCGTGCGCCGCGTGATGCTGATGGAAAAAGCGGTGGCTGCCCTGATCGGTACGGGTGCCGATATCACCTGCCCCACAGGGCGCATGGTGGTGGATCTCGGCGCCGGCACCACCGATGTGGCGGTGTTGTCTCTCTCCGGCACGGCGGCCGCCCATTCGCTGCGTGTGGGAGGCGACGATTTGGACGAAGCGATCGTGCGGTACGTGCGTGGAAAATATAACCATATGATCGGTCTCTCCACCGCCGAGCAGCTCAAATGCGAACTCGGCCAAGTGCTGCCGCTGCATGATGACGAGTGGCGTGAAATTAAGGGACGTGCGGCACACACCGGCTTGCCTGCGGTGCAACGCGTGACGGCAAAGGACATTCGCGAAGCAATCGAAGAGCCGCTTTCGCGTATGCTGTTCACCATTTTGCGCACCATGGAGCAAACCCTGCCCGATTTAGCCGGTGACGTACTGCGCGACGGCGTTGTGCTGACAGGCGGCACGGCGCTGCTGCGCGGTCTGCCCGAACGCATTACAGCACAAACCGGCATTCCCTGCCGCGTAGCGGAGGCACCGATGGATTGCGGTGCGAAAGGTGCGTTCATGGCGCTGACCGACCAAGAACGGCTTTCAAACAGCATTTATACCGTCAGTCAATTTGATCGCCCCGATAAACTGTG
>JAZODN010000009.1:0-16999 GCA_045597045.1 Acutalibacteraceae bacterium
AAACCAGTTTGTCAAGCACCATCAGTGAATCGCCTATGGTTGCGACACCGGATAAAAAGTAATTGTTGAGACAATACGCACGGTCTTTGTCGTAGGTATACTTACACGCCATCGCCGTATCTGTGAGGAGTAACGAATCCAGCAACGCCGTCTGCCGCATATTTTCCGTCGATCGTATCCAGTGTCGGTTTTTCATATCTGCCGACAGAGCCACCGTGTAGTCCTTTAAAATTTCCTCTGTTGAAGTATACGTTTTACTGTGCAGAACATCGAGAAAGATCTGTACGGTGGGAACGTAATATTCACCTCTGGGATTATGATAATGCAAATCAAAGGTGCAGCACGCCGAATAGGTAAAATCTTTCGCTATATCCGGCTGAACGCCCCGATCGGTAAGACACCGGTAAACCGTGTTGTAATTATACACGTTGACCTTGTCTGTCAAAACCGCAAGAGACCGAAACACCTGCTCGGTAAACTCGGCATCCGCATCCGGTTTTAAGCGCACAACGATCTCCGGCTGAGACATGTTATTGAGTTCTGCCGCTTTTAGGCATACCCTTGAAAACGGATTCGGGGCTTCTCCGCCTATATTGAGATATTGCTTGGAAGACTGACACAAAATCGGTTTCGTATTGTAGTTGTGTGCACCTCTTCCACAGATCTCGTTCGCTTTGATCAAAAATCCGGCAAGCAGTTCCGTAAGTTCCGCTTCCGTTTGGCCGTCGGCGAGGGCCTTTTCGTAGAAGGGGAACATATATTGATCGAAGTTCCCGAACGCATAATCGCGCGAACCGATATAACAGCTGAGTATCATATGCAGGATCCAGATGCCCTGCAAAGCGGAATAGAAATCACAGGCCGGTTCATACGGCACCGTGCGAAGCGCCTTTGCCATTTCGTGAAACCCTGCTTTTTGGGCCGCCTCGGCATAGCGCAGACAGTAATCCCGAACCGCTTGTGCCACAATGACGGCATTTACTGCAAAGCTTTGCGATTCGGCATCTCCTTTTTTCTTTGCAATCTCTTGTATTTCGGAAACGATTCCCTTTAAACCGTATCGCAAAACCTTTCCGTAATCCGGGCTCAAATGTCCCACCGAATTCAAAAGGCTGTTGGCTACTTTCAAGCCTTCATAGGGCAACGCTTCCACCACACGTCCGGCAAAGCAGTCGTTTTCATTTATGGGCACAGAAACACGGCTGAGCAATTTTGAGAAAATAACGGCAAACTTATCCGGCTTGTCATACTCCGCCATTTCGGTTTCCAACTGTCCTAAAATCTCATCGCGTTCAATAAAACAGGCACGGTTATCCGTTTCAAATACCAATTCTCTGAGTTTTAACAAATCTGCCATGAAAAATCACTTCCTATATCGGGTAACTTTGCAAAAAGAGTGGATTTTACCATATCAATTCTCCTTTAAGTGTTCAACAACTCACGGACTTTTTGCGGAAAATCCAAGTAATTGTCAATTGTAATGTAACAAAAATCCGACTTATAAACCGCTTCGTCGTTGCCGCCGAGTCCGTAATCGTCTCCGATGTATACGACCTCGCTGTGTCGGTATCCGTTTTCCTTGCAATATACATCCAGTGCATAGAACTTATCGTACGGCTTCGGTGCCATATCAAACGAGGAGGAACCGCCCACGAACACGCAGTAATCTCCAAACGTATTGACAACGTCTTCATATATCTTTCGGCGCTTTGTGCGGTCGGGATCAAACGCTAATTTATCTTCTTGTTTAGCTTTCGTTCCGAGAATAGGAAAGGTTACACATCCCGACGGATGAAACTCAACGGATTCGCCGGCATATGCGGTATAGCCGTATTTTTCTCGCAGCGCGTTGATTTTTTCGGTTATCTGCGCTTTATCGCAGTGAGCAACCATATCGCGCCGGATGTCGATGTCTTTTGTTTCGGCGTTATACACACCGTACTGCATACCGTAGTTACCGATAATATCAACGGGAAATTCCAAAAGTTGATTGAAAATACGCATCACCTGCCCCGCACCGACCATAAGCAAGGTATATCGCTTTGAAAGTTCGGTAAGGACTGCCCTGTGTTCTGCACTCAGCGGTGTTTTGTGCTGCGTTAAGGTGCCGTCCAAATCCATCGCGATCACCTTGATGTTCTCATACATCTGCCTCATCTCCCAACAAATCGTAATACAGCCATAAAACGGTATATCTGTCTTTCAGATCTTTGGCATACAACACCGCATCGTTTCGCTTTTTTTCGCTGTAAAGAGCGTAAAACTCCTCAATATCCAGATTTACAAGTGAAAGCATGGCTTTGATTTCCGCGGCAGTGGGAACTTCGGCCAATATGCCTCGAATCTCGGCTTCTTTCTCTTTGTAAACGTTCGAACGGTCGGCGGCATAGTTGCCCACCTTTTTTTGAAGGTCGATGCAGCCGTCGGCCACCGATTGGTAAATCTCCTGCATGCGGCGTCGATACTCCGCCTCCTCGGGGCGATAAATCGCACTCTTAAACGGACGGGACAAGAGTTCCTCGCGGATTGCGGACGTCACAACTGCGGAATAGGCCACGTCGATACCGTGGGGGAAGTAGTCCTCCCTTTTTACGATACCTGTGATTTCAAAGAAATGCGACAAATGATGTTCGCTGCCCGACGCAGGACGCGAAGAGCCGGCAAAACTCATCAGAATCCCGATAACCACGAGTGCTTCCATCAGCGTTTGGATGCTTTCTTCGTCCCTTTTCAGAATGCCGTCGGCCAAATCCAGCGTTCTTTTTACTTGGTCGTAGGTCAAATCGTATAGGTAGTCGCAAAAATATTCGCCGTTTACACAGCGGCTGAGTTTCCAATCGTTGAGTGCCGAAAACTTTCCGATGATATCGCCGTACCCTGCTTTTATCATCTCCATGGGCGCGTTTGCCAACACGTCCACGTCGGCGATGATCGCTTGGGGAAGTCCTGCAGAATACGTCACTTTCATCCCGTTCGTTATCATGGCAGCGCCGTTTGAGGCATAGCCATCCATCGAAGGTGCCGTTGCCACGATGATGTACGGTACCTTGTTGTAAAAGGAAACGTATTTACACAAATCTTGAATCACACCCGAGCCGATACCGACGATCAGATCCACGTTTTTGAGAAGATCCGTGACGGCGGCGATGGCTTCTTCGTTGGGCACAAGAACCTCTTTGCCGCTGAAGATGACCTTTTTCACATGTTTGTCTTGCAATTCGGCCAGTGTTTTTTCTCCGGCGGCCGCGAAGGTGTTTTGATCCGCAACAATTAAAAGATTTTTACTGTCGCAACATACGTCTCTTAATCTTTTCGCCGCGTTTTTCTCAATATATACATACTGAATATCGCAGGTGTGTCTTTTTCCGCAAGAGCAGGTAATTCCGCCCAACAATCGGTTAATATCCAAAAAAGATTCTCCTTTACACCATAAGATAATTATGTTATAATACATCCGTCAAAACAAGTCAACAATTTACCTAAATTTGCACGAACAACGGAAAATGTAAGCGTTATTTTGTCAAATCAGTCAAAAACAAGCCACTCGGAGGGCAAGAAACATGCTTAACAAAGAAAGAGAGCAGGAGATTCTGAGCATATTAAAATTAAACGGGTTCGTTTCGGTGAAGCAGCTGTGTGACACGCTGTTTGCAAGCGAATCCAGTATCCGCAGAGATTTGAAAGCTTTAGAGGCTCGTGGGCTTGTCAAACGAAGTTATGGCGGTGCATCACTGGAAAGCAATTTTTCAAACATCGTGACGTTCACCCACCGCACCCGTCAGAACGTAAAGCAAAAACGGGATATCGCCAAAAAGGCGGTTTCTTTCATACACGACGGCAGCATTGTTTTTCTTGACCAATCCTCCACCGCTTTTTATCTGGCAACCGAGCTGACACATCGAAGTTCACTGACGGTTGTAACAAACAATATCGAGATATTGATGCTTCTGTCGAATACAAGGATCAAAGTGATTTCTTCCGGCGGTTTTCTGAGTGATGAAAATCGGAATTGTCTTATCGGCGGTGATGCACAAAAGACATTTGAAAACATATTTGCCGATTATGTCTTTTTTTCTGTCAAAGCCATCTCGGATGAGGGAGCCGTCACGGATTGTTCGGCAGAAGAGATCGCTGTCCGAAAGGCCATGTTTAAAAACGCGGATAAAAAGGTCCTTTTATGCGACAGCACGAAATTCGGCGGTCGTGCGCCTTTTAAACAATGTGAACTTGGTGACGTGAACTATCTTATCAGTGAAGATGACGCTGCCTTGCATTTTTCTGCATTTCAAAACAAAGTGAAGCTATTGTAAAAAAGCAACCGCACAAAAATGGGGTCATAAGCGAAAACCCTTTTCGACCACGGAAAAGGGGGCATTACCAAAGCCGCCGTATAGTGAAGTTCACTATACGGCGGCTTTGCTTATACGTGCTTTGTTATTCCTATCGGCTCTCCTCTTAAAACCGGATTCGGTTGCCGCCCAACATGGTCAAATACTCCTCGCGGCAGGTGAGGAAGATCACTTGATGGCGAACGGCACACGCTTTGACCAATTCGCAGGATCGTGCGGCACGGTCGGCATCCATGTCGGTAAACGGATCATCCAACACGATCACACCGCCACCTTCGGGGAACAGGTGATCGAGCACCGCCAAACGAAACGCAAGCGAGACCGTCTCCTTGGTACCTTCCGAAAGTTTGCTGTAATCCAACGGTTTATTCCCACTTACGATCTGCACGTTCAGTTTATCCGCCTCGGGAAACTCCGAAGACACCTTTTCGTCCGAAATCATGCCGAGATACTGCGCAAAGCGCGCGGCAATATCCTGCATGGGCGTATCGTGAACAGCGGCACGCTGCCTTTGATATACTTCAGCGATATGTAACCAGTGGTTGAGCAGCACTTTTTGCTCCTCCAGGCGGCGTGCGGCCTTTTCCGCCTCGGCCACAGGCTCGCCGCCCACCGTCTCCTTGTAGCTTTCCAATCGGCTTTGCGCCGCGGTCTTGGCTGTCAACGCCGCTTCACGCTGTGCTTGTGCGCGTTTAAACGCCTCTTGCAGCGCTTGTAAATGCATCTCGACATCCGCAATACCGCGATATTCGGGTGGGATGTCCTCGGCATCGGCCACGGCCTGATGCGCCTTCTTCTGTTCGGCATCCAAATCAAACGCTTTGGCTTTAAGGTCGTTGAGCGTGCCGTATTCTGTGGCATAACCCGCGATCACCGTTTCTTTGGCGGTGATGTACCGCCAAAGATCGCTGCTGCCGCAAAGCGCCGTGATCTCACGTTCGATCACTTCTTTGTCGCGAACGGGGGCGGTAATGGCCGAAGCGGCCTCTTCCAGGGCAGCGTAATCGCCGTTGCACAACAGGACAGAAAGCCGATGCGTTGCCGCTTCCATCTTCATGGCCGTCTCACGTGCCAGTTTAACCAGTTGCTCCAACGACTCCAACGATTGGACACCGTACTGCTCAAAAACAACCGAAACGGTCGCCTTGTGTGCCGTGATCTGCTGTTCAACAGCAACCACGTCCACGTCGGTCGGTGTTAGCCGCAGTTCCATCACGTTTGGTACCGTGATCTTCACCGCCTCGCTAATCGCGGCGGTATCGCCATCCAACGCCACCGCTTCACCCGTACGCAGCGACGTGATCTCCACACGATGCGTGCCAAACATTTGCACGGCCGCGCGAACATTCATGCCGCAAAGTGTATTTTCCAGCGTCTCGATACGGTGGGACGCGGTGCGCACCGCAGCAACCTCCGCTTCTGTGGGTACCTGCGGCGGCATCTGCTGTTTCAGGGCCGAAAGTTCCACCGCCACCGCCTTCGCTGCTTCGTATGTATCCCGCGTTTCGCGGTTGGTCCATTCCGCCTCAAGTGCCTTCGCCTTTTCCAGGGCGGCAGCCAGTTGCGGCCATGCAGACAGCACTTCGTCGATTTTTCGGCGCTCGTTTTGCATACGCTCCACCGCCTTTTGGCGTTCGCTCTGCAAAATCAAGCGGCCGGCAAAGGTGTTGAATTTGCTGTATGCCTCCTCCGCCCGTGCGGCGACGGCGTTTTGCTCGGCATACAGGGCGGCGGCGCGGTCGGCCTCTGCCTCCAGACGTGCAATCTCCGTCAGCACCGTTCGGGCATCCTCCAGCGCATAATACGCTTCCAGCACACGGCCCACCTGTTTTAAGTGGCGGCCGCCGCCGACTTTGCGCACAGGGGCCGCCGCAGCGATATCCCAGTGCTTGCCGGCCAATTCGTCGATCTTGGCCGTGATGGCTTGCTCGATCGCCTCCATGGAAATGCCGTCACTTTCGGCAAAGGCTTGCGACACGGCCTCCACAATTTCCTGCTTGGCATCGGTTTTAGCCGATGCGTCTAACAGGGTGCGCAGGGATGCGGCGGTGTTGCGTTGAGAGGAAAAAAGCAGGTCGGTATACACCCCTTCGCCATACACCAGCACCTCTTTTAAGATCGCGTCGATGCGGCTCTGATCGCGAATCACGCCATCCGGCGTGGAAAGGGTGCAACGTGCATCCGCCCCCCACTCCTTGGCAAGGGTATACGTTCCGTCGGCGGTTTCAAGAGTAATCTTACCGTCGGCAAAATCGGCCACGATGCTGCTCCCTTTTTTGGCAGCGGGAAAATACAGTTCAAAAAACTCTTTGTCGCTGCGGCGGTCAAGCCGCGCGTTTTGGAACAGCACACGTGAAAGCAGGTTCACCAGTGTGCTCTTACCGCTTTCGTTTTTGCCCCAGATCACGTTAAGGCCCTCGGCAAAGGAGACACTGCGATCGCGCACACCGGCAAACTGCGTGCAGGAAAGGCTTTGAATCTTCATCTCATCGGCCCTCCTTCAGCGACTGCAGCAACTCATAAGCCAGCTGCGCTTCCTTCGGTTCCTCCAGCAAGGCGGTCAACAAGCCTGCCGAAAATGAGGTTTCGGGGAATTCAGAAACGATCAACTCTTGCGAGATCCGCTTGCTGAGCGCAGAATCGTTATAACTGCCCTCTAAGAAGCGCGACAGCGCCTCTTCCGTAATGCGGCGGCGTGCCTCGTATTCCTCGGCCGAAACGGCACCGTTCAGCACAACATCCACCACGCTGTTATCGGCCAATTCAGCCAGTTCACGACACAGTGTGCTTGCCATCTCTCCGGCACCGACCGTTACGGTTTTACGATGAAAACGAAGCGTGCCTGACACCACCTTTTTCGCCTGCGGTGCGGCGCCGTGTTCCAGTGCCACCACAAAGCATTGCCCTTCGGTTTTGCAGGAGACATCGGTTTGCACGTGAGTGCCGGCATTCAATATCTTTTCACACGGCGCCATGGTTTCGGTCAAACAGCGAGGGAACGGCACGTGGGTGTGGCCGATCAGCCACACGTCCACGGGAATGGACTCCAGTTCCGACCGCTTCATCAGGAAATACAGCCCTTCTCTGTCGATGGTTTCCCCCTCCACAGCACCGTGCGCCATACCGATATGATACGCGCCGTCCTGCGGAATGGCGGTCTCTTTGATCCACCCCAGGTGATTTTCCCCCGGCTCGGAATGCAACGTGGTGCAAAGCGCCGGATACAGCACGGCCACTTCCCCGTTTACGTTTACGGGATAGGGGCGGTATTCGCTCAGCAACAGAATGTTATCGTAAGCCGCCATCACGTCCTTAAAATACTGCCACACCTTTGCCTCTTTATCAAAATAATCGTGGTTACCGGGCAACACGGCCACCACGCCCCGAAAAGTCGAAAGAATGTCCAAAAGAGCCTGAATTTCCTTTTTGGTTATGCTGTAGGTGTTTTCGAACAGATCGCCCGTAATGGCAAATAAGGCACACTGTTCCCGATTAGCGGCAGCTACCATGCCTTCAAACGCGGTGATCCTGACCGAAGACAGGATGGGCGCCTGCTCGTGACTTGCATATTTCAAACCGATGTGATTATCACCGGTCACAAAAATTTTCAGCATCGTGTGTTTCGCTCCGTTTGTTTGATATTTCGCTTATTCGCCGAATTTTTTGGCAGCGGATTTTAACATCTGCCGAATGGGCAGGTTGTAGGGACAGCGCGATTCACACACGCCGCACGCGATACAGTCCGACGCTTTTTTCGGCATGGAAGCATACCGTTCGCGCGCCCAATGTTCCAGCCCATAGCGCGAAAGATACCCTTCGAACAGGAAGACCGAGGGAATGCCGATCCCGACTGCGCAGGGTGCGCAGTAGTTGCAGCGCCGACAAAAGACGGTGCCGAGGGCGGTGCGGATATCCCGGATTGCGGCCTGCTCTTTGTCCGAAAGCGGTGCGGCATCGTTTGCCGCTGCCACGTTTTGCAACAGTTCCTCTTCAGTTGCCATGCCGGGAATCACCACCGAGACCGCCTCGTTATTCAACACGTAACGAACGGCAAGGGTCGCATCCTCGATCGCACCGCCGGCCAGCGGTTTCATATCGATAAATCCGATATTCTGTGTGCGGCAACGGGCGATCAGCTCTTCACCCTGGGATTCCACAATGTTGTAAGGAAACATCACCGTTTCTACCCAATCCAACGTGAGTGCATATGCGAACGCTTCCACTGCATGAGCCGTCACACCGATGTGGCCGATCTTTCCGGCCGCCTTCGCCTCTTGCAGCGCCTCCAGCGCACCGCCCGGACCGGCCACCGCTTTCAGCTGCTCCACCGAGGCGTTGTGTATCTGATAAAGGTCGATATAGTCGGTGCGCAGGTTGCGCAGGCTCTGTTCAATATCCCGTGCCATACCTTCTTTGCCGCGCGACATGGATTTGGTGGCAAGCACAAAATCGTCGCGCACACCAACGAGCGCTTGACCCAAGTATTCCTCACTCACGGTATATCCGCGTGCGGTATCAATAAAATTCACACCCAATTCACGCATTTTCAGCACCAACGCACGGGTGCCGGCCGCATCAATACGCTGAATAGGGATGCCCCCAAAGCCGAGCCGCGCTATGCGTAGGCCTGTTTTTCCCAACGTAACATATTGCATAGGATTTCGTCTCCTTTTCTCCTCTAAGTTACAAACCATCGTAAAACCAACGCACCGAGGTTTCTTCGGTGCCGGCCGGAATCGCAACGTATTCTTCCGGCGTGCAAACGACGCGTTCGCCAAAACAGGTGAATTTTCCGTTAAAATCTCCCGTTACATTATAACACAAAATCCGCAGAAAGGCAATCTGCGGATTTTGTACGCTGCCGTGTTTATCGCACGATTTCAATTTCGGGCGGTGCTTGCACATCCACCCCGTCTTGGGTTACCGACACGGTGATGTCACCGTAGGGAGTCGGGTAGGTGCCGCGTGCCCATGCGAGACCACCGAGCTGCGGTTTCACCGCAACCTTTTTGCAACCGGCTTCCAAAATCTCGATGCCGAGCACGGTATCTGCCAGGAAGGCGGTAGGACCTGCACTCCAACCGTGGCACAGCGAATGGCGCAAACCAACGTAGCAGAACTTGCCGTTGTCGCCGTGAATATCGTATTCGCCCTCGGCAATCATTTGGTCGACACGCGCACCCGGGCGCACCCAATCAAGGTCAAAATCTTCCCAGAAAGTAGTAGCACCGGCATCCAGCATGGCGCCGTAATATTCGCCCAGCATCGCAAGGGCGGCTTCCACACCGGCCGATTTGGTGACCGCTTTCAAAATGTAATAGCTGTGGAAGGTGGACATACCGGCACCGCCGCCTGCCGTGAGGAAGGGGCCGGCTTCGGCATCACTCATGTGGCCGGCGAGATTCATCATCGCCGCCACCTGCTTCATGTTGCAGTGGCCGAGTTTTTCCTTGCCGAGCAGGGTGATTCCCTGCTCGCACGCGGCGGCGGTCTCCTCCTCTCCGCAGTGGCGGCACAGACGCGCCCCGGCTTCCAGTGTGATCGCCATCAGCGCATACGTCCCGGCCTTGGACGCATCTACCATTTCCTTGGTGGGCCAATCGAAGAAGAAACCGTTGCTGAATTCCTCCACACACAACACCGCACCATCTTCGTGCATCAGACCGAGCAACTGCTTCAAGAGCGCAAACCACAGCGGTTTCAACTCGACCAGCAGTGCCTCATCCCCGTTTTGCAGATACCAATCCCACACACTGCGGATATACCACAGCGCGTAGGTAGTCATATGATTCGGCCAGCGGGGGGGCAGATCACTCTCGCCCAAAAAGCGTAAGCACTCGTCCACCACTTCATTGTGACCGAACACCGTGCGAATGGCAAGAATTTCGGGATGCATATCGCCGAACCACACCAAGCGGTCGCGCTTCACGCCATCCCACAAATAGCGTTGCATGCACAGGTGTGCGGTGTAGGCCGACGTATCGTAAATCTCGTTCAAGCGTGGGTCACTGCACTCAAAGCTGCCGCGATACGGCACATCACGGTAAGTAAACACCGCCTGTACCGCCACCAGTTCCGAAATCACGTCCGCTTGGGCCAATTCCAGATAGACGAATCGGAAACCACTCTGGCCCACCTCAATACTGCCGAGCCACGGCACTTTGACATCATATTCACGCGTGGCGTGATCGTTGGTCGCGCCCTTTTGCGGCACGGGAGTCATTGCCTCGGACACCGATTCGCCAAACCGCACGGTGAAGTGCCGTTCTTTGTCCGTCTCACTACCACTCATGTGTGTGGTGATGCGCACACCGCCCGCAAGTTCAGTGCCGAAATCCAGCACCACCGCCGCTTTTTGACCGCCGTGGGTGGAAAACACCGTCATCTGCTCGGCAGGAATGCCAACAAAGGTCTGCTTCGACGTATTGGTCAGCAGATTGTCCACGTTGTGCACGCCTTCGGTCGACCATACCACACGGGTGGGTAACAAATAGTCATGACGAAGCGGGTCGGTACCGATGACGTTCATATGTTGAATACTCATAGGTTAAAAATCCTTTCAGCTATTTTCTTTACCATATCACAAAAGCAACCGAAAAACAAGTGAAAAAACAAATAAACGGCTGGGCTTTACACAGCCGTTTATCCGGATCATTTCTTAAAACTGTCCTTCAACGAAACCGAACGGTTGAACACCGGCTTTTCGGGGGTGCGGTCCTTATTGGCACAGAAATAGCCGAGACGCATGAACTGATAGGCGTGACCCACCGCAGCTGCCGCCACATCGGGTTCCAGCTTACAGCCACTCAACACCTCCAGCGAATCCGGGTTCAGACACGCGAGATAATCCTTATCGGCCGCATCGGGATCGGGATCGAGGAACAGCGCATTATAAAGGCGCACTTCCGCATCCACCGCCGTGGCCGCATCCACCCAGTGGATCGTGCCGCGCACGCGGCGCCCGTCGGGGGTGTTGCCGCCGCGTGTTGCGGGATCGTATTCACACAGCACCTCAACGAGGTTGCCGTTTTCATCTCGCACGCAGCCGGTACACTTCACCACGTAGGCCGACTTCAAACGCACTTCATTGCCGGGGAACATGCGGAAATAGCCCTTCACGGGTTCATCCATATAATCGTCGGCTTCGATATACAAAGTGCGCGAGAAGGAGACCTCTTTTTGACCGCCGTTTTCCACCGTGGGATTGAGATCGGTCATAAAGGTCTCACTCTCCCCTTCGGGGTAGTTCGTAACAGTCAGTTTCACGGGGTGCAGCACCGCCATTGCACGGTCTGCGTGGGCGTTCAGATCTTCACGCAGGCAGTTTTCCAGCAGGGCAACCTCCACCGTGTTCGGCACCTTGGCCACACCCACGCGCTCAATGAAATCGCGCACTGCGTGCGGCGTGTAACCGCGGCGGCGCAGACCCGACAGGGTGGGCATACGCGGATCGTCCCACCCACGCACAAAGCCCTCTTCCACCAGGTTGCGCAGTTTGCGCTTGGAAAGCACCGTGTAGTTGATGCCGAGACGAGCAAACTCGATCTGGCGGTTATTGGCGTTCAGATCCACGTTGTCGCGCACCCAGTTGTAAAGGGGACGGTGGTTTTCAAACTCAAGCGAACAAAGCGAGTAGTTGATCTGCTCGATCATATCCTCAATGGGATGGGCGTAATCGTACATCGGATAAATGCACCACTTTTTCCCCTGACGGTGATGCTCTGCATGGTTGATACGATACAGCGCCGGATCACGCATGTTGAAATTACCGCTGCCGAGATCGATCTTGGCACGGAGTGTCATGGCGCCGTTCGGGAATTCGCCGGCACGCATACGTGCAAACAGAGCCAGACTTTCCTCAATGGGACGGTCGCGGTAGGGGCTGACCGCCGGATGGGTGAGATCACCGCGGTTAGCGCTCATCTGCTCGGGGGTGAGTTCGCACACGTAGGCAAGCCCTTTTTTGATAAGACCTACCGCCAGTTCATACATCGTCTCAAAATAATCGGATGCATAATAGAAGCGGTCTTCCCAATCAAACCCCATCCAGTGGATATCCTCCTGAATGGCGCGAACGTATTCTTCGTCCTCCTTGGCAGGGTTGGTATCGTCCATGCGCAGGTTGCAGATACCGCCGTATTTTTCTGCCGTGCCGAAATCAATGCACATCGCCTTCACGTGACCGATATGCAAATACCCGTTCGGTTCGGGTGGGAAACGGGTGTGAATGCGCTCGCCGTGGGTGCGCCCTCCCTCTTTTTGTTCTTCTTCAATAATATCGTGAATGAAGTTGCCGCCGGCGGTAACTTTGATCTCTTCAGCCATTGTATTCTCTCCTTATCCCAGTTTGTTCATTGCCGCGTTCAAACGCGCCATAACACGCTCACGGCCGAGCAGCTGCATGATGGCACACAAATCGGGGGTATTTCGCCGCCCGGTCACGGCCAAACGGATCACCGTGCTGACGTCGCCCGCGTGACCTTTCCAACCGTCGGGATTCTTTTTGTATTCCTTCACCTCGGGGCAGAAGCCAAGCGGCTCGCAAATACTCTTCACCGTGTCAAACCAGGCAGATTTATCCTGCGTTTCGTCATACACGTCCTTGTATGCCGTGAGAATTGCTTTGGCATCTTCGGGGGCCACGTTTTCGGGCAGTTCGAACGCGCCGTCAAACAGTTCGTCGAAGAAATACGCCGCATACTCTCGCGCTTCACCCCACTTGGCCATATCCTTACGCGGCTTGTTCCCACCACGGTCGATCGCAAAAATGCCAACGGTGTAAGCCGCATCTTTCGTGAGCAGTGCGTAAAACGCTTGGTCATACTGTGCGGCCCATGCGGTCACGGCCGCAGCGACCTCTTCTGCCGTCATGCGGCTGATGACGCCTTTGCTCACGTCGGTCATCTTGTCCATGTCGAACAAGGCGCCGGAAACGCTCATTTTCTTCGGGTTGAAGGGGAATTTCTCACGTGGGGCGGTGGGGTTGGCACGCCGCCAATCTTCAAAATCGCTCGAGGCAATAGTCATTAAATATTCCTGCACACTGTCGGCGGAATACCCCTGCTCGGCATAAAACTGCATCGCCGCTTCGGGATCCTTACGCTTCGAGATCTTGCGCTTGGAATCACCGTCCATCTTCATGATAGGGCTGATATGCAAAAACTTGGGCGCTTTGAAACCCAGCATGCGGAACAACTGCAGGTGCTTGGGCACCGAGGCGATCCATTCATCACCGCGCGCCACATGGGTGGTGCGCATAAAGTGATCGTCGATCGCGTGGGCGAAGTGATAGGTGGGGATACCGTCGGATTTGAGCAGCACCAGATCTTCGTCGTTCTCGGGCATCTCGATGGTGCCGCGCAGCAGATCATCGAACTTAATGCGGTTTTGCTCGCTGCCGGGCGAACGCAGACGCACCACGTAGCTTTCGCCGGCTTCAATGCGCGCAATCGCCTCTTCGGTGGAGAGATTGCGGCACACTGCGTATTCACCGTAATAGCCCGTGCGTGCCTTGGCCTCCTCTTGCCGGGCGCGCGCCTCGGCACGTGCCTCTTCGGTGCAGAAGCAGGGATATGCGTTTCCTTGCTTCACAAGTTCTTTCACAAAGGTGTGGTAAATGGCCACGCGTTCACTTTGCTTATAGGGGCCGTATTCCCCTTTCACGGTGCCGGGAGCAACAAACCCTTCGTCGATGGTAAGACCAAAGGTATTCAAACCGGAAAGCAGGTTATCCGCGCCGCCTTCCACCTCGCGCTTTTGATCGGTATCCTCCAAGCGGAAGAAGAACACGCCGTTTTGACCGGCCAACAAGCGATCCACCAACGCAGAAAAGAAGGTGCCGATGTGCAGATACCCTGTGGGCGAGGGAGCCACACGGGTCACGCGCGCGCCTTCGGGTAGGTTGCGCGGGGGATACAATGCTTCGTATTCCTCCGGTGTTTTAAGGGGGGTGGGAAACATAACGTTTGCTAATTTTTCCTGTAAATTCAAGCGAAACAGCCTCCTTGTGCAAAAAAACACTATATACGAAGACTATTTTACAATTTTTACTTGTAAATGTCAATCAAAGTATGCTATAATTGGGGTATATTTTTTCATTTCATCAAAAAAGAAGGTAGAAACCCCATGAATTATACGTTTGCCGATCGTATCGCCACCCTTTCCCCTTCGGCGATCCGTGAAATTTTGAAGTTCACCGCCGATCCGTCGGTGGTTTCGCTTGCGGCAGGCAACCCTGCTCCCGAAGCATTCCCCACCGAGGTGATCGCGGATATTTCGGCGCGCATCTTCCGTGAGCGCCCTATTGATGCCCTGCAATACAGCATCACCGAAGGGTATCCGGCACTGCGCCGTCGCTTGAAGGATTACATGGCGGCAAAACACCGTTCCTTCCATGCCGAGCAGGATGAACTGATCGTTACCAGCGGTGCTCAGCAGGTGATGGAACTCGTGGTGAAGGTGCTGTGCAACCCGAACGACGTGATCCTGTGCGAAGCGCCGAGCTTTATCGGCTCACTCAACTCGTTCCGTTCGCTTGGCGCGAAGTTGGTGGGTGTGCCGATCGAGGCTGACGGCATGGATACCAACGCGTTGGAAGCAGCGCTGAAGGCCAACCCGAACACGCGGTTTATCTACACTATTCCCAATTTCCAAAATCCCACGGGCATCACCATGAGCATGGAAAAGCGCCGCCGCGTATACGCCCTGGCAAAACAATACGGCGTGCTGATTTTGGAAGACAACCCCTATGGTGACCTGCGCTATAGCGGTGAGACCTTGCCGAACATCAAATCACTCGACGAAGATGGCTTGGTCATTTATGCCGGTACTTTTTCAAAGGTGCTTTCCCCCGGCATTCGCGTGGGTTATGCCGTCGGGCCGAAAGCCGTGATCGCCAAAATGACGGTGGCAAAACAAGGTGAAGACGTGCACACCGCCATCTGGTCGCAGATGCTGTGCGATGAGTTTATGGCCACGGTGGACTACGAAGGACACTTGCGATATTTGCAGGATCTTTACCGCCGCAAGGCAGCGCTGATGTGCGATCTGTTGGAAGAGCACCTGGTGCCCTGCGGCATCACCTACCAACCGATTGAAGGCGGCTTGTTCCTGTGGTGCGACCTACCCGAAGGACCGGATATGAACACCTTCTGCACACGTGCCGTGCAGGAACATAAAGTGGCGGTGGTGCCGGGCAACGCCTTCTCCGTAAATAACGAACCGTGCCGTTCGTTCCGCGTGAACTTCTCCACCCCGACCGACGAGGCCATGAAACGCGGCGTGGAGCGTTTGGGTGTATTTGCCCGCGAGTTTCTGAAATAAGGAGTTTTTAAACTATGTGTAACCAAGTGAATGAGTCCCCTCGTAAAAAGCGGATGCTCAGCTGCATTCAGCCGACCGGTACCCCCACGCTGGGCAACTACCTTGGCGCCTTGAAAAACTGGGTGGATCTGCAAGACGAGTTTGAAGGTGCGTTTGCGGTGGCCGACCTGCACGCCATTACCGTGCGGCAAGAACCTGCAAAACTGCGCCGACAGATTGCAGAGATGTTTTCGCTGCTGCTCTCCATCGGGTTGGATCCCGAAAAGAGCCTGCTGTTCGTGCAATCGCAGGTGCCGGCACACACCGAACTTTGCTGGCTGCTCGCGTGCTGCACCCAATTCGGCGAGCTCAGCCGCATGACGCAGTTTAAAGATAAATCTCAAAAGCACGCCGACAACATCAATCTCGGCCTTTTTGCATACCCGACCTTGATGGCGGCGGATATTTTGCTGTATCAGCCGGATTACGTGCCGGTCGGTGCCGACCAAAAGCAGCACTGCGAACTGACGCGTGACATTGCCACCCGTGTGAACGGCGTATACGGCAACGTATTCACCGTGCCGGAACCGTATATTATGAAGGCGTGCGCGCGCGTGCGTTCGCTGCAAGCCCCCACCCAGAAGATGTCGAAATCGGATGAAAACCAGAATTCCTACATCTCGCTGCTGGATGACCGCGACACCGTTGTGCGCAAGTTCAAACGCGCGGTGACCGACAGCGAGGCTTCGGTGCGCTATGCCGAAGGGAAAGACGGTATCAATAATCTGATGGAAATTTACGGGGCGGCAACCGGCAAGACGTTTGAAGAAATCGAACGGGAATTCGACGGCCGCGGCTACGGCGATTTCAAACTCGCCGTGGGTGAAGCGGTAGCGGATATGCTGGCGCCCCTTCAGGAAAAGTTTGCCACCTATATGAACGACCGTGCGCAACTGGAAGCGCTGATGAAAACAGGTGCGGAACACGCACAGTACGTGGCTCACCGCACGGTGCAAAAGCTCAAGAAAAAGATGGGCTTTGTGCTGCTGTAAATCGAATATACAAAACCACCCACTGTAGGCGTTGTACCCTAAAGGACAGTAAAACAAAGTACGAAAACACCCATAGTTTTTAAAACTGTGGGTGTTTTTATTATTCTCTTTATTTGTTGGTTAAGTTATGCTATAATACAACTGACCGATAAATAAGAATTTGTCTAACAGAGCAGTTTGCGAGATATACCAAGCGTAGAAGGAGAAAACGATTATGTCAGATTACTTAAATGAATTCTACACACAGCATTGTGATGAGGATAAAAGATTGGCTTTTAGACATAGTCAAACAGAATT
>JAZODN010000010.1:0-12006 GCA_045597045.1 Acutalibacteraceae bacterium
GTGTTATTGTAGTTCACTGCCGAGTAGATCTTATCCTTACCCAGCGTGAAGGTCAGCACGCCGACCGTGTTGGTTACAAGCGGATTGCCCTCGTTCGCGTACGGGCCGTTCCATGCGGTGCCACCGGTTTTTCTCCACGCGATATAGTTCGTACCGCTGCCGAACTGCATGGCCAAACGGGTATCATCAAAGGTGGTGTTCGGGAAATAATACTCCACCGAGAATGCCAACTGCGTGCCGGCATCCAAATCCGCCGCCGTAATACCGATATCGGTCAGGTTGAAGGTGAAGCCCGCATTGTGAGTGCTCATTCTAAAGCCATAGTGATCGGTGCCGGGAATCTGCACGGGTGTGACGTTCGAAACGGACATACCCTCTGTTTCAACCTTGCCGTTTTGATCGAAATCGATCTGCGCGTACTTGTTATCCCAAATATGCTCGAAGGAATTTGCTGCCTTCTTGAGTGCCGCAAGCGCTTCGGCGCGGTCGAGCAGGGTGGCATTTTCATCCGCCATCACAGCCTTTGCCGCCGCAACCTGCGCTTCAAACGCCGCCACCGATTCGGGGGTGTACTTCGAAAGGATTTCGGTTGCAAACAGCGCTTCAAATTCCGCATCCTCCACCGTGATCGCGCTCTGCAGTGCGTTCAGCACACTTTCCGCCACCACGGGTGCGGTCATACCGAAGGAGAAGGCATCGAAGAAGATGGTGCCCGCTGCTGCCGCCGTACCGCCGAAGGTGAAGGAGGTGGCATCCACCGCCGAGAGATCAAAGGTAACGAGCTGATACTTGTCCGCGTTCGGTGCCAACGTGACCGTGCCGACGGTGGTCGCACCGTTCACCGTAAGGGCGAGATCAACGGCGGTTTCACCTGCGTTCATCACCCAAACGGAAAGGCTGTTAAAGTTCGCGTAATTCTCTTTCAAACTCTCATAGGAGAGGATGGGGGCCACCGTAAAGTTGCCGTCGAAGTCCACACGCAGAGCGCCCGTGCCTTCCTTCTGCAGCTCGTTGGTGTAGCTGTACTTGCCGCCCGTCACCGCAAAAGAGGGACGGAACGCGGTAGCATATTCCTGCGTATAGGTGGAATCGTACACCCACACGTCCTTATCCGCCAGCATCCAATCCTGCGCGGTGAAATAGGACTGCGAAGCCTCGGGCTTCAGCGTGGTGTCGTTGAATTTCTTCGTGCGGAAGGGTGCCGCGGGAATGCCTACCGCGTTCGCCAGGTTCGCGCCCTGGTTGAAGTTGTCAAATGCATAGGTCGCATTTTGGGGATCGTTCACACGGTTGTTCCATACCTTCACGGTGTCGGCATCCACCAGCACCGCTTCGGCATTCACATAGATGC
This sequence comes from Acutalibacteraceae bacterium, assembly GCA_045597045.1. Lineage (GTDB taxonomy): Bacteria > Bacillota > Clostridia > Oscillospirales > Acutalibacteraceae > SIG588. The sequence continues at coordinate 1,352 of JAZODN010000010.1, forward strand.
CGTCGGCACCGCACACGGTAAAGCCGTGCAGATTCGCCGTGCCGTCAATGCTCTTGAGGCCCGCGCCCACGCGGTCAAAGGTGATATAGATCGCGTTATCCTTGATTTCCATCGACTTGTAGACGGGCGCGGTATATTCGCCCGTGCCGCCGTACACCATGTTCATCGCCGCCGCGGCAAAGCGCTCGCCCACGGGGAGTTTGGTGCGCGGATGGATGGGGTTGGTGGAGTTCACGCCGTCCTCTTTCATGTGATCCAGCGGCAGATCGTAGATAGTGAGCATCGACGTAGTGTCCGCATCGCTCAATTTCCAACCCTTTTCCATGTTTTCGGCAAGGTAGCCGAGATGCTGGGTGTTGCTGTTACCGTTATCATAACGGTAGGGTGCCACCTGCGTGAAGATGAAGGGGATGTTGCCGTCGGCATAGCCGAACGCTTTGCCCCAACTATCTTTCAGCAGAGCCAGTTCCTGACCGTAGAGTTCCGAACGGTTACTGTTGCTTTCGCCCTGATACCAAATGGCACCTGCCACGTTCAATCCCGCCAACGGGCCAACCTTCTGGTTATACCACGTGGCCATCGTGCCGTTGGTGGAAGACCAGAATTCTTCATCGAAATAGAGACCGCGCTTGAACAGTTCGTTCTTCAACTGCATGTCGCTGTCGATCGCCTCGCGAGAGATCCACGCTTCGATCTGGGTAGCGCCCAGTGCAGTGTTGAGGAAACCGACCGGCACGCCGAGCTGTTCTTGCAGCTTGTTGGCAAACACGAACGCGATGGTGGAAACGTAGGTCGAGCCCAGCACCTTCGTATTGGTACCGTCGATCCAGTACGCCCCCTTGATATCACGTGCAGGATCCAGCAACACGTCGCCCGAAGGACGGGTGGGCATCCAGAACACACGCACGTTTTCGTTGTTCCAACTGAGAATTTCGTCCTTGTCGGCGTCCACTGCGATCTGCAGTTCCATGTTGGACTGGCCGCCTGCGATCCACAGTTCACCGATCAAGATATCGTTGACGGTCGCATCCAAGTCTCCGCCATATACGCGAATGGAGTATTTGTCAAACCCACCTTTGCGCGCCGCGAAGGAAATGTCGAAACGGCCGTCTTCATTCACGCGGCCCGTCGCGGTCTCCAGTTTCTCTTCGCCCTTATACAGCTCTGCGGTCATCAACGTGCCCGTTTCGCCATAGCCGAACACGTTCATCGGCTTGTTCTGCTGGAACATCATGCCGTCCGAGAACACGCTCGGCAGCACGGTGGTCGGCTCGGTGGAGGTGAGGTCCACCAAACGCACCGCCGTCACCTTCAGGGTGACCGCGCCCGTGAGCGCCGCGTTCCAACCGCTGACGTACATACGCATATAGTTGATGGCAGACAGATCGATCTCGCCACCCGTCTTGGTCATCGCCGAAAGCGGCACGGTGTAGGTACGGTCGTTGATCTCCCAATCGAGAGCGCCGATGCTATAATTCAATTCGTTCTTGTCGCAGGTACCGCCCGAGGTCAGCTCGACCTGACCGTTCGCACCTTTCATGCCCGCGACGTCGCCCGTGGCGGTGATGTCGATCTCCAGCGCCAGTTTCGCAGGGTTGTGCGCCGAAGCGTCGATAGTCGCAAAGGTTGCGCCCTGCGCGAAGGTGCCGCCCACTTGAAGCGTCTTATCCATCGTGAAGGGAATTTCGCCCAGGAGATAGGTGGTGTCGTACTCCGGCTCTGCAGGAGCCACGTAGGCACGGCTCATATCCACAACCTGCACATCCGTCATGCGCACCACAAACGTGCTGCTGGGAATGCTGTAGTGCTGCCACCAGAAGAAGGTAAGATCCTTGTTTTCAAAATCCAACGTACCGCCGCTGTAGCAGGTGCTCATCGGCAACAGAATATCGTTCCACACACCCGGCTTCAGGTCGCTGCCGTCCGCCGCTTTCAGGTCTTTGGTCTTCCACACCACGCGGGTACCGCCGTTTTCGCCCACGAAAGTATCCGAAATGTAAAGTTCACCCGAAGAATTCTCCACAAACGCCATGCTGTCGGGGTCTTCGGTATCCATAAAGAACAGACGGGCGGAGATCGCAAGGTCACTCGGCTTCACACCCGAGGTGTCGATGTTGAAATCGCGCACCCACGCGCCGTAGTTGTAAAGCGAACCCGAAACCAAAGGAGTCATCGTATTCGCCACCGGCACTTCGCCCAACACGTAGTTATCCATCAGATCACGCGCAGGAGCAGACAAGTCCACGATGCGCACGTTGGAATAGCTGATCTGATACGTATCGGTCATCGCGGCATTCCAATTCACCATGAACGCACGCATAAAGTTGATCGCCGCATAGTCGATCGCACCGCCCGACGGAGTCGCATCCGTAAACTTCAGCGTATAGGTATGCTTGCCGTGATAGAACGGCACGTTCTGCAAGTTCCATGCAATCTCGTTTTTGTCCCACGTACCCGAGGAGGTCAGTTCAATGCGGGCATCGCCCCAGCCACCGAAATACCGCATACTGCCGGGGGTGGTGAGGTTTTGAATATCCATATCAAAGCGCAGCGCCAGATCCGCCGTCTTGTGATCAGTCACGTCCAGCGCCGGCGAGGTCGGCCGCCCCACAGAGTAGCCAGCCGCCTTGTTCACGCCGTCGCCCTTCACCGTGAAGGACTGACGGTAGTTGAGCGCCGCCACGTAAAGACCGTTCGTCTTGCGGGACATATCCACCACCGAGAGGTTCGCCATTTTCACCGTCCAGGTGTTCTTCTGAATCCCCATAAACTCGGGCCAGATAAAGGTCAATTTGTCGGTATTGGGATCAAAGACGCCGTCGCTCGCGGTCGCCGCCGAGAAAGGCAGCACCACCTCGTTCCACTGACCGGGCTTCAGCGGCCCACCGTCGGCACGACGGATCTGCTCCTTCGCCCACGTCAAGCGCTTGCCCGCGTTGAACTCGGTCGAAATGAACATACGCACGTTTGCCTCGTCCCAAAACGCGTTGGACGAATAGTCGGTGCTATCCTCATAGTAAATGCTGAACTGCACAGCAAGATCCTGCAGCGCGACACCGGTGGTGTCGATCGGCAGATCACGCCGCCACAAATTGCCGTAGGTATACGGCCCCGCACCGCTAAGCGTCGCGGTCACGGCATTAAACACCGTGTAGAGTGGATAGTTGTCGGTCGCGTAGACCGCCCCCACCGCCGCCGCGGTATCGGCAAACGCAAAAGTGCACGGCACCGCACAAAGCAGCATCGCCGCACAAAGCACGCACGCCAAAATACGCTTGATAGTCATAGAATTTCCCTCCTGATAAAAAATGGGTATAAACCATACCGCTATTGTACCACTTCACCTGCTCACCCGTCAAGGAAAACAGCCTTGGCATTTCGGGCAAAAAACAGCCCTTTCATTTGTGCACTATGCCGTTTTACCCTTGTTAAAAAAGCACCGCTTCAACTCACGTTGAAACGGTGCCGGAGGTGATAACTCACATCTCTTTCGGGTTTGAACCGTACTCATTGTTTCCGGGCTGACTATCGGTAGCCAACCAAATAAGGCAGATAATGCCGCCAACCAGCGGAATAAAGACAACGAGACACAGCCAACCGCTTTTGCCGATGTCGTGCAAACGGCGAACCGCGACGGCAAGGTTCGGAATCAGCACGACAAGCGAATACAGCTCATCCAGGAAAGTGAGGGCCGGCAACGCTTTTGCCACCACGCCCAGAACCAAACCTATAACGATGTTGGCCAGCACCACGTACCAGTAGTCCGAGCGACGGCTGCGGCCCGTAAAATTCGCGTAGTTCTGCCAGAACTTTTTGTATGCCTCTACCATAATAAAACCCTCCTAACAAGTGATACCTACAGTATACAACCTATTCGACAAAAATGCAAGTACCGTCGTTTGGACAGTCTCCTTAAGGTGACATGAGTAATCCGCACCGGCCTCAAAGCGGCATATTTCGGTGGTTTCCGTTCTTTTTTCTTTGACAGGCGCGATATTGGCGAGTATTTTAACGAAGAGAGAGCGAACATCCGCCTTCTTAAAACGGATTCGGATTATTCGCGTCACCTTACGTTACACCTTTTGCCTCATCAACCCGTGGCGGTTGCAACAGATATACAAAAAACCGCTGCCGCGCAGCTGAAAGCGCGTTTCGGCATTGCCTTCGGGGTACCATTTCACAAACTGCACTCGTTCCGCCGTCACAAAAGCCGCAAAGGAAATATAGTGTTTCTTGGTCATCGGGTGGGTCACGGTAACAAAATGCTCGTCCTCCACTGCCGTGACCGTAAGACAATGCTCTTCGTCGCACGCCTCTGCCTCAAGCGGCGGCAAGGTGATGCCGCAACAAGCGATCGCCGCATCTCCCACCGTGTGAATCACGTTGCCGCACACAGGGCAAACATAAAACTTGGAACGCAGCATATTAGCGGCGCGGTTTTGGTTGGTCACCGTGCGGCCGGAAAGCAGTTCTGCCACCGAAACGCCCAGTGCCAGCGCCAGCGGCTCCAGCAGCGTGATATCCGGCAAGCCTTTGGCTGTCTCCCACTTGGAGACAGCTTTGCTGCTCACCCCCAGTTGCTGCGCCAACATCCCCTGGGTAATTCCTCGCGCCTCGCGCAAACGCCGCACGGTAGCGGCGGTAACATAGGTGTCCATATTGTTCACGCTCCTTCGGGAACAGTATACCGCACCCAACCGTTTTGCGCAACCCACGCTGCGTGGAACTCAAAAAACACCTCTGCCCTGTCTGTGGCAAAGGTGTTTTGGGGTTTATTCCGTCTGCGCTGCAGCACAGCGCTCTTCCTGTTCCGCAAAAAAGCGGCGGATCTTTTCGTCACGCGCCTCGACCGTGCGAAAAAAGAAAAGGTTTCCCGATTTCAACGAAGGCCAGCAATCGGAGTAACTGCACACCATTTCCTCCATCGGATCAATGATGCGATACAGGTGAATGCCGTACCGGTGCTGCGAGGCCTGCTCCACCGTTTTGGGTGCCGTAAATTTTCTGCCGCACACAGGGCAGCTGTTGATATCGGTCGTCTGGTTGACCTCCGATCGGGCCTTATAGACCTCCACAATGTGATATTCGTTGCTATCGCAAACCTCGGACGTCTCTGTCCACCACGTAGTGGTCGGCAACTCGCTGATTTGCGAAAGCGTTCCATCTTGCCGCACAGTGTAGCGATAGTTATCCGCGCTGAAGGTAAAATCGTTCAGTTCGCGCGAAACCACCGTTTTGCCGGCACTCAAATACGGGATCCGCTGAGAGGGGTCCAACCGTTCGGGAATATGTACGTGATACCACGTGCCGTCAATATTCAGGCGTGGGCGATACTTCACGATCAACTTGTCGAACAGCGCTTTTACTCCCCAAAAAATCAACGCGTACGCACCGGCGAACACGATAGCTCGCAGGATCTCACTGACGATGCCTGGCGGCAGCAATTTGCTGAAGACCCACCGTTCACCGATGATATATACCAGCACCTCAAACACCGCAAATGCCGCAATGTGCACCCTCAGCATGGTATCTGCCGTGTGGTTTTTAATATTGATAACGTCGAACTTGTTTTTCTTTTTCCTAAACACAGCCATCTTTTCTTCCCCGTTCAAGTCATTCAAACCAACTGCAGCAGTGTCGAATGGATGATCCCGTTGCTGCACGCAATCGTGCCCTCACGGTCCAGCGGCAAAGGGGCGCCGAGCCAATCTGACGACACGCCGCCGGCCTCTGCCAAGACCAGACAGCCGGCTGCATAATCCCACGGCTTAATGATCTTCTCAAAGTATCCATCCAGGCGACCGGCCGCAATGTAACAAACCGCCAGCGCCGTGGAACAGGTGCGACGCAGATCCATGCATTGCTTGAACACACGTGCTCCACGGGCAAAGGTTTCTTCGGTCATGCTCTTGTGCGAAGAAGAGGCGCCGAACTCGATCAACGCCTGCTCCATCGGCCGTTTGGAAACACACAGCCGCCCGTCAGCATAGTTTTCAACCCCCTGAGCCAACAGCGCCTCTATGCCGTTTGCGGCGTTATACAAAAACGCGCCACGGCCCTTGACAGCAAAAAACAGTTCGCCCGAAAACGGGTTAAGCACCACACCGAACACAACTTCGCCGTTTTCGGCATACGCCAGCGAAATGGAACTCATGCGATAGCCGTACACCAAATTGGTGGTGCCGTCGATGGGGTCCAAAATAAAGATCTTATCGGCAAACGTGTGCTCGGCTTCCTCTTCGGTCATAAAGGCGACAGCCGGGAACTCACGTCCCAACTCCTTCTTCAAAAAATCGCTGATGCCGGTATCCACCTGCGTCACAAAATCATACGGATTTTTATTTTCCACATGGGCCAGCTTTTCTTTTTCGAACACAATGGTACGCGCCTTGTAAACCAACTCTGTAATCACGTTATAATTCATGTTCATCCACTCCTAGCGTTACGGTGCCGTAACCTCAATCTTTTTGGTTTGGGTATCCAGCGTCACCTCGCGCTCGACCACCCATTTTTCACTCCAACGGTCGGATTCGCCGTCGCAGTTGGGGTAGTGATCCACCGTGATCGTGCGCCCGAACTGCACCGCTGCCATTCCCTCTTTCCAACAGAGAATAGCGCGCACGAAGCACGCCTCTGTCGCGTGCACCTTGCCGATTTCGCAGCCATCCGCCTCAAAGAACGTCACTTCACCGTTACACGAGACCACCGCACTACACCCCTCAAAGGCGGTGCTGCGCAAGGTCTCTCCCTGCACCGTCAACGTAAACTCGTGCGGCTTTGCCACCAATTTCAAATGGGTGTCTTCACCGAAAGCGGTGTCTGCTTCCGTTTGATACGAGCCCCGTCGATCATATTGATACACAATCTCTCTCACTCTGCAAAGCTCCTTTCGTGCGCCTGTGTGCAAATTATAGCACCGTGGTTACCAAAAAGTCAATATCTCGCAAAGGAAACGCCTGTCCTTTGCGCGCTCAATCTGTCAGCAGCGCCAACGCCTTCTGATATTTTTCTCGGCGTGCCAGTGCCTTCTCGTCCACCTCATCCAGCCGCGACAAATCGGAATTGTGCCGCAGATCCGCCAATTTCACTGCGCGTGCCACCGGATGTTGTTTGATCGCCGCCACATAGTCCATGTAGGCCACTTCCTCACGGTGGGTCAGCAAAGCCAATGCCGACAACACCGTTTCGCCAAAACCCATGTCGGCCAACTTCTCAAGGGTGTAGTCGGTGTCCTCCACCACGTCGTGCAGCAACGCCGTTACCACCGTGTCCTCATCGGTCATTTGCTCTGCCAAATGAAACGGATGAAACACGTATGGCACACCGCTTTTATCGATTTGATCCTTGTGCGCCTCAAAGCACAACTTCAAAGCCGCTTTGGTTGCCGGAGTATATATCATCACACCCACCTCCGCTATCTACTATATCACAATCCGGCCGTTCCTGCAACGAAAAAACAGAAACGTCCACCCGATTTTTTCGGGCAGACGTTTCTACAGTCAATGATACGCGGTCAAACGCTGACAGCTGCTGATATCCACTAACCGCCCGGACTGTCGGTAACAACGCAGCGATATCTCTTCACACAACCCGTATCCACCACCGTAAGTGTGGGAGAGGTTTCGCCGGGAATGTCCTTAAAGCCTCTGTTGGGATCGGAAAAGAAGAAATATAGTCTCTTGCCACCATCGCACACGAAGTCGCCGCCCTGCCGACATCACGCAAGAATTTTGCGTATAAACACGTTTTCTTCAACATCAATTCGTTCGTCACAGGCCAGCACGGTAGCGATCAGCAAGCAAGCCGAAGCTTTGTCCCCGACATCCAACGAATCCACAAAACGGTCCACCGCCGCCACCGCCCGTTCGCGGTCTTGTGGAATCAGCGCCAGGATCTGCTGCTCGTTCAAGCCGGTGAGTTCGCTCACAAAGCGGCTCTCCGCCTGACTCAACGCCCCGTCGGTGGCCACCGCCGCCGTCAAAATACCGGCCAAAAAGGCAAAACCGCCGGTCAAAGCGTCTGCCGCTTTGCAATGCGGCATAATCTCCGCCATCGCCATTTTCGCCAAAATAAACAGCTCGTCGTGATCCTTGTTCACCAAGTCTTGCAACGTATCCCGTAAACTCATGGCCATTCTCTCCCTGTCTTTTCACACCGATTCGTGCGATTTTTCTCTTTTTTTATTATATCACAAACCCGATCGTCTTTGCAACCGATAAAAAATCGCCCTGCCGCACAAGCGGCAGAGCGATTTTTCATGCGTTATATCTGTTCCGTTAACGGTGCCGCCACCGGCTCATGGGGCGGTTCCTCCCACGTGTTCAGCTCTTTTTCCATCCACACGGTGCCATACCACCGACCGAACTTATACCCGCAGTTTGCAAACGACGCCGTATGACGGTATCCCACCGCCCGATGAAACGCAACCGACGCTTCGTTGGCAGTGGTGATGATGGCGTACACCTTACGGTATCCTTGCAATCGCAACCGCCGTTCCAATTCCGCATACAACCGTTTACCGATCCCCTTGCCGCAAGCCGGCGGACAAAGGTAGATCGAGGCCTCTGCACACCACTGATACGCCGCACGTTCAAACGGGAGGCTACCGTAAGCATACCCCAAGATCACACCGTCTTCCTCCCACAAAAGCCACGGGAAACGGGCGGTGATCTCCAAAAAACGCGCCGTAAATTCCACAAGCGTCGGCACAGTATATTCAAAGCTGATAGCGGTGTTTTCCACGTAAGGAGCATAGATCTCCAAAATCCGCGGCAGATCCGCTACCGTCGCCGAACGAACGGCCATACAATCACATCCTAACTAACAGATAAGGTGACGCGAATAATCGAACCGGTTTTAAGAAGGCAGATTTTCGCTCACCCTTCGTTAAAATACTCGCCAATACGGGTGTATTGGCCTCGTTTTTGCCTTGCCGCTTTGAGGCCGGTGCGGATTACTCGTGTCACCTTCGTTATCCCACTTCCAGCGTAGCCACGTGAGGGCGATGATCGGACGAAACGATGGCGGGAATGTCGGCATCTTTCACCGGCAGATCCCCACTGGTGAATATATAGTCGATCTTCACCACGGGGCGGTCGGACGGAAAACTCAGTTTGGGGGAATCGAATACCGCCGCCGTATCATACAGCACTTGCCGAATGGGATGCAGCAGCGAATCGTCGGGAGACACGTTCAAATCCCCCATGAACACACAGCGCTCATTCGGTATATGTTGCATCACGGTGCTCACAGCGTTTGCCTGCTCGTCGGGATTCAGTCCAAAATGGCTCACCAGCACGCAAAGGCCTCCGCCCACGTCCACCCTTGCCTTCAACAGACACCGCGTTTCGTAATAGCCGTCGTACTTCGGCACCAACGGGTCGGGAATTGCCACCGTTTCGGCCGTAAGGATAGGATAACGGGAAAGCAGCGCATTGCCGTACGGATTGTTACCGCCGAAGCGGATCGCCTCGGCAAAGCAGTAGTGAAAGCCCAGTTTTTCGGCCAGAATTTTCGCCTGCGCTTCATAGTCCTTTGCCTCTCCCTCACCGCGTATTTCCTGCAGTCCGACGATATCCGCGTTGCAGCGGCGAATCGTGTCGGCAATCAAATCAAAATCAATCTCTTTCGTCACGAAATTTAAACAATGCTGGGTGTTGTAACTCATCACGCGCACGTTCACGGTATATCCCCTCCAAAAATGTCACTGCCGACAGCATCTGCGCCCTCCGCCCGGCCGAACGCATCAAACACATTCTCAAAATGATCTCCTATACATCAGTATAGCCAAAACCGTGTCCGTTTGCAACAAAAACCGTACCAAAATGCGTCGGCAAACCTGCAACGGTTTTCATCGGAAGCGCACTTTTCACCTCTAAAGACAGGATGTCACACCCTCTATCCAATAAAAAGGCCTTTGCAGATGAAAAATCCCCTCGAATTGCTCCGAAGGGATGCGTTTTGCCTTATAAGTCGAATTGCTCAGATTCTTTGATTTCAGCCTGTGGAGCCGTACGCAAAAACAGGGAATTATTTATTAGTGAATTTCACCGCTGTGCCATACACAATAACCTCTGCGGCACCTTGCATAACGGCAGAAGAAGCATAACGAATATTTATGACTGCATCTGCGCCCAGTCCTTCGGCTTCTGCAACCATTCTTTTGGTGGCAAGAGCTCGAGCTTCATTCATCATCTCGTTATAAGATTTTAGTTCTCCGCCAACCAATGTTTTAAAACTTTGCGCAATGTCTTTGCCAATGTGTTTGGATTGAATGGTGCTTCCTTTTACAAGAGAGAGTGTCTCCAATTCTTTTCCGCTGATAAAATCAGTATTTACTAATATCATCTTCCTCACCTTTCTTTATTTCATTAATTCTCTCTATGCATACATAAATCATAATCCCCGAAAAAACAAGCGGGATAATGCCCAAGACATATTTCCAAATCCCGTTAAGCAAAGAAATTAAGAATCCAAAGTATGTAATGTAATATAATATCAAAATAGCCGTTATGATAATCGGTGCAATTATTTTCTTTTTGTGAGCATTCAATTCCTGTAGCCCTCCCGAGAGATTGCTTGTTTAGTTCATCATATCACATCTCAGCCATAAGCGCAATACCATTTAATAAAAAATCCGCCCGAAGAAATTCGGG
>JAZODN010000011.1:0-7334 GCA_045597045.1 Acutalibacteraceae bacterium
GATAACGTGGAAGAGATGGCTGAGGCGATGCATACCATGCTGTGCAACGGTGCCGACTACGATGCGGCGGTGATTCGCGCGCAAACCGTTGCACGTTTCGGCAAAGCTGCGGTCAGCAGCCGCTTGCTCGCCGCCTGCGAAGAGGCAATGGGAGGTGCGGCATGCTGAATTTACCAACCACCCACACCCTCACGCCCCACGTGAAGGGGGAACTGGTGTATTATACCTTTCCCGTGTTGGATGCGGTGCCGTTTGTGCGACATGCGGTGTCTACGCGTCTCGGCGGCGTGAGTCAAGGTATCTTTGAAAGCATGAATTTGAGCTTTGGCCGTGACGACGATCCCGTATGCGTGCGTGAAAATTTTGATCGTTTGTGCGGTGCTGTCGGTGTGGAGACCGATCGTATCGTGCTTTCTCGACAGGAGCATCACACCTTCGTGCGTAACGTCACGGCAGCAGATTGCGGAAAGGGCATCACACGCCCACGGGATTACGATGATTTCGACGGCTTGCTCACGGATGAGCCGGGGGTGGTGCTTTGCACACAATATGCCGATTGCGTGCCGCTGTTGTTCGCCGACCCGAAAAAACGGGTGGTGGGCACTTCTCATTCCGGGTGGAAAGGCACCGTGGCAGAAATGGGCCGCGTGACGGTGGAACGTATGGTAAGCGATTATGGCTGTCGGCGCGAGGATATCGTGGCAGGTATCGGCCCGTCGATCGGTCCTTGCTGCTTTGAAGTGGATGAGCCGGTATACGACCGTTTTGCGGCTATGGACATGTTTGACGAAGCGTGTGTGAAACATATGCCGAACGGCAAGTTTTTCATTGATATGTGGCAGGTCAATCGTCGCATATTGCTGGCTGCCGGCCTTGCGGAAGAGCATATCAGCACCACCGATCTGTGCACGCGCTGTCGCCCCGACGTGTTTTGGTCTCACCGTGCGACAAACGGTATTCGCGGAAGTTTAGCGGCGCTCATATCCATAGGAACAGAATAAACCGTCCCCTCATAAGATGTAGTGAGTCGAAATTGCATCCTATGGGGGGATATTTTTATGCAAACAACGGAAACTTTTGCGGTCATCGGCGGCGATTTGCGCGCCGCTTATCTTGCCGATCTATTGGCGCAGGACGGATATAAAGTGATCACCGCCGGTTTGGACAGTACCGATCTGCCGCCTTGTGTGACCGGTTGCACCAATCCCACGCAAGCGGTGACGCTGGCTGATTGTGTTATTTTGCCGCTTCCCGTGACGGTTGACGGCACCCTCCTGAATGCGCCGTTTTCACGTGTGCGCATTCAGTTGGAACAGGTGTTTAGCAGTCTTTCGCCGGCACAGTTTGTGGCGGCCGGCGGTATGCCGAGCGAGTGGAATGCGTTGCTTTCGGCCGGCGGCGTGACGGTACACGACTACTTACGGCGCGAGGAACTGGCGCTGCTCAACAGCGCGCCCACTGCCGAAGGGGCAGTGCAACTGGCCATGGAGGAGTTGCCTGTCACCGTGCGCGGTGCACGTGCTCTGGTCACGGGATACGGACGTGTGGCACGGGCGCTTGCCGCGCTGCTCACGGCCATGGGGGCGACGGTTACGGTGGCGGCACGGCGGTGTGCCGACCGTGCGGCTGCCACACTTGCGGGGTGTGCAGCGGTGGAGATCGGTGCCATGGCTGATGCAGGGGATTTTGACGTCGTTTTCAACACGGTCCCGGCGCTGCTGTTTGATGCCGCGTGTTTACAAAAACTGAGTCGCAGCACCTTGCTGATCGATCTCGCTTCGCTGCCCGGTGGGGTTGATTTTGCGGCGGCAGCGGCTTTGCAGATCAAGACGGTTAGAGCGCTGTCGCTGCCCGGACGGGTGGCGCCGAAGACCGCGGCCGACATTGTGCGGCAAACGGTGTTGAATATGTTGCGTGAGGAGGGGCGGTTATGAGTGGTTGGCGTATTGGTTGGGCATTGTGCGGTTCCTTCTGCACGCTGAAAACGGTGACGGAGGAAATGGCCAAAACGGTGGCGGCAGGTCACACGGTGTTGCCCATATTTTCCTCTCCTATGTGTACGGTAGACACACGCTTCGGCACGGCAGAGCACTGGCGTATGCACATTGCGGATTTGTGCGACACACCGCCGCTTACCACCATAACCGAGGTGGAGCCGCTGGGGCCGCGCGATATGCTGGATGTGCTGGTGGTGGCGCCCTGCACCGGCAGCACGCTTGCGCGGCTTGCCGCAGGGGACAGCAGTACGGCCGTTACGTTGGCGGTCAAATCCCATCTGCGGCGCGAACGTCCTGTGGTGTTGGCGGTTTCCACCAACGACGCACTGGCCGGCTCGTTCCCTTCTATTGCGGCGCTGAAAAACCGCAAGCATTACTATTTTGTGCCGATGCGGCAGGATGCGCCGACCGATAAACCCAACTCGTTGGTGGCGGATTTTTCGCGTATCGGTCAAACGGTGGAGGCCGCCGTGCAGGGCAGGCAGCTGCAACCGCTGTTTTTGGGGTGAACAGACACTTTTTTATAAAATATTCTTGACATTTTTTTCGACAGCAATTATAATGTATACAATATTATTGTTGGCGATGAGGAAGTCCATTTGCTTTTGCCGCACAGAGAGAGGCACTCGGGGAAACTCGGCTGCAAGGTGCCTTGCGATACCAACTGCAAAAAGCCGCTTCGGAGCCGCTGTCACGAGGAGTGACGCGTCCTGCCCCCGTTATCGGGCATACGAGTGGGAGCCGGTTTTCGGCTTCAATTTGGGTGGTACCACGGAGTTTCCGTCCCATATACGGGCGGAAACTCTTTCTATTTTTTAAAAAACGAGAGGATGTCAAACACACTATGAAATGGACCGGATTGAACGAATTGAGAGAAAAATACCTTGCATTCTTTGAAAGCAAGGGTCACCTGCGTCTGCCCAGTTTTTCGCTGGTGCCGCAGGGGGATAAATCCCTGCTGCTTATCAACGCCGGCATGGCGCCGATGAAAAAGTATTTCACGGGTGAGGTGACGCCGCCGCGCACCCGCGTGACCACCTGCCAAAAGTGCATCCGCACCCCCGATATTGAGCGCGTGGGAAAAACGGCACGTCACGGTACCTATTTTGAAATGCTGGGCAACTTCAGCTTCGGCGATTACTTTAAGCATGAAGCTACGGCGTGGGCATGGGAGTTCTGCACCAAGGTGCTGGAGTTGCCGGTGGATCGCCTGTGGATCAGCATTTATGAAGAAGACGATGAAGCGTTTGATATCTGGACGAAAGAGGTCGGCGTGGATCCTTCGCACATCGTGCGTCTGGGCAAGGCAGATAATTTCTGGGAGCATGGCTCCGGTCCCTGCGGCCCCTGCTCGGAGATCCACCTGGATCGCGGTGAAGAGTTCGGTTGCGGCTCGCCCGATTGCGGCGTGGGCTGCGATTGCGACCGCTTTCTCGAGTTCTGGAACCTGGTGTTTACCCAGTTCGATAACGACGGCAACAACAACTACACCCGCTTGAAGAACCCGAACATTGATACCGGCATGGGTCTTGAGCGTTTGGCGTGTATTATGCAGGGCGTGAACAACCTCTTTGAGGTGGATACCGTGCAGAACATCATGAAGCACGTGAGCCGCATTGCCGGCGTGCAATACGGCGAAGATGAGCGCACCGATATCTCGCTGCGTGTGATCACTGACCATATCCGTTCCACCACCTTTATGATCGGTGACGGCGTGAGGCCCTCGAATGAAGGGCGCGGTTACGTGTTGCGCCGTCTGCTGCGCCGTGCAGCGCGTCACGGCCGCTTGCTCGGCATTGGCGAGCCGTTTCTGCATCAGGTGTGCGAGACGGTGATTGCGGAAAACGCTTCGGCGTATCCCGAACTCGGTGACAAGGCCGATTTCATTAAGAAACTGATCTTGGTGGAAGAAGAGGCGTTTGGCAAAACGATCGATGCCGGCCTGGCCATGCTCGACGACATGTTGGCAAACCTCAACGGCACCGAACTGTCGGGTGCCGTTGCGTTTAAACTGTATGATACTTACGGATTCCCGTTGGATCTGACTCAGGATATTCTGGAAGAAAAAGGTCTCACGGTCGGGGAAGAGGAGTTCCGCGAGTTGATGATGGCTCAGCGTGCCCGTGCTCGTGCGGCGCGCAAAGATGCCGGTGCGGATGCGTGGAAGAACAGCGGTGCTGCACTGAAAGACGTGGCGGCGGCCCGTTTTGTCGGTTACACCGACCTCACTGTTCAGGCGAAGGTTACCGCCCTTGTGAAGGATGAGCAGCGTGTGGAAGAGATTGCCGATGGTGACGCGGCACTGGTGCTCCTGGACGTGACGCCCTTCTATGGCGAAAGCGGCGGTCAGGTGGGCGATATCGGTCTGCTCACCAACGAAGGCGCAACCGTGGAGGTGCAAAACACCCTGAAGGGTACAGACGGTGCGGTGCTGCACCTGGCGGAAGTCAAACAGGGCACGCTGCGCGTGGGGGATACCGTCACTGCGGCGGTGGACGCCACCACCCGTGCGGCGACCATGCGCAACCACACGGCGGCGCACTTGCTGCAAGCGGCGCTGCGGGAGCAGCTTGGCAGTCATGTGGAACAGGCCGGCCAGTTGGTGAATGCCGAACGCATGCGCTTCGACTTCACCCACTTCTCCTCGCTCACGGCTGAGCAGATCGCCGCGGTGGAAGACCGTGTGAACGGCTGGATCCTGGATGGCGTAGCGGCAGATATCCGTGAGATGCCGATTGATGAAGCGCGTGCGCTCGGTGCCATGGCACTGTTTGGCGAAAAATACGGCGACGTGGTGCGCGTGGTGCGCTTTGAAGGCGTGTCCACCGAACTGTGCGGCGGTACCCATGCAGATAATACCGCCAAGATCGGTCTGTTCCGTATTGTTTCGGAAGGCTCGGTTGCGGCCGGTGTGCGCCGTATCGAAGCGGTTACCGGCACCAACTTGCTGGCCGAGTGGCGCCGTGAGCATGCCGTGCTTCAGCAAACGGCCGAGGCCATTAAGGCGGCCGGTGCGGAGGATATTTTGCGCCGCACTGCACAGATGACCGCCGAACTGCGTGAATTGAAGAAAGAATTGGCCGAACTGAAAACTCAGGCGGCAGCCGGGCAGGCGGGCGACGTGTTTGCCGATGCCAAAGAGATCAGCGGCGTGAAGTTGGCTACCGCTGTGTACCGTGATATCGAATCCGGTGAATTGCGCACCGTGTGCGACAGCTTGAAGAGCACGGCAGATAAGAATAAGGGCATTGTGTTGTTGGCCGGTATCAACGGCGAGGCGGTGACCTTCGTGTGCTATTGCTCGTCGGATGCAGTGAAGGCAGGTGCCAACGCCGGTGCCCTGATCAAAGCCACCTGCACCTTCTGCGGCGGCAAGGGCGGCGGTCGTCCCGACAGCGCCATGGGCGGCGCCAAAGACGTGAGCCGCGTGGAAGAGGCGCTTGCAGCGGCGGCAGATACCGTAGCTTCTATGCTGTAAGAGGTGAGCGAAATGGATTGTATTTTTTGCAAAATTGCGGCCGGGGAGATTCCCTCCAAGAAGGTGTACGAAGATGAACGTATTTTGGCGTTTCACGATATTGAGCCCAAAGCCCCCGTGCACGTCCTGGTAATCCCGAAGGAACACCTCACGGGCGCGGCGGTAATAACGGCCGAAAATGCTGCGGTGGTGGCACACATCTTTGCCACCGTTCCGCAGATCGCGAAAACGCTGGGCATCACCGATTTTCGTGTGGTGACCAACAACGGTGCCGATGCCGGGCAGACGGTGCATCATTTGCATTTTCACATTTTGGGCGGTGCACCGCTTGGCGAAATGGCGTAACGGCGCGGCCGACTTCAAAAGAGAGGAAGAACACCCGTGCAGTATATTGTGGCGGATCTGGAGTGGAACGGCGCGTATTCCAAAAAGGCGCACGGTTACTTCAACGAGATCATCGAAATCGGCGCGGTGAAACTGAATGAGCAACTGCAGAAGGTGGATACCTTCCATGCGGTTATTAAGCCGGTTGTCAGTCGCAAGCTTTCCCGTTTGGTGAGTGATCTTACCAATATTACGGGTGAAGAGTTGGAAGACGGCACCACCTTTGTCGCTGCGGCTGCCGATTGGCGGCGCTGGGTAGGGGAGGAGGACTCCGTTTTGCTGACATGGAGCACCACCGATCTTTCGGTGTTGCTGGAAAACTACCGTTTTCATTTAAAGCGTGACCGCATTCCCTTTATGAAGCGGTATGCCGACTTGCAAGCATACGTACAATCCCATAACGCGTTGGGCAATGCCGGGCAACAAGTGGGACTGGCCCGCGCGTGCGAAGCGCTGGGTATTTCGGACGAGGGGTTTGAGCAGCATCGTGCGTTGGATGACAGTTGCATGACCGCGGCAATTGCGCAAAAGACGATCGAGTGGGAGGCGTTCGTGCCGTTTGTGCGAGAGGCAGACAATGCATTTTACGATCGGCTGAATTTTAAGCCGTATTACATACGTGATGCGGCAAGCCCCCTGATTGCGCGTCAACACTGGCGCTTTCGTTGCCCCACCTGTGGGCGGGGGTTGCGTAACCGCAAGGAATGGCGGTTTTATAATCAAGCGTTTTGGGTAGAGATGGTGTGTCGTACCTGCGACAAGACTTACACAGCCCGTGCGCAGTTTCGAAAGAAATTCGACAGCGTGGAGGTCAAGCGCAAATTGACCGAAAAGCTGGCGGAAGATAAACAAAATAAAAACAAGGAGTGAGCATTGGTATGAAAAAGTTTTTGGCAGAATTCAAGGCCTTTGCCTTGCGCGGCAATGTGGTCGATTTGGCAGTCGGTGTGATTATCGGCGGTGCGTTCCAAAAGATCGTGACTTCGGTTGTGAACGATCTGGTAATGCCGTGGGTCGGCTTGTTGACCGGCGGCACCAACTTCACTGAGCAGTTTGCTATTCTGCGCATGCCTGAAGGCGTGACCGAGGACATGGTCGTGTCGCTGGAAAAAGCGACCGAGCTGGGTGTGACCACCTTTAATTACGGTGCATTTATCGCCGCCGTGATCAACTTTATCATCATGGCCTTCGTTATTTTCTGGCTGGTCAAGGGGATTAACAAACTCAGCGGCTTGAAGAAGAAGGAAGAGGTGGAAGAGGCCCCCACCACGAAGGTATGTCCCTTCTGCAAGAGCGAAATTGCCATTGAAGCAACGCGTTGCGCACATTGCACTTCGGAACTGCCCGAAGAATAAAAACTTTTGGAAAATGAAAAAAACACTTGCATTTTGCAAAACAGTGTGGTATCATTGTTAGGCTATGGTCGGCCGTTACGGCCGTTCCGTGCTTGATGCAAAGCATCAGGACGATGGTCC
>JAZODN010000012.1:0-2122 GCA_045597045.1 Acutalibacteraceae bacterium
GCAGACGATTGCGACACTGTATGACCAACTGGGTGCGGTGCCGCCGAACGTGACGTTTACCGCGCTTGCGGTGTTTCAACCGACCGCAGTGGGGGAGTATACGGTTACCGCACTGCCGGCGCGGCACGCGCCGTGCGAAGGGGCTGTGATGTATCTCATCGAAGGGGAAAAGACGCTGCTCTACGCACATGACAGCGGCTATTTCTACGAGGAGGTATTCGATTGGTTGGCGGCCTACGGCAAGGTGCTGGATATGGTAAGTTACGATTGTACCTGCGGCGATCTCCCGATCGGAGACGGGGGGCGCCACATGGGATTTGCTAACATTGCGCGTGTGCAGGAGCGCCTGCGTGCGTGCGGTGTGGCAGGGGCGCACACGGTGCATTACGTCAATCATTTCTCGCACAATGCGGCGCCGCTGCAAGAGGCGTTTGAAAAACGCGCTGCCGAGATCGGTTGCGGCTGTTCGTTTGATGGTTGTGCAGTTGAGTTTTAAAAAAGCAAAAAGGAAGAGGATGTATCGTCAAGATACATCCTCTTTGTTTTTTTGGGGGATATGTTTTTGTCAAACGGCGCCGCAGGCGGCCAGCACGGTTTTGTAAAGGGTCAGCTCATAATCGGGGGTGTAGGGATTTTTCATTTCGCCGCGCACCATGGCCGCAAAGGCGGCCATCATGCCATCATAACGGTTCAGCGCCGGGCTGCGGCTTTCGTTGCCCCACTCGTGCCACCCGTCGGAGGTGCGGATCGCGCGGTGGGTGCACAGCGCGTCGTTGCCGTCGGGGATATACCATTCCAGCGGTTTCAGTTCCACCGTGCCTTTGGTGCCAACCACCACCAGTTGACGGCGTGCAAAGCCGCCGCGCTCAATGGCGGTGGTGCGTGCAAAGGAGTTGCCGTGTGGATATTGCAGCACCGCAAACCCGATATCTTCGGCAGTCACCCCGTCGGTGTTGCTGGAACAGTTTAAGGGAATGACCCGGTCGGGCGTGCCTTGCAGCTGCAAAATAAGGTCGATCAAATGGCAGCCCAAAAAGAACATCATGCCGCCTTTGAAATGAGAAAGCCACTGACGGGTGACCGGTGGGTGCAGGCAATTCATCTGTGCCTCCACGCTTAAAATCTCGCCAAGCTCACCACGCTGTACCTGCGTTAACAGCTCTTGTACATAGGGGTTGTAGCGATACATATATCCCGTGTGAAACACGGCGCCTTTTGCCTTCACGGTAGCAATCAGCCGTTCAAAATCGGGCAGAGAAAGGCCGCCCGGCTTTTCCATGTGCAGGTGCTTGCCGCTTTCTGCCACCGGTTGGGCATATTTCGTGAGATAGATCTCGTCGGTCTCCACCGCCACCGCCTCAATGGTCGGATCGGCAAGGATTTCCTCCACCGTCATTTCGCGAAGACCTTCGTACCCGGGCATTTTATAGGGGATGCGTTCTCTCTCGTTTTCGGGCAGAGCGTACCCCACCACCTCGAACAGGTCGGTCTGACGGCGCAACGACGCGAGCACCGCACAACTGTGGCTGTTTTGGTTCGCGCCGATTTGGGCAATGCGGATTTTTCGCATACATACCCCTCCTTTTACGTTCAGTATACCACGCAAAATCCTATGTCTGCAAGATAGAATTATGGAAAGAAAGAGGTAAAATTTTGTAATTAAATACGGATTGGTGGGTGCCATATCCCATGCATCTAATGAGAGGATGCGCGTCATGTCGCCGATGGCGTATACTGCCACGGCGGCGGTGGGGTGCGCAGGCACGAAGGACGAACCCACAAACTGTGCGTCGCCGTACATACGGCCTGAGGTAAAATCCTGCGATACCGCGTCCTTCATTGTGAGGAAACGTTAAAAATGCGTTTGAAAAAGCGTTATAAGTTCTTATAACGCTTTATTTCTTGCCCTCACAAACCAACAAATCCCGGCAAGCTCTTATATCTTCTTATAAATTCTTATAATTTGGTTGAAATCTGTGGTAAATTGTGGTAAATTAAACACCTTTAATTTTTGTTGTGTCCCACAGATTCTAACCTTGACATTAAAACTCGTTTCCAATAACTTTCTCTATCATCTATATCATTTTCAATGTTTGATTCAACTATTTCTAATAAGGTGAAT
>JAZODN010000013.1:0-2873 GCA_045597045.1 Acutalibacteraceae bacterium
GGCTACGATCCGACTTGGGCAAGCGCCTGGCGCTGCCCAACAGCGAGATCATGATCCACCAGCCGCTGGGCGGTGCAAGAGGTCAGGCAAGTGACGTGAAGATTCATGCGGATCACCTGCTCTTTATTCGCGGCCGCATGAATCGTCTGCTCGCGGAAATGACCGGTCAGCCGATCGAGAACATCGAGCGCGACACCGAACGCGACAATTACATGACTGCCGAGCAGGCCATGGCCTACGGCTTGGTGGATAAGGTTATCACCGAACGCGCATAAGGTAATGCCGAAGGAGAGTATATATGCCAAGAAACGAGGAGACCAAACCGATATGCTGTTCCTTTTGCGGTAAAGCGCAAGAGGAGGTGTACCGTCTGATCGCCGGCCCCGGTGTGTATATCTGTAACGAATGTGTTGAACTGTGCAGCACCATCCTGGCAGATGGGGCTGCCCCTGCCCGTCAGCAAGGCGGTTCCACCAGTGTGGTGCTGCCGAAACCGCTGGAGATCAAGCAGGGGCTGGATGAATACGTGATTGGTCAAGACGCTGCCAAAACCGCGTTGTCGGTGGCGGTGTATAACCACTATAAGCGTATTTATTTCGGCCATGGTGATACCGAACTCGGCAAGAGCAACGTGCTGCTGATCGGTCCCACCGGTGTGGGAAAAACGGCACTGGCGCAAACGTTGGCACGTATTTTGGATGTGCCGTTTGCCATTGCGGATGCCACCACCCTCACCGAAGCGGGTTACGTTGGTGAAGACGTGGAAAATATTCTGCTGCGTCTGATTCAAGCGGCCGATTTCGATGTGGAGAAAGCACAGCGCGGCATCATTTACGTCGATGAGATCGACAAGATCTCTCGCCGCAGTGAAAACCCCTCCATCACGCGTGACGTGAGTGGTGAGGGTGTGCAGCAAGCCCTTTTGAAGATTTTGGAGGGCACGGTGGCAAACGTGCCGCCCGGCGGCGGCCGTAAGCATCCGCAGCAAGAGTTTATTCAAATCGACACCTCGAACATTCTGTTCATTTTGGGCGGTGCGTTCGACGGTATTCAGCAGACTATCGAAAAGCGCCTGGAATCGGGCGCCATGGGCTTTGGCAACACCGTGCGTTCCAAAAAAGAACGCGAGTTGTCGGAACTGCTGACGCATATTACGCCGCAGGATCTGGTGCGTTACGGACTGATCCCCGAACTGGTGGGGCGTATGCCGGTTATCACCACACTGGAAGCACTGTCGGTGGATGCGTTGGTGGCGATTTTGAGCCAGCCGAAGAATGCGTTGCTCAAACAGTATCAGTATTTGTTTGAACTCGACGGTGTGGATCTGCACTTCACGGACGATGCGTTGCGTGCCGTGGCAGAAAAGACGTTGACACTGCGCACCGGCGCGCGCGGCTTGCGCGCGGTAATGGAAGGTGTGCTGAACGGGCTGATGTTCAACATCCCGTCTGATCACACGGTGGAAACGGTGACAGTCACCGCCGCTTGTGTGAACGAAGGCACCGATCCTGAGATCGTGCGCAATCCCGATAAGAAGCCCGTCAAGTTGAAAGCGACCGTTAAGGGGCGTGCAACACCCCAAAAGCGCCGCAACACCGCGTAACGTTACGCATGCGATCAGGCGGCTGTTTTTCAGCCGCCTGATTTTATCATTTTTTTCGAAAGAGGACAAACTATGGCCACTCAAAAGCGTATTTCCCGTGTGCAGACACTGCCGATGATCGCCCTGCGCGGTTTGGTGGTGTATCCCGATATGGAACTGCACTTTGACGTGGGACGAAAACGCTCGATGCAAGCACTCAGTGCGGCGATGAATCATGACCAGACGCTGTTTTTGGTCACCCAGCGTGACACCGCCGTGGAAGAACCGAATGAAGACGAGTTGTATACCGTGGGCGTGGTGGCACGCGTGCGGCAGGTGCTGCGTTTACCGGGCGATAATCTGCGTGTGGTGGTGGAAGGCTTGTACCGCGCACGCCTGCAGGATACGTTGCAGGATGAGCCGTTCTTTCTGGCGTTGACCAAAGAGGCGCAGACGCGCCGTGTGGCTGATGCGCTGCAAGAGGAGGCGCTGGTGCGCGAATGCCGTCGTTATCTGGAGGAATATGCCGAGTTGACGCCGGCCTTGGCCGAGGATGCTTACACCATGGCGGCCGTGATCGACGATGCCGGTCATCTGGCGGATCACGTGGCGTTCCATCTGCCGCTGAAGGAGTCGCAAAAGCAGGATGTACTGGCAACCATGTCGGAAGAACGCCGCATGGAAAAGGTGCTTGCCGTGCTGCAGCACGAGATTGCGGTGCAGAAGCTGGAAAACCACATTCACGAACGCGTGCATACGCAGATGGATGAAAATCAGCGTGATTATTACTTGCGTGAGCAGTTGCGCGCCATCAACGAGGAACTGGGCGATGGGGAGAACCCGGCCGAGGAGGCGCAGAATTACCGTCGCACGGTGGAAGGTTTGCCGCTAAGCGACGAGGTGCGTGAAAAACTGCTCAAAGAATGTGACAAACTTGCCAAAATGCCGTCGAACTCACAGGAAGCGGCAGTGGTACGCAGTTATTTGGATACTTGCTTGGCGCTGCCGTGGGGGAAACGCACCAAAGACGTGCAGGACATTGCCCGCGCGCGCGATATTTTGGATCGCGATCATTACGGCATGGAAAAGGTGAAGGACCGCATTGTGGAAAGTTTGGCTGTGCGAGTGCTCTCCCGTGAGATGCGCGGTCAGATTCTCTGTTTCGTTGGCCCTCCGGGTGTGGGGAAGACGTCGGTTGCCCGTTCCATCGCTGAAGCGATGGGGCGGCAGTACGTGCGCATTTCACTCGGCGGTGTGCACGATGAAGCGGAGATCCGCGGTCACCGCAAGA
>JAZODN010000014.1:0-27451 GCA_045597045.1 Acutalibacteraceae bacterium
CGGCAGATAGGGCTTGATATCGTAAATCGGAGTGCCGTCCATCAGATCGGCGCCCTCCACTTCCAGTACCGTGCCGAACCGCTTGTCCTGCCTCACTGCGATCAGTCGCACGGCCGAAAGACCCACAGGGTTGGGACGAAACGGCGAACGGGTGGCAAACACCCCCATGCGCGTGTTACCGCCAAGCCGCGGCGGTCGCACGGTGGGTGACCACGCGTCCCGCACCGCTTCGGAAAACTCCCACAGCAACCACACGTGCGAAAACCCTTCCATACCGCGCAGTGCATCGGGGTTACGGTACGGCGGCTCAAACACCACCGTACCGCGTGTGGCAACCAAGCCGCTTTGCCGCGGTATGCCGAATTTTTCGGGAAACTCGGTGTGGATACGGGCGATTATCTTCATCTCCATATCCTCACCCCTTTTCTCGCAGGCGCTCAACCAGTACCTTGTCCGGTGTGACAAACGCCGTTTGATACTCTACATAGATCACACGCCCCGGTTTGGCACCGGCCGGTTTTTTTACGTTTCGCACGCGGGTATAGTCCACCGGCACCTGCGCCGAATCACTCGATTTGGAATGGGTGGCGGCAAGGATCGCCGCCTCGGTCAAAGTGGTATCGGGCGGTGTCTCACCCTCGGTCACCACGATCACGTGTGACCCGGCCGCCGCCTTTACATGAAACCAATAATCGCCGCCACGTGCGATTTTTAACGTCAGACGATCGTTTTGCAGGTTGTTGCGCCCCACCAAAATCAAGAACCCGTCGCTCGACAAAAATCGCAGCGGCCCTTCGGCTGTCGGCGGTTTTTGTCGACTGCGCGGCAGCTTTAAATAACCGCCGGCCGCCAGTTCTTCACGCAATTCACCCAATTCACGAAAGGTGGCGGCACGGGACAGTGCATCAAACACGCTGTCTAAATACAGCAGTTCTTCCTCGCCTGCCGCAATCTGTTCTGCCAGCACACGCTCGGCCGTTTGCGCTTTGCGATACAACTTATAATAGCGCTGCGCATTCTGCACCGCCGACAGCGCCGGATCCAGCGGCACCGTTACATTGGCACAGTTTTCGTCATAATAATTCACTAAGTCTGCCGAAGTCGCACCTTTGGGAATGGCATAGGCGTTGGCTTGTATCAGATCTGCCCACATGCGGTATTCTTCCCGTTTGGCCGAATGTGCCAGTTCTTCACGCTGTGCCGCAAGTTTACGCGCCGTGCGATCGCTCGCATTGGTCAGCACACGCAAAATGTCCTGCGCACGTGCGCGACGACGCTCTTCCGCATCCTTTTGCTCATAAAAAACATCCAGCAAAGCGGAAAAAGATTCCTCTTCTCTTCCCACCGCGGTGAGTCCGTATTGCGTGATCGGCAAAAAGCTGTACTCCAACGGCATGCCCTTCAAATCACGCAAATGATACGGCGTGCGCCGCACGCCTGTCAGCACCGATTCCTTCAACCGTTTTAAATAATATGCCAGCCGTTCGGCTTCTTCCTCACTCAATTCATCGCTGCGCTTTTCACCGCCGCGCAGCGCCTGGTGTACCACCTCGCGACACAACAGCGGAGACAACCCGTGCACCGCCGAAAGCAGCGCCTTTGCCAGCGGCTGGGACGGTGCACGGCGCAGCGCCGCCACCACCTCACTCGGCTCGCAAAGTGAAAGGTCCAACACTCCGGCCGGGCACGGCGGCAGTTCATAACGCAACCCGGGCAAAACAGGCCGCACCGAAGACATATCCAAATCCACGCGCTTGACGGCATCCACCACCAGCCCGTTTTCATCAATCAAAATAATGTTGCTGTGCCGCCCCATAATCTCCACCGCCAGCGTCAGCCGCACGATATCGCCAAGCTCGTTCACACAGTCAAAATCGAAATAGAGTGCACGCTCCCAACCGTTTTGGCGAATGGCCACCAAACGCCCACCCGTGAGCCGTTTGCGCAGCAACATGCAAAACATCGGCGGTGAGGCAGGGTTTTCGGGTGCGTTGCGAGTAAAATGTGCCCGTGGCGAATTGGCACGCGCCGAAAGATACAGCCGTTCACTGCCGCCGCGATGGCGCAGATGAATCACCAACTCCTCGCGTGAGGGTTGGTGTATCTTATCCACCCGTGCTTCAGGCAATGCGGCAACCAATTCTTCACGTAAACACGCCAAAAAGGCACCGTCCAACGCCATTTTACTCACCTCTCCTATGTAAAGTTATCCACCTTTTCAACGGTTTTTCAACCAACAAGATACCGCTTCTGCCGCATCGGCAAGGTCACGACGTTCGTCGGCATATTCATCACGCAAAGGCATCCCTGCCAGGTGTTCCGCAATTCTGCCCCCTAATTTTTCAACATAGCGCACACCCTCTGCCGTGCGCGAAATCCTGCCAAGCAGCGCCTCGGCATACGATAACGTGCGACGCTCACCCGTGTAACACACTGCCATCACGGTATAGAGTCGCTCGCCTTCTGCCACCACGGTTTCTTCAAGAGTAACAAACCCGTTTTCGGCCAAAAACACACGCAGCCGTTCGGGTTTGGACATCGGCTGCAGCACCAAATGAAACCGTGTATCTGCCACCCACGGAGCGTCAGCCAAAATCTCTGCAATGGTTTCGCCGCCCATGCCGGCGATCACGATATCGTCTACCTCGTCGGGCAAAACAGGCTGCAAACCATCACCTACACGCACAGCCACCGCCTTCTCCAATCCGGCGCCTGCAACCGTGCGCCGTGCTGCGGCTGCCGGCCCTTCGCCGATATCGGATGCCACGGCCGAAGGACAGTGCCCGTTGTGCACCAGCCAAACGGGCAACAACGCGTGATCGGTGCCGATATCCGCCACACGCCGCCCTTTGCGCACCAGTGCTGCCACCGCACCCAAACGTATTCCTAATTCCTTCATGCCGTCACCTCCTGTTTGCGAACAAGCGGACAGACGGTTTGTCTGTCCGCTTGTGTGGTTTTGTTCCTCTTATTTCTTCGCCATGTGCGCGTTGATCTTTGCCACCAACTCGTCACAATCCACACCGTGCACCTCGCACGCCTGTGCCACCGTTTCGCTGCGTGCGGAAGGGCAACCCAAGCAGTGCATGCCCATGTCCAAGAAATAGGGCGCCACCGTGCGGTCCATATCCAGAATATCGCCGATCAACGTATCTTTGGTAATCATATTCGTTTTCTCCTTCTTTTGTTTTTGTTACTCCTCTATTATAATACCCAAAATCACAGAATGCAAGCATTTTCATCGTTCATGTTGATATTTTTCACGCGTGGCCAGCCCCCCGCGAATGTGCCGCTGCGCTTTGTTTACCTCCAGCACACGACGCACCTGCCCGTATAAATACGGATCCAGCGTGCGCAGACGGGAAGCCACATCCTTGTGCACCGTGCTTTTGCTGATATGAAATTTTTTGGCGGTAGCTCTCACCGTAGCGTTATTTTCGATGATATACACCCCAAGCTCCACCGCGCGTTCCTCCACGACTCCCTTCATAGTAAACAACACCTCATCCCTACCGTGTTTGTTACACTATATGGACGAGATGTTGGGTTTATGTGCTATATCTTCACTTGAAATTCCCGGCGGCAGCGTGGGCAATCGCACGCATGACGGCCGCGCTTGGATTTGGGTAAACGTATCGCCGCCTTGCAGTGAGGGCAAATACGGTAAACGTGCGTTTTGCGGTCGCGCCACCGATTGTTTTGCAGTTTCCAAAAGCGGCGCAATTTCTCCGCGCGTGTGAGATACCATTCGTTTTCACGCATACGGGCTGTGACGTTCCGCGAAAGGGTGCGAAACACCAACCAGCCGAACAGTGCAAACTCCAACAGAATCAACACCCGACTGCTCAATATGAGATTGAGCACGAGCACGCCGCCATACACCCACAGCAACGCTTTTTGCAATGCATCCACACCGTAGCGCCCTTGCATGAAGCGCGCCAGCGTATACCGTATTCGTTGAAACATATCCCTCACTCCTTGTGTCACACAGTATACGCCAAAATTGTGACGGCAATATCAGCAAATCGTGAACAATTTTTTAAAGTTTGGCCGCTTTCTTAATACGCGGCGCCAACCACAGCGCTACCGCCAATTTTACCGCGTCCGGCAAAACAAACGGCAACACGCAGGTGAGAAACGATACTCCAAAACGATCACCCGAAAGGCAGAAAAACCACAAAGTGCCGACCAAATAGCCCAGCCACTGTCCCGCTGCAAGCGCCGCGGCGCACCCTTTGGCCGTGCCGGGGTGCCACAGCCAAAACAATAAGGCCGCAAGCAAAAAACCCCACAAATAGCCACCCGTAACGCCGCACAGCACTCCCACACCGCCGCCACCGCCGGCAAACACCGGCAGTCCGACCGCACCAAGCAAAAGATACACCCCCACCGCCACGGTGCCGTATCGACCGCCAAGCAGCAGCAACACCAAGTATACACCCAGCGTTTGCAAGGTAAACGGCACGGCAGAGGGCACGGTGATCCATGCACACACAGCCAGCATAGCCGCCGACAACGCGCATTGTGCAAGAGCCATTGTTTTTTGCATGGAATCACCTCTTTTCTATGGGATTTTTTCTTCGTTTTGTATTGTAGCATAGATGGGATGAAAAAGCAATCTTGAAAACAACTGCGCCGTGTGATATAATGCTTCGTAGAAAAGGATGTGACAGTGATGAAATGGATGATTGCTTCGGATATTCACGGTGATGCCGGCTTTGCTGCCCAACTGCTTGCTGCCTTTGAAAACGAAGGCGCCGACCGCCTGTTGCTGCTTGGTGACATTTTGTATCACGGGCCGCGTAACGACCTGCCGCCGCAGTATGCACCCAAAGAGGTGATCGCACTGCTGAACCCCTTGCGCGACCGTTTATTATGTGTGCGCGGCAACTGCGACACCGAGGTAGATCAGATGGTGTTGGATTTCCCTGTTTTGGCAGATTACGCAGTGATTCCCGTGGGTGACCGATTGATCTATGCCACTCACGGCCACGTGTTTAACACACAAAATCCGCCGCCGCTGTGCCGTGGTGATATTTTGCTGCACGGGCACACGCACGTGCCGGCGGCACTGCCGTTTGGCGATGAAAACATGTATCTGAATCCCGGCTCGGTTTCGATCCCCAAAGAGAATTCTCCCCACGGGTATATGGTGCTGGAAAACGGTACATTCCTGTGGAAAACGCTTGACGGCGCAGTATATAAAGAATATGCAATGTAAAAAGGAAAGCACCCTACAGGGTGCTTTCCTTTTTATCCCTCCACGGGGAATTTGTCGATTTTCTTCACAGCATACTGCAAAATGAGGCGAGCATCGGTGCTGTTGATACGGCCGTTGCCACTCACATCCGCCAGCGACAGATCCAGTGTCGATTCGTCAATCATTTCCACGTCGTATTGCAGCACCAAACGGGCATCGGTAGAATCCACGCGACCATTACCGTCCACATCGCCGAGCAAAGCGTCGTTAATGACGATGTGTTTGTATTCACGCAGTTTCGCCGGGTTATATATGCCGAGCATATCGACAAGCGTTTCACTTGCCGCTACGCGGAGACCTTTCCCAACCGCAAGACTGAACGCAATGGCTTCTCTTTTTCCTTTTACAGTGAGACTGCCGCCGTTAACGGTCGTTTTATTGGCAACAATGCCCTCCGCATCGCTTGATTCTATATGCACTGTGCCACCGTTAACAATAACGTCGTCCGCACTAATTCCTGTATATCTGGAGTGAAGTTCCACTACACCACCGTTGATAACCACCTGACACGTATCCCCTGTGCTGTTCGGTGTATCGATAGGCATAAAACTATCTGCTATAATTAGTGTGCCACCATTGATTATTACATCTTTATTTGCATAAATAGCAAAATCTTCTATTGCAGACAATACATTCAGTGTGCCGCTTTTCATTGTGAAAGAGCCGCCGACATCGAAGATCGCAGGGGCCGATACTACAAGTGTTCCTTCTCCGGTTACGGTAGCATTGCCATCCACGCAGATAGCGGCATTCCAATACGGAAAAGACGAAGCATAGAATTTGTTGAGAATGGTGCTATTTCCCTCTAACACCAGTGTCAAATCGCCGGCCCTTTGAATCACCGACAGTGTCTTTTCGAACACGCCGGCATTGTAATCATAGACATAATCGTGCAACGTAAGCACGCCGTTTTGATAATACGCATAGCCACCGTTAGCCGGTTTTTGGGGTGTGGGAACCGTGGTACCGTTAGTGAGATATTCGCCATGGTGCAATGTAACATTACCAATAGACACGCCATCCTCTGCGGCCGTTGTGGCAACGGCCGTGTGTGCAAATGTGCTCACCAGCATGGCAATCACCAGAAACACACTAAGAACCCGATTGTGTCTTGTCATCGTACTCTCCCCTTTTGGCATGAAAAATAGATTCATCTATTGTCATTATATCACCTTTGCAAAGCCCAGTCAACATAAGAAAACAGCGGGGAATCGGATGATTCCCCGCTGTTTATCATTTCATCATATCCGCCATCGTATACAGCCCTGCGGGTTTCCCCACCACAAACAGTGCCGCGTTCACCGCGCCCACGGCAAACACCTCTTTGGAACGGGCAGAGTGGGTCAAGGTCACGATCTCGTCGTGTCCGGCAAACAACACCTCATGTTCACCCACGATGTTACCGCCGCGCACGGCGGAAAAACCGATTTCACGGCGGTCGCGCTTTTGGCGCACCGCGTGGCGGTCATATACGTAGATAGGCTCATACTCAAGCCCTGCCTCCACAGCACGGCCGAGCATCAGCGCCGTACCGGAAGGTGCATCGATCTTTTGGTTGTGATGCTTTTCAATAATCTCCACATCAAAATCTGCCGAAAGCACCTGCGCCGCTTTTTTACACAGCTCAGCCAACAGGTTCACACCCATCGACATATTGGCCGTGAAGAACACGGGGATCTCACAGGCGGCTTCATGAATAGCCGCGATCTGTTCTTCGCTGTAGCCGGTGGTGGCAAGCACAACCGGAAGGGTATGTGTTTTTGCAAACGCAAGCGTTTTTTCAAGCGCCGAAGGATGTGAGAAATCAATCAGCACATCGGGGATGATCGCACAATTCATCGGGTTTACATATACGGGATAGCCCCCTTGACCCTCGGTGTTCAGATCCACCCCTGCCACGATCTCACAATCGCAGCGGCCGGCCACACACGCGGTAACGGCGCGGCCCATTTTTCCGTTACAGCCGCAAAGCAGCAGCTTTGTCATATCTGTTTTCTTCCTCTCAGATCAAATCGTACTTTTTAAGCACCGTAGCCATCTTCTCTTTCATCGGCTCGGCCATGGTGATCAGCGGCAAGCGGCATTCTCCCACCTGCATACCCATCATGTTCATAGCATCTTTCACCGAAATCGGGTTGACATCCATAAACATGGCGTTTGCCAATTCCAAATAACGCAGAAACAGCGCACGGCTGCCTTCCATATCGCCGTCGAACCACTTTTGACAAATATCGTGCGTTTCACGCGGCGCCACGTTAGACAACACCGAAATGACGCCCTTGCCGCCGAGCGACAGGAACGGCACAATCTGGTCGTCGTTACCGGAATAGATATCGATATCGCACAGCGAAGCGATTTCGGCCACCGCGCTCAGGTTGCCGCTGGCTTCCTTGATAGCCACGATGTTGGGGTGCTTTGCCAATTCCGCCACCGTAGCAGGCTGAATGTTCACACCTGTACGAGAGGGCACGTTATAGAGAATGATCGGCAGATCTGCCGCATCCGCGATCGCGGTGTAATGCGCGATCAAACCGCGTTGCGACGCCTTGTTGTAGTAGGGAGTGACCAGCAGCAAACCGTCCACGCCGAGCGCCTTTGCTTCGAGCGACAGTTTGATGCCGTAGGCCGTGTCGTTCGAACCGGTGCCGGCGATCACCGGCACGCGGCCGGCAGTTTGCTCCACCGCCGTGCGGATCACCGCCACGTGTTCCTCGTGATCGAGGGTGGAGGATTCGCCGGTGGTACCGCAGGTGATGATCGCATCGGTGCCGTTTTCAATCTGCCACTCAATCAGTTCACGGTACTTTTCAAAATTAACACTTCCGTCGGCATGCATGGGGGTGATGATAGCCACACCCGCGCCGGTGAAAATCGTGTGTTTGCTCATACTCATATGCTCCTCAAAATAGAGATTCGTCTCCGATCAGTCCATGTATCCTTCGGCGCACAGCAACTCGGCAAGCAGCACCGCGCCGCCGGCCGCACCGCGCAGGGTGTTGTGGGACAAACCGACAAACTTGTAATCATACTGCGTGTCATCACGCAGGCGGCCGATAGAAATGGCCATGCCGCCTTCCAAATCACGGTGCAGCTTGGTTTGAGGCATATTGTCTTCGGTAAAGTAATTGAGGAACTGCTTGGGAGCCGAAGGCAGCTCGAGTTCCTGTGCACGGCCCTTAAAGTTCTTCCACACGTCGATGATCTCTTCCTTCGACGGCTTGTTTTCGAACTCCACGAACACCGCGGCAAAGTGACCGTCGGTCACCGGCACGCGCAAACACTGCGCAGTAAAAGCCGGGGTGGTGGCAGAGACGATCTCGCCGTTTTCCACGTGACCCCAAATCTTCAGCGGCTCCTGTTCGCTCTTCTCTTCCTCACCGCCGATATAGGGAATCACGTTATCCACCATCTCGGGCCAACGCTCAAACGTCTTGCCGGCGCCGGAAATAGCCTGATAAGTACACACCGCCGCGCGTTTCACACCGAATTTGTCGAGAGGGAACAGTGCCGGCACGTAACTTTGCAGCGAGCAGTTGGATTTCACCGCGATAAAGCCGCGCTTGGAACCCAAGCGCGCACGCTGTGCAGGAATTACCTCCAAATGATCGGCATTCAGTTCCGGGATCACCATCGGCACATCGGGGGTGAAACGGTGCGCACTGTTGTTCGACACCACGGGGCATTCCGCCTTGGCATACGCTTCTTCCAATGCACGAATTTCCGCCTTGGGCATATCCACCGCACAGAACACGAAATCCACCTTGGCAGCAACCGCCGACACGTCAGCCGCATCCTGCACCACGATCGACTTATACGCTTCGGGCATGGCGGTCTTCATAACCCAACGGTCGCCCACTGCCTCTTCGTAGGTTTTGCCGGCCGAGCGAGGACTCGCCGCAATGGCGGTCAATTCAAACCAGGGGTGGTTTTCCAAAAGCGACAAAAAGCGCTGCCCTACCATGCCGGTGCCACCGATTACGCCTACACGATACTTTTTCATAACTAACATCAGTTCCTTTCTCAGCATACATAAAAGAAAGCCGGTTGCAGAAACCGGCAGACATTCCCAAAGGTTTTTCCTCTTTGTGAATAGCACTCCACCGTTTCCGATGACAGCCGCACGGCTATTGACCGTACAGCCAGAACCGCCACAACCCGCATGACTGTTCTTCGGCGTCAACGCCTTTCCCCTGTGATCCGCGACTCGGGTGTCTCCCACAAGATACTTTTCGCAAACGCGCCTCTACTCAAAATTATATGCTTGACTTTTTGCTTTGTTCATTGTAGCATTATAGGAGTGTAATGTCAACACCTCATTTTATTTTTTTCAGGACGGCGAAAAGAATTTATGAATACCCACGACTTTTTTTACGATTTGCCCGAAAATTTAATTGCGCAAGAGCCGTTGGAGCCGCGCGACCATTCCCGTTTGCTGGTGATGGAACGCCAAAACGGCTCGCTTTCGGACAAGCATTTTTACGACCTTCTTGATTTTTTGCAAGAAGGCGACTGTCTGATCTTGAACGACAGCCGCGTGCTGCCGGCGCGCATTTACGGCAAACGGGCAGATACCGGTTCGCCGTTGGAGCTGTTGCTGCTCACACCGCACGGGAACGACGTGTGGGAGGTGTTGGCAGGCCCCGGCAAAAAGGCAAAGCCCGGCTTTCTTTTGACGTTTGGCGACGGTGCGCTCACCGCCGAGGTGCTCGAGGTATTGGAAGGCGGCAACCGCCTGGTGAAATTCTCCTATGAAGGGAATTTTTACGAAGTGCTGGAATCCATCGGTCAAATGCCTTTGCCACCCTACATCAAAAAGAAACTGGAAGACCAAGAACGCTATCAAACCGTCTATTCGCGTGAGCGCGGCTCGGCGGCAGCCCCTACGGCCGGGCTGCACTTCACGCCTGCATTGCTCGAAAAGGTAAAAGCCAAAGGGGTGGATATTGGGTTTGTCACACTGCACGTGGGGCTGGGCACCTTCCGTCCCGTAAAGGTGGAAAACATCGCCGAACACAAGATGCACTCGGAACATTATGCTCTCTCTGCCGAAACCGCCGATTTGATCAACCGTACCAAAGCGCGCGGTGGCCGCGTGATCGCAGTGGGTACCACCAGCTGTCGCACGCTTGAAAGTATCGGCATGACCGATGGTGTCATTCAACCGGCGGAAGGCTGGACCGATATTTTTATCTATCCGGGCTATCAATTTCAAGTGCTCGATGGCCTGCTCACCAACTTCCACCTGCCCGAAAGCACGCTGATCATGCTGGTGTCCGCTTTTGCCGGATACCGGCACACCATGGCAGCCTATGAACACGCCGTGGCACAAGAATACCGCTTTTTCAGTTTCGGCGACGCGATGCTCATTGTATAGAGGAGAATGCCTATTTGGAAACAAAAAAATCGGCATCGCCCTTACCAAGCACCACGACCGACCGATGGACGAAGTGCTAACGATCGTAAAACAGATGAGATGCAGGACACGAGATGTATTACAACCACTCACAGGATCTGCCGGCACAATTCGGTGATCGTCTTATTATGCCCCACAGCCTACAAGCACGCGTGTCACATCGCCGCGCGTTACAGCCAACAAGGAGTAATGTTATGCCCAATTCCAAACTGACCATCACCAAAACCGAAGGCGGTGCGCGCCGCGGCGTGTTTGAAACACCGCACGGCACGGTGCAAACACCGGCTTTCATGAATGTAGCCACCTGCGGCGCAATCAAAGGCGCCGTGTCGGCCTATGACCTCAAGGATCTGAAATGCCAGGTCATGCTTTGCAACACCTATCATCTGCATCTCCGTCCGGGTGACAAGCTGGTGCACGAGATCGGCGGCTTGCACAAATTCACCGGTTGGGAAGGCCCGATCCTAACGGACAGCGGCGGATTTCAGGTGTTTTCGCTGGCCGGTTTGCGCAAGATCCGGGAAGAAGGGGTGGATTTTGCCTCCCATATCGACGGACGCCGTCTCTTTATCGGTCCCGAAGAAAGTATGCGCATTCAATCCCACTTGGGATCCACCATCGCCATGGCGTTTGACGAATGTGTGGAAAACCCCGCTACACGCGAATATTCCGAACGTTCCTGCGCGCGCACCACGCGATGGTTGGCGCGCTGCCAAGAGGAAATGGCAAAATTGAACGCCTCGGCCGATGCGGTGAATCCCCGTCAACTGCTGTTCGGCATTAACCAAGGCTGCACCTTTGACGATCTGCGTGTGCGCCACATGAAAGAGATCGCCGCCATGGAACTCGACGGCTATGCGGTGGGCGGCCTGGCCGTGGGTGAGCCGGCTGAGGATATGTATCGCGTGCTTGAAGCAGTGGAACCGTTTGCCCCGAGGGATAAGATACGGTATCTGATGGGTGTCGGTACTCCCGTAAACATTTTGGAAGGTGTGGCGCGCGGCATTGATCTGTTCGACTGTGTAATGCCGGCTCGCAACGCGCGGCACGCACACGTCTTCACCTGGAGTGGCCGCCGCAACCTGTTCAATGCAAAATATGAAAAAGATCTGCTGCCGTTAGATGAGCAATGCGATTGCCCCACCTGCCGCCGCCATTCGCGCGCGTATATTCACCATTTGTTCAAAGCAAACGAAATGCTGGCCATGCGGCTGTGTGTGGCACACAACCTCTATTTCTACAACACCTTGATGGAAAAGATCCGCGAAGCACTGGACAACGGCTGTTACGACAGTTTTTATCGTGAATACCGCGAAGTGCTTGATCGCCGTATTTAAACTTTTGTAAAAAATCGGTAAATTCACCGTATGCCCCTTGCACACGGCGAAGAAATGTAGTATACTATGTGTTAATGTATCTTTTAGGAGGATGTTTTTATGTTGATGTTTAAAGCGGAAACCGTCGGTACCACCGCTGCGGAGTTGACGGGCGGTGCAGCCTTCTTTGCACAGTACGGCGGCATTTTGATGCTGATTGCCATGTTCGTGCTGATGTATTTTCTGATGATCCGTCCGCAGAAGAAAAAGCAGAAGGAAGAGCAGAAAATGCGCGACGACGTGCGCGTAGGCGATCAGATCATCACCATCGGCGGCATCATGGGCCGTGTGGTGACAGTGCGTGAAGATTCGCTGGTCATCGAAACGGGTGCCGACCGCAACAAGCTGACGATTAAGAAGTGGGCGCTGCAGGCCAACGAAACCGTGCACGAGGATGCCGGTCTCGACGACGATGACGACGACGATATCTGATTCGTCATATCCACTCCGCTATCGGAATATAAATACATTGAAGCCCGCTTTGGTGGCGGGCTTCAATTTTTGAAATGCGGAGGGATTTCCTATGCGCGCGCGCAAAGAGGAACCGAATTGGCTGAAACAGTGGGTGCGCCCGTTGGCTACGGGGGCCGTGGTTGGCGTATTGGCCTGCCTTGCATGTTTGGTTTTGCTGGCCGTTTTGCTGCTGACACAAGAAACACCGCAAACCGCTGTCACACCGCTTTCCCTGGTGGCTTTGGTAACGGGGGCCTTTGTGGGCGGCGTGACCGCTGCACGCACAGCCGGACAAAACGGCTGGCTTATGGGACTGTGCTGCGGCGGCGTGCTGTTTTTGCTGTTGATGCTTTTGGGCGGCTTTGCGATGCTGCGCGATACCCAAGCCGCACACACCTGGGTGAAACTGGCCATAATGGCGGCCGCCGGTGCGGTGGGCGGTATTGTGGGCATCAATTTAAGAAAGCGGCGGTAATACTCTGCCCCTTTGTTTCATACATATGGAACAAACCGATGTATGAAACGGAGTGACGGACATGCATATACACGGCGAACGGTGGCGCAACCTGTGCCGTTTTGCAGAAAAAAACCAACGCCTTTTGTGGTTGCTTTTGCTGTTTTTAATCGGTGTGCAGATTGGCTGCACGGTGTTTTGCAGCAATGGAAGAGCCCTGAGCAACACCTTACAACCGCTGCTCTCCCCCACACCGCTTAACGGTGGTTTTCAGGGCATGACAGCACAGTTGTTCTCCACGGCAGCACCCCATTTTTTACTGCTGCTGTTACTGTTTTTGCTGGGCTTTTCTGCTTGCAGCGCACCGCTTTCGCTGGCTGTACCGTTGTTTTTCGGTGCCGGTGTCGGGCTAACCGCCGCCTATCATTACGCCACCGGTTGGCGCGGTGTGGCATACACCGCTTTGCTGGTGCTGCCGCCCACACTGGCTGTGACCGCCACGCTGCTGATCGCGGCAGCGGAATCGGTGCGGCTTTCGGCACGGCTGTCGCGGCAACTGCTGCCGCACCCCTCGATCGGCGGTGGGCTGTGGCAGGATTTGAAACTGTACCTGGCACGCTTTTTGCTGTGTGTGGGGTTGCTGTTTGCAGCCGCCGTGCTGGATATTGTGCTGCGTGTTCTGTTTTTACAGTATTTCGTCTGAAAAGGTGAGGATGTTCAAATGGCATTACCAAAATTCTTTAACCCCCAAAAAGAAGGTCCCGGCGTTTCCAAAAACGCACCGCAGAAAAAACGTTTTTTTCTGTTTTGGGAACTGTATTTTCGCAAGTTTTTCAAACTGATACAAGCCAATCTTCTCTTTGTTCTGTTTTCACTGCCGGTGGTCACGGTCGGCTTGGCAGAAGTGGGCTTGACCTACATCACGCGCAACTTTGCACGTGAAAAGCACGCGTTTTTGTGGGGCGATTTCACCGATACGATCAAGAAGAACTGGAAGCAAGCGCTGCCTATCGGGTTGATCAACCTTGCAGCCATGGGCGTGTTGGCGTTCGACGTATATTTCTATCTGAACGTTGAAACCACCTCCAACGTCACACAAATCGCCATGTGTGCGTTTGCAATGCTGCTCTTTTTGGTGTGTGCATTCATGCGGTATTACATTCCGCTAATGATCATCACCTTCAAACTCAACTGGAAGCAGCTTTACAAAAACGCACTGATTTTCTCCTTCGCCGCCATTTTCCGCAACCTGCTCATCACCGCCGTGCTCGCCCTTTTCTATCTTTTAGCTATTGCTTCGTATTTGAGTTTGGCACAGGGAGCGTTTATTCCTGCGGTGATCATGGCGACGGTGTATCTGTTCTTCTTCCCTGCGTTTCGGTCTTTCTTGATCCAGTTCACCATCTTCCCGAAAGTGCAGGAACTGATGATCGATCCCTATTACCGCGACCATCCCAACGAGGACCGCGCACAAAAGCAAGCACTTAATCTGCCTGATGAAGAAAGCGAACGCTTGGCAGAAGAAGAAGCGGTATTCCAAGACCGTGGCCGCACCGACAGTTATTTGCAGGAAGAGAAAAAGGAAAAACTGCCGCCGATGCCCAAGCAGTACAGCGAGCGAGAGTTGCGCCGTTTTAACGAGGCGCGCCGCCGTGCCGCAGGCGATGACGACGACGATACGATATAACGCAACAAGGACTCGGGCACGCCGAGTCCTTGTTTTATCCTTTTTTAACGGCGCTAATCAAAAGGAGAGAAGAAGGTTTACCCCTCTTCTCTCCTTCTTTCTTATGACATTTTCTTAAAATACCTTTTCATATACAGCAACAGTAACACGCCAAGCATCGGGAAGATCGCCGCCGCAAGCATGCCGACCTTCATGCCAAGCTGTTCGGGTGCAACACCCATGCTGTCTGCCATGGTCTGCCCCCAACTGCCGGCTGCCACCGCATCGGTCACCGCACCGAGCATCTGCGGCGCGATCGACGCACCGAGATCACCGCCGGCCGCCATCAGCGCATAGGCCGCCACCCCCGAATGGGGGAACTTTTCTTCCATCAAAATGAGTGTGCCGGGCCAGAGCATGGAGGTGCAAACACCCGTGAGCACACAAGCGGTAAGCGACAGTGCCGCCCACGGAGAAAGGGCCGCCGTGAGATAACACACCACCGCGCCGGCCATACCGCACAAAAGCACCTTTTGAATATGGCGACCGTATTTCGCATAGGCACTGCGCGTAAGTCCGAGCAGCACGGCAAACAACAGCAGACCCAGCACGTCTCCCAACGTTTTGGAGATGCCCAGCGCATTTTCTGCAAAACCCGAAATCCAATTGGTCATGGAATTTTCGGCACAGCTGCCAAGAAAAATGCAGCCGACACAAAGTGCCAAACCAAAGCGGCGTTTTTCGGCTCTCTCCCCTTTGTTTTCGGCCGTGAGCGCCACTTGCGGAAACGGCGAAAGACAAAACCACACACAGCAAAACAACGGCAATGCCGCCCAGAAGAGGGTGAGATACATCCAGTTTTCACGGCCGAAAATTGCCAAAAACGCGGTGCTGATCAGCACCACCGTTGTGACGCCGTAAGCGTACAGTGAATGCAAGGCGCTCATGTCCCGTTCGGGGTTTTCCGACGGCAGGGAGGCCACCAAAGGACTAAGTAACACTTCGCTGAGCCCGGCCGCCACCGAAAACACCACTGTGCCAAGCAAAAGGCCAACGTAGGCATGTTGTGGACAGAAGGCCGGCACCAGTGCATACAACACCAACCCCAGCGAGGTGAGCAACGGCATGATTCGTACCGTTGCTTTGATGTTAAAACAGCGTGAAAAGAAGGTGAAGATCAGATCCACCGTCATCTGCGTGCAGAAATTCGTCAGCACCAACGTGCCTAGCAAGGTGTACGAGATGCCATACATCTCGTGAAAGGTGACGAACAGCATCGGTGGCAAACTGAACACCGATGCCATGGCCAAATACGAAAAATAGCATGCATACTTGGTACGTTTAAACTTCGGTTGCATAACAGACTCCTCTTATACGGCCAAAATGCCGAGATGCTCAAGCAATATCTTGAGGCCGATAAGCAGCAAAATCACACCGCCGGCAAACTGCGCCTTTTTTTCGAACCGTGCACCGAACACACTGCCCACCTTCACACCCAAAGCCGACAGCAGGCAGGTGACCGTACCGATCAGTGCAACGGCTAACCATATGTTGACGTTGCCCGCCATCGCAAGCGATACGCCAACGGCAAGTGCGTCAATACTGGTGGCGACCGCCATTAAAAACATGGTTTTAACCGAAAGATCGGCGCAGGCGCACTCACCGCACTCCTCCTCGTGTGCAAACGCTTCTTTAAGCATATTCGCACCGATCAGGGCAAGCAGACCAAACGCCACCCAATGGTCGAACGCCTCGATGGCCGTGGCGAACATGGCACCCAAAAAGAAACCGATCAGCGGCATCAGCGCCTGAAAGCCGCCGAACCACACACCGCAGGTAAGAGCGCCGCGCAAATTGGCTTTCTGCATCGCAAGACCTTTGCAAACGGAAACCGCAAAGGCATCCATGCTAAGACCGATGGCCAACAGCAAGAGTTCCCACAAACGCATTCGTTACACCAAGCCTTCCATTTCTTCCACCAATTCGCCAAACAGCGAAAGGGCATCGTTTACCGGCGCCGGGGTGCTCATATCGACGCCGGCGATCTTCAAAAGTGAGATCGGGTCGGTCGAGCCGCCACCCGAAAGGAATTTCTTGTAATCCGCCACTGCCGCCGCGCCCTCTTTCTGAATGCGGTTGGCAATCGCGACCGCCGCCGAGAAACCGGTGGCATACTGGAATACGTAATAATTGTAGAAAAAGTGCGGAATACGCGCCCACTCCAACGCAATACCGTCATCCGATACCATATCGGGACCGAAATACAGTTTGTTCAGCGCATGGTATTCCTTACACAGCATATCGGCCGTGAGGGTATCGCCGCGCTCGGCCGCTTGCCCCATCTTCAACTCAAACTCGGCAAACATGGTCTGTCGGTAGACCGTGCCTTTAAACTGATCGAGGAAATGGTTCACCAAATACGCACGCTCACGCTTATCGGTGGTCTTACCCAGCAGATGGCGCATCAGCAGGATCTCGTTGCAGGTAGAGGCAACCTCTGCCACAAAGATCACGTAGTCGCTGTTGCTGACCGGTTGATTTTTGGTGCTGAGATAACTGTGCAGCGCATGCCCCATCTCGTGTGCCAAGGTGAACTGCGTATCCAGATTATCCTTGTGATTCAACAGCACGTACGGGTGAGGACGTGCATTGCCGGAAGAATACGCACCGCTGCGCTTACCCACGTTTTCATATACGTCGATCCAGCGATTGGCAAAACCCTCCTTCAGCATGGCCACGTAGTCGTCGCCCAACACGGCCAATGCTTCCAGCACCGTTTCCTGCGCCTTGGCATAGGGAATCTCGCTGGCGGCATCCGCTACAATGGGGGTATACACGTCATACATATGCAGTTCGTCCACGCCCAACATCTTTTTACGCAGCGCAACATAGCGGTACATCTTATCCAAGTTTTGGTGCACCGCTTCAATCAGGTTGTGATACACCGCCACCGGCACTTCGGTGCGGTCCAGCGAAGCCGCAAGAGTGCTCTCGTAACGCCGTGCCTCGGCAAAGAAACGCAGCTGTTTAAACTGTGCATCCAGCGTGGCGGCAACGGTGTTTTTGTATTCGCTGAGGCGGGTGTAATACGTTTCGAACACGCGGCAACGCAAGTCGCGATCGTCGCTTTCGAGCAGTGGCACCAACGAGCCGTTTGTCAGCGGATACACGTTGCCGGCGGCATCGGTCACATCGGGGAACCGCAGATCCGCGTTGCGGAAGGTGCTGCCGATCTGATCGGGGCCGCCTGCCATCTCCCCTGCCGCCGCCAACAGACGTTCCCCTTCGGGAGTGAGCATGTGTGCCGCACGACGACGGATCTTATACAAACTGCGTTCGTATTCCGCTAACGCCGGCTCCTCTGCCAAAAAGGCCGAGAGCGTCTCTTCGGGAATCGCCAAAATTTCGGGATCTGCAAACGCCGCCGCCCCGGCAATAGCGATATACGTGGCCATCGCCTTGCCGCGCAGATCTTGATAATATCCGTTCGCGGTATCCACATCGCTCATGCAATGAGCATAGCCGTGCAGTTTGCCCAGCCGCACCTCCATCTCATCGCTCAAGCGGAAAAACGCGAGCAGGTCAGCCGCACTGCGACCGAGCGACCCCTGAAACGCCGCCACACGGGCCGGATACTCTTTGAGCGCCTCATACTCCGCCAACCACGCTTCGTCACTTTCAAATATATCGGCGAGATTCCAGGTGTATTCCACAGGAACCTCTTCTCTTTTCCAAATCGTTTGATTTGCCATTGCCAAAACCTCCTTGATTTGTTTGGGTTCATCATAAGGTAATATAGCGTATTTCCACTGGTTTGTAAAGAGGCTTTTTCCCCGTTATGCACGAACCTTATGAATAATTGCATATTTATGCATTTTATGCTGCATGCGATGTGGCGATATTCAACAAAAAACACCGTTCAATTGTTAAACAATAGCAACAATATGTACGCATTTTATTGTTTTCACATCTTTATTGAAAAAGCGTATTGACAAAGGTTTTGCAGAAATGTATAATGTTGCACATAGCAAAAGCGAAATACATAATTATTCATGCGGAGGCGAATGTTCGTGAACAAGGATAACATCAAAAAGGTCGTTCTCGCCTACTCAGGCGGTTTGGATACATCCATCATCATTCCGTGGCTGAAGGAGAACTATAACAACTGCGAAGTGGTGGCAGTCAGCGGTAATGTCGGCCAGGCAGACGAACTGGAAGGCTTGGAGGAAAAAGCGCTCAAGACGGGCGCCTCGAAACTCTACGTGCTGGATCAGACCGAAGAATACGTAAACGATTTTATCATCCCCACTATGAAGGCCGGTGCGGTGTATGAAGAATACCTGCTCGGCACCAGCCACGCGCGTCCCTGCATCGCCAAGGGGCTGGTGGAAATTGCACTGAAAGAAAACGCCGATGCCATTGTGCACGGCTGCACGGGCAAAGGTAACGACCAAGTGCGTTTTGAACTGGCGATCAAACACTTTGCTCCCAACATGCCCATCATCGCGCCGTGGCGCGAATGGGATATCAAATCCCGCGAAGAAGAGATCGAGTATGCCGAGTCGCACGGTATTCCGCTGAAGATCAGCCGCGAGACCAACTATTCTAAAGACAAGAATCTGTGGCATCTGTCGCACGAGGGCTTGGATCTGGAAGACACCGGCAACGAACCGCAGTATGAAAAGCCCGGTTTTCTTGAAATGGGTGTCTCTCCCATTCAGGCGCCCGACGTTCCCACCTACATCACGCTCGATTTTGAGCAAGGCGTGCCGGTGGCGTTGAACGACGAAAAGATGAGCGCTAAGAACATCATTTTGAAGCTCAACGAGATCGGCGGTTCCAACGGCATCGGCCTGCTGGACATCGTGGAAAACCGCTTGGTCGGCATGAAATGCCGCGGCGTGTACGAAACGCCCGGCGGTGCGATCCTCTACAAGGCGCACAGCGTGCTGGAAAGCATCTGCCTCGACAAGATGACCATGCATGAAAAACAAAAACTCTCCATCACCTTTGCGGAACTCGTGTATAACGGCCAGTGGTTCACCCCCCTGCGCGAAGCACTTTCCGCTTTTGTGGACAAAACGCAGGAAAAGGTCACCGGCAAGGTGCGCTTGAAGCTGTATAAAGGCAACATGATCAACGCCGGTGTATGGAGTCCGTATTCGCTTTACAGCGAAGAGATCGCCACCTTCGGCGAAAGCGATTACGATCAGCGCGATTCGGCCGGCTTTATCAACCTGTTTGGTCTGCCGATCAAAGTGCAGGCTTTGGTAGACGGCAAGAAGTGAGGGTAAACCATGGCAAAAATGTGGGCCGGCCGCACCGACGGCACGACCGAAAAAATAGCAGATGATTTCAACTCCTCCATTCGATTCGATTGCCGCATGTTCCGCGAAGATATCACCGGCAGCATGGCGCACGCCGCTATGCTGGGTGCGCAGGGCATTCTCTCCGCTGCCGATGCCGATACGTTGATCGACGGCTTGCAGAGCGTGCTGAACGATCTGGAAAGCGGCGCGCTCGCAATTGATGAAGAGTGCGAAGATATCCACATGTTTGTGGAGCAGGTGTTGACCGCAAGGCTCGGCGACGTGGGCAAGAAATTGCACACTGCGCGCAGCCGCAACGATCAAGTCGCACTGGACGTGCGCATGTATCTGCGCGGCGAGTGCGACAGCATTACCGAGCGAGTGAAAAAACTGGTTACGGCCATCACCGATAAAGCAGAAGAATACAAAGATGTGATCCTGCCGGGCTACACACATCTGCAGCGCGCGCAACCTATCTTGTTTGGGCACCACTTAATGGCTTACGCCATGATGTTGCTGCGCGACCTTGAACGCCTGACGGATTGCCGACGACGAATGAACGTCTCCCCTATCGGCTGCTGCGCACTGGCCGGCACCACCTATGCGACCGACCGTCGCTTCGAGGCAGAACGGTTGGGGTTTGACGACATCTGCCGCAACAGTTTAGACGGCGTATCCGACCGCGATTTCTGCGTGGAGTTGATGAGCGCTCTTGCGATCTTGATGATGCATCTTTCCCGTTTTTCGGAAGAGATCATCCTCTGGTCCAGTTGGGAATTTAAATTCGTGGAACTGTCGGACGCCTATACCACCGGTTCTTCCATTATGCCGCAAAAGAAAAACCCCGATATGGCGGAGTTGGTTCGCGGCAAAACGGGCCGTGTGTACGGCGACTTGATGGCACTGCTCACCACGCTGAAAGGCCTGCCGCTGGCGTATAACAAGGATATGCAAGAGGATAAAGAAAGCGTATTCGACGCGTGCGACACCGTGAAGATGTGTTTAGACGTGTTCTGCGGCATGGTAGCAACCATGCGTGCTAACACCGCCAACATGAAAGAAGCGGCACAACGCGGTTTCATCAACGCCACCGATCTTGCGGATTACCTGGTAAAAAAAGGATTGCCGTTCCGCAGCGCCTACAAAATCGCCGGTCAACTGGTGGCGCGTTGCCTTGCCGAAGACACCGTGCTGGAAGCGCTTCCTCTCGCCACCTACCGTGAGTTCAGCGATTTGTTCGAAGAGGACCTGTATCACGAAATCGACCTTGTCACCTGCGTGGAAAAACGCATCAGCGAAGGTGGCACCTCCCAAGC
Organism: Acutalibacteraceae bacterium; assembly: GCA_045597045.1. Classification (GTDB taxonomy): domain Bacteria; phylum Bacillota; class Clostridia; order Oscillospirales; family Acutalibacteraceae; genus SIG588. The sequence goes on from JAZODN010000014.1 coordinate 21,248, forward strand.
TTCGGTTGAAGCACAAATTCAATTTGTTCGAGAAAAATCGGACTCCGATTTTTTGAGATAAAACAATTTTAAGAAAGAAGGAAACTACAATGAAAAGAATTTTGGCTTTAGTTTTGGTCACGGCGCTGCTGCTGACCGGTTTGTCTGCTTGCGGCAAGAAGGGTGTTACCTTGGCACAGCTCGAAAAGGCCGGCGAACTCGTGGTCGCCACCAGCCCGGACTTCCCGCCCTTTGAGAATTTGGAAGGCGAAGAAGTGGTCGGTATTGAAATCGACATTTTGGAGATCGTTTGCGAGAAACTCGGCGTGAAGTTGAATCTGCAACAGATGGACTTTGACTCGGTGTTGGCGGGCGTGCAGGCCGGCAAGTATGACATGGGTGCCTCGGGCATTTCGGTCACTCCCGAACGTGAAAAGAACATGATGTTCACTGCTCCCTACTGCCTCGCGGCACAGGCAATCGTAGTGAAAGAAGGCAGCGCTATCAAAACGAAGGCAGACCTCACCGGCAAGAACATTGCGGTGCAGACCGGCACCACCGCCGAAGCCTTCTGTCTCGAAAATAACTACACCGTGAAATCCTTTGCCGCCAACAGCGATGCGCAGACTGCGCTGACCACCGGTAAGGTGGACGCGTGGGTTATCGACGACCTGACCGCGAAAGACATGGTGGATGCCTACAACGCCGAAAACACCGAAAAGTTGGTCGTGTTGGGCGAAGCCATGACCACCGAACCGTATGCTTTTGCCTTCGCGCTGGGCAGCGAAGAAGTGGTCGAAAAGGTGAGTGAGATTCTGGACGGTCTCGTGAAAGACGGTACCATCAAGAAGATTTTTGAGGAGAACAACGCTCCCTACACCGCCCCTGAAGTGTAAGTTGTAAAACAGCAAAAGACGGGAAAAGGTTCCCTTTTCCCGTCTTTTTCGTTGAAAGGAGAATCCCTCTGTGGAGCAATGGTTGAACAAACTCTATGAGACCTTCATCGAAACCGGTTATTATAACATGATGATCGACGGTCTCAAAAACACCGTTATCATCACACTCGGCGCGTTGGTGATCGGTGTGGTGATCGGTACCTTGATCGCCGTCACCAAATATTTTGCGGAAGACGTCCCTGCTTTGAAGCCGCTGGCATGGCTTTGCGATTTGTATATCACCATTATTCGCGGCATTCCCGTTGTGGTGCTGCTGCTGATCTTCTTCTTCGTTATCCTCACCGCGGCCGAAGGCGTGACGGTGGCGATCTTAACTTTCGGTATCAACTCCGGTGCCTACATGGCGGAGTTGATCCGCAGCGGTATCAACGCGGTGGATCACGGACAAATGGAGGCCGGCCGCAGTCTTGGCATGTCCAAGTTGCAGGCAATGCGCAAAATCGTGTTGCCGCAAGCCATTCGCTACATCCTGCCGGCCATCGGCAACGAATTGATCGCACTCTTGAAGGAAACCTCCGTTGCCGGCTATGTCGCGGTGGTGGATCTCACCCGTGCAGGTAACCTGGTGCGTAACAATACCTATGACGCCGTAAACCCCCTGTTGGTGGTTGCCGTGGTGTATCTTTCGCTCGTGGTGTTGCTGACCTGGCTGATGCATCTGCTTGAAAGGAGGCTGGCGCGCAATGATAAGCGTTAAAGGACTCAAAAAAAGTTTTGAGGGTTTGGATGTTCTCAAGGGCATCGACGTGGAAATCCACAAAGGTGACGTGATGTGCGTTATCGGTCCGTCCGGCTCCGGTAAATCCACCTTTCTTCGTTGCTTGAACCTGCTGGAAAAGCCGACCGACGGTGAAATTGTGTTTGACGGTGAAAACCTGACCGACCGCAAAACCAACCTAAACCGTCACCGTCAAAAGATGGGCATGGTGTTCCAGCAGTTCAACCTGTTTCCACACATGAGCATTTTGGAAAACCTCACCTGCGGCCCCATGATGCTCAAGAAGATACCGCGCGCCGATGCCGAAAAGAAAGCGCTGGAACTTCTTGGTCGTGTCGGCTTAGCCGACCGTGCCGCCTCTTACCCGAACCAGCTTTCGGGCGGTCAAAAACAGCGTGTGGCCATTGTGCGCGCACTGTGCATGGAACCCGACGTGATGTTGTTCGACGAACCCACCTCTGCGCTCGACCCCGAAATGGTCGGCGAAGTGCTGGATGTTATGAAGGATCTTGCGGCGAACGGTATGACCATGGTGGTGGTCACCCACGAAATGGGCTTTGCCCGTGAGGTGTCCAACCGCGTGCTGTTCCTCGATGACGGCGTGATCGCCGAAGAGGGCACGCCCGACGCCATCTTCAATCATCCGCAATGTGAGCGTCTGCAATCCTTCCTTGCGAAGGTGCTGTAAGGAGGCTTTGGTTTATGTTGAATTTAAAAGGCAAAAGCTTTTTGAAACTGCTGGATTTCACCCCGGAAGAGATCCGTGGATTGATCGCGCTTTCAGCCAAGCTGAAAGCCGAAAAGAAAGCCGGTATTCCTCACCGTTTGTGCGAGGGGAAAAGTATTGCGTTGGTGTTCGAAAAAACCAGCACGCGCACGCGCTGTGCCTTTGAGGTAGCGGCGGCCGATCTCGGCATGCACCCCACCTATCTTGATCCTTCCGGCTCGCAGATCGGTAAAAAAGAAAGCATTGCCGATACCGCACGCGTACTCGGCCGTATGTAGGACGGAATTGAATATCGCGGCTGCGGACAAAAGATCGTGGAAGAACTCGCCCGTCATGCCGGTGTGCCGGTGTGGAACGGTTTGACCAACGAATTCCACCCCACCCAGATTTTGGCCGACTTTCTCACTGTTCAAGAGTATTTCGGTGATTTGAAGGGCAAAAAACTCGTCTACATGGGCGACGCCCGTTACAACATGGGCAATTCGCTGATGGTCGGTTGTGCCAAGATGGGCATGCATTTTGTGGCGTGTGCGCCGAAGGCCTTCTTCCCCGACCAAGCGTTGATCGATCAGTGTCAATCCATCGCCGCCGAAACGGGCGCTACGCTGGAATTCAGCGAAGATACCGATGCGGTGAAGGGCGCACACGTGATCTACACCGACGTGTGGGTCTCGATGGGCGAACCCGATTCGGTGTGGGAAGAACGTATCAAACAACTCACCCCCTATCGTGTCACCAAGGAATTGATGGACAAAGCCGGCCCCCAATGCCGTTTTATGCATTGTCTGCCCGCTTTCCACGATTTGAACACCACCATCGGCAAACAGATTCACGAAAAGTTCGGTATCTCTTGCATGGAAGTGACCGACGAGGTGTTCGAAAGCGACGCCTCTATCGTGTTTGACGAAGCGGAAAACCGTATGCACACCATCAAAGCCGTGATGGCGGCCACGATGTAACACAACAAAAGGAGTAAGTTCCAAAAGAACTTACTCCTTTTTCATTTACGCATCGTATGCAACAAACGCACCGATCTCTTCGGGTGACACGTGTCCTGCCGCCACCGCCGCAAACAACGCTGTCCCGACCGAAGCCTCTTCCCGTCCCAGCGGCACGCAGACGGGCAATCCGAACACATCGGCAATGATGTCGCGCAACACGGGGATCTTTCGCACCGCGTTGCCCGAAGCCACCACCGTTTTCTTGTCTTCTCCCGTCATCCGATAAAAATCGTGCAACTCGCGGCACATCCCAACCAAGAAGCCGACAATCAAACCGCCCGGCGTAAAGTTGTCTCCCGTGATGCCGTGGATCGCACCCCGTGCGGCGGTATCGTGCCGTTTCCCGTAAAAGCAGGTATCCACCTGCGGCACCGCCGCACCCGAACGGTAGGTCTGCTGTGCCAACGCATTCATCACATCATACTGCGAGGAACCGGTTTGGGCAGCCGCCTGCATGAAGTTGCGAAAAAAGCGTTCCAACAGCGCATAGGCTGCACCGCCGCACAATGCACTGCCGCACACAATGGTCACGTCTTTTACCAACGGACGACATTCCAGCGCCGCATCCACTGCGTCACCACGGCTTACAAGGGAGATCTGACTGCCTGTGCCGATATTCACGAGCACACTGTCGCAGACGTCACGCACAGCGCCCAACACACTCGCCTGATTATCGCCGATCGCCACCGCTACTGCCGCATCGCCGTACCTGCCGCAAACGGCGTAGTCGTCGGTGACATCGGGCAAGGCAATCGCCATGCCCAACGCTTTTATTGAAGCGGTATCAAACGCCGCACAGGACGCATCGAACAAACCGAAACTACTTGCCACCGACGTGTGCACCAACGGTGCGGCGCGTTGGGTCAACCGCATCACAACGTAATCCATAATACTGCAGAAGGTGTGTGCCCGGGGCGGCACCAAGCCGTTTTTCAGATTATACCAATGGGTGGCAAGCCCGTATCCGGCGGCTATGCGCTGTCCCGTGATCCGTTCCATACAGCGGCAGTAGGTATCCTCCCCTTCTGCCAACCGCTGTGCGCGGTGATCTTGCCACGTCATCAACCGCGACACCGCACGTCCGTTTTCATCCACATACAAAATACCATGCATCTGCCCCGTGACACCGATGGTGCGCACGCCACGGTAATGTGCCGCGAGGTGTTCCACCAACTGCAACACCTTTTCAGCAATGGCTTCGGCATCCTGTTCCGCCATATCCGACGGCGTGTCCTTACACGTGTATTTGTTGGGAATGGTGTAACTTTCCACCTGCTCACGGCGCGCCATATCCAACACCACCGCGCTGATCGTGGTGGTGCCGATATCCACACCCAACGCCAATTCGTCGGAAATGGTCTGTTCTGTGCCCATTTCGTCCACGGTATCGGTCATGTCAAACGTCTGTGCCGTGTATTGTTGCAACCGCACACAGCACTCCCGAAATTGCAGAGAATGCTCGCCGTATTCTTGCTCGATTTCCGCACGGCGTTTGAGGAGCAACTCATCGATGCTGATAATATCGTCAAACAGCAGTTGAATATCCGCCACCGTCACCCCTGCCAAACGAAGCAGTTTGATGCGTTGCAACACGTCAACGTCCGCGTTTGTATACACGCGATAGCCGTTCTCGCCGCGTTGCACGCGCAAAAGTCCTTTTTCCTCGTAAAAGCGGATGGCCTTTTTCGACAACCCTGTTGCCGCCGCAATCTCGTGGATCACCATACGTTCGCCCCCTTTTTTCACAGTTTACACCTTTCCCTTGGGGGAAGGTCAAGAAAAAGTTACAGCACAAACCAATTCCACGGGGCACAGGCAGGCGGCGGCAAGGCGATGTCGACCGGTTTATGTGTCACAGGATGGGCAAACGCCAAATGGTGTGACCACAAGGCGATGTTCTTCGTGGGAATACGGCTACCGTACTTTTCGTCCCCCAACAGCGGCATCCCACGCGAGGCACACTGCACACGAATTTGATGAGTTCGCCCTGTGTGTAGACGAATCTTCAAAAGCGAGACCGTTCCTTCGGCTCTCTCCACCGTTTGCAGCACTTCGTAGTCAAGCACCGCCTCCTTCGCCCCTTGCCGCATGCGTTTTATCACAAAGGACTTGTTCTTCTGTTTATCACGAAACAGAATATCACGCCATTCACCGCGCGGCACTGCAGGGCAGCCGGCCACCACCGCCAAATATTCCTTTGTCATTTCACGCTGTGCAATGGTACGTGACAGCCCTGCCGATGCTTTGGAATTTTTGGAAAACACCATCGCGCCGCCCACCGCTTTGTCCAGACGGTGCACCACATCCACGCGGAAGGTGTGGGTTTGTTGTTCCAACAGGGTGGGCATGCAGCGTTCACGCGGATTTTGTCCCCGTTCAGACAGCACACCGATCGGCTTTTCACACACGATAATGGAGTTATCTTCAAACAAAATCGGAATCACAGGATCACCTCTCTTTTATTTAAACATATTTTCCTACCTCTGTCTACAAAAAAGCGAAAATCCCTTGACTAAGATTTTAGAATGTTCTATAATTATAAGGTGAGTATTTTCGGCGAGGTGGGATAAGCATGAAAAAGATCGGCTTTGATAACGAAAAATATCTGAAGCTGCAATCCGAACAGATCAAAGAGCGTATTGCTCAGTTTGGCGGCAAACTGTATTTGGAGTTTGGCGGCAAACTGTTCGATGATTTTCACGCCTCTCGCGTGCTGCCCGGTTTTAAACCCGACAGTAAGATCAAAATGCTCACCCAGCTGAAAGATCATGCTGAAATCGTCATCGTTATTAATGTGCAAGATATCGAAAAGAACAAGGTGCG
>JAZODN010000015.1:0-5831 GCA_045597045.1 Acutalibacteraceae bacterium
GAATGGGCAACCGCCCGTTCCTCTTTTTTATTTCGAACCACGGGCATGGGTGCGTCCTCTTGACCCTAAGAGGGTCTGAGCGTAAAGAAAAGGTGCCGGTGGCACCTTTTTAGCGAAGAGCGCGAGGCGGGCACCGGAGCGGAGCGATCGGTCGCCGGGCGAACAGGATGCAAGGCGAAGCCGCCGCAGCCGTAAGAGGCCGCAGGTTCAAGTCCTGTCACTCGGACCAAAAAAAGAGGAATGGGCAACCGCCCGTTCCTCTTTTTTATTTCGAACCACCACGACACGCAGAACCTCGAAAAGGCGCAAGCCTTTTCAGTAGGCTTTGCGCTCGCACACACTGCGGCAAGCACCGCACCAAACGCAAAGCCGAGGTTCAAAGTCCTGTCACTTCCAACCTCTACTTCCTTATAGCGGGTTTGCACCGTTTTCTTCGTTGTTGGGGACAACCAATTCCGCTTTTTTACAGTATTATGCAGGTCAAAATGCTGGTCAAAACGAGTTCGGTCAGCGGTGTTTGCCACTTGTTTACTTGCGCGACATAGCGTTTTCAACGAATGGGCGAAAGCACCTGCCCCTACGGTGCGGCAATTCTCACCGCAACCGCCAATTATTCTGTTGCATATTCTTTCCTTTTGTGATATGCTTAATATACAACTTAATATGGGGATGGCTATGCAGTGCCGTTATTGCGGAGCCGTGATCGATAATCTTATACCCGATTCGCAGTATCACCCCAACTGCGGCAAGCAAATTCTACAAAAGCAGTAGACTACAAAGAAAACACACCCGAAGGAGGAAGGATCAATGACACATAAGCGTTCAAAACGAATTCTGAGCATCCTGCTCGCAATGGTAATACTCTTCAGCGCGTTGCCGATGGCCGTGCCGGCCGAGGAGGAGAAACCGAGTGTGGACAGCGAGGGGTATTCTCTCATCTGGTCCTACGAGCAATTGCGCAACGTGGCAAAGGTCGCTCAGCCGCACGTGCGTTTTCGCTTGGCGACGGATATTTATCAAACGGACAGCGACAATAGTCAGGAGATCTGCATCCAGAGCGGTGCCTACTTTTCGCTGGATCTGAACGGCTATACGCTGTCGCGCAAAGCGATGTCGCTGGATACGACGTTGTTTTCCGTGAAAGCCGATTCCACACTGAACATCTACGATTCTTCGCCCCAGCAGACCGGCACCTGCATCTATGACATCAGTTATGCTTCGGGTGTCTGCAGTGTGATCCGCAACTCCGGCGGTGAGGTGATCATCCATAGCGGCCGCTACATTATCAAAGGGAATCAAATCGCAGACTATGCCGTCGTGCTGTACGGCGAAGCCGGGGATATTGTGGTGTACGACGGCTACTTTGACGCCGGCGAAGCCAGAGGCGGCACCGCCGTGGAATTGTGCCATATGGCCTATATGTACGAACTGCCCACCTGCGTTATTTACGGCGGTCGGTTCTATAGCAAAGAAAACTGTATCGATGCGGCGAGCTATGGCAACTATGCAAGCTATGGCGTTTATTATCCCTATGTGTTCGTATTGGGCGGCGAATTTTACACGAAAGGTACCAAGTATACGAACGGCGATACAGAAGGCCATTTCGCCTATTGTAACAACCGCTGGGGACGGGTCATTGTGGCGAACGGCTTGGTGCCTGCCGTGTCGTTGAATGCGCCGGATCAACGGTATGTTGAGGGTGTCACGAAAAAGATCGAAAAGCTGTCGGGCGAGCCGGGTAACGGTTGGACCTATGCCACCGTGTCACATCCGCCGCGCATCGTCAGCCGACAGATGTCGCTGGAAGACCGTCTGTATTCCCTGTGTTGGCGTGAGTACCTGAAAGCGGCAAAAGAGAGGGAAAGCTACGCTTTTTGGTCTATGTTCCAAGAGGAGATCGAGATGGAATTGGCGGATGTCGACGGCTTTACGGTAAACAAATACGATACCGACCCCATCGTTCTCAGCATCGAGGACAAAGAGGAAATCGCCTCTGTTCGCTGGTACTTTTCCGACTCGCCCGACTCCCGTTGGTCGGAACTGGGCGATTATCAAAACAGCACCGGCCCCGTCACGCTGACCCGTTCCGCAAAGGAAAGCACGCTGTATTACCGCGCGGTGGTCACCCACAAAGACGGTACCGAATATGAGGACGTCATCTGTGTGCGCCAAGAAGCGGCGGTCAAGACCCTGGGCGGCGTGGCCGTGATTCGTGCAAACAGCGCCGCCTACGGCAACACGGCCGAGGTGGTGGTGCTGAATCCTTCGGTCGGACAGGACCCTTCCACCTACACCTATGAGTGGACGATCAACGGTCAGGTGGTGAGCACCGCACAGTGCTTTACGATCGACAAGGCATCCTATGTCGGTCAGCGCTTGCACTGCAAAGTGAAAAGCACCGCGTATGAAGGGTCGTTGGTCACGCCGAACGTAACGGTCGCGAAAGGTCAGAACACCGCGTGGCCCGTATTCCACACAGCAAAATTCGGCAGCGGGTATATCACCGTCAGCAACGGACAGCCCGATCAGGAATATCTGTTTTCCACCAAGTCTTCGGCTGACGCGTTGACCGAAGACGATTGGGAAAAATCCCACAACGTTTCTGACGTCGCCGTTTTCGATCTGTCGTCCCTGGGGTTGGAGGAACAAGAGGGCAGAACCATCTACGTTTACACCCGTTTTAAAGAGACGTCTAAACAATTGGCCGGACAAAAGGTGCTGTGCACGCGCCTGACGTTGGCCGACGTGGTGCCACTCAACAGCCTTCGTTTTGAGGATGCGGTAAACAACACGCTGTACATCCCCTTTACGGGCGCAGGCGACACGGTGGAACTGATGTATGACCTCGATCCCGTTAACGCCAACCAATGGAACGCCTTCACCTGGCGCACGTCCTATCCCGTGTCGCTGGTGACACCCACCGGTTCGGTCGATACAAATAACAATACGGGCAGCGTAACGCTGAAGCTGATCACTACCGGCTCGACCTCCCTCACCGCTTCCTATATCACCAACACCGAAGTGGTGTATAAGCGGGTGAGCATTCAGGTGTATGACCCCGAAAATCCCACCTTCGGATCGGGCAACGTTTTGTATCCCATGCCCGACCAAACGGTGATGACCGACACGGTTTACGTGCCGCAAATGCCGGAGTTCTACCCCGTACCGCCCGAAGATACCGCGTTTTCCTGGACGTTTATCCGTCGCACGGGCCTTAAGGAGGAGCGCATCACCGACTGTGATGTGGCATCCATCGACCCTGCCAGCGGCGCCATCACCACCAAGATCCCCGGCGTGGTGGATGTGGCTTTGATCGGACCCGGCGGTTCTGCCGTGGACACCTTCCGCCTGACCGTGATTGAAAACAACGGTACGGTTGCGGTGGAATCGGCGCACCTCAGCAGCGAGCGGTTGTCGATGCAGGTGAAAACGAGCACGACCCTCACCGCCATGATCAATCCTACGAACGCCGATGATCAAACGGTCGTGTGGACATCCTCCGACCCGTCGGTCGCTATGGTAAATGAGAACGGTACCGTGACCGCGATGAAGGTCGGTACGGCGCAGATCACCGCACAAGTCGGCGGTATTACTGCCACTTGCACCGTAATCGTTGAGGAAAGCGCGTTCTCCGGTGCAGGCGGTTTGCTCGGCGATGTGAACGGCAACGGCACGGTGGATTCCACCGATGCCCGGCTGGTGTTGCAGTATGCGGTGAAAAAAATCGGTGATTCTGCACTGAACGTGGCTCTTGCGGATGTGAATGGTAGCGGCAAGGTAGATTCCACCGACGCACGATTGATTTTGCAGTATGCGGTGAAAAAGATCAACACTTTCCCCATAACTGACTACTAAACAAAGAACGATATTAGTTCACGCTACAATGCAAATGACCGAAGATGTTACTTCACGTAGTATCTTCGGTCACTATTTTTTAAAAGGTTAGACATAATCAATGATGGAGTCTTTCTTTGGGCGATTGAAAGATGTTATGTCATCGCATTTCCAATATTGGAAGTGCGATGACATACACAAGGTAGTTGCCGACACTATTCATTACTTCAACTACATACATCCCATTCGAAAGTTCAAAAGAAAACCGCCAGTCCAATACAGGCTTGAACTGGCAGCTTAAATTATTTCTTTTTTGTGTCTACTAACTATTGACTATCTCACACCCCCATTCTTTTTTCGTTTTAAGTCACTGCGACGCATCTCTTTGTTGCCGCATGTTCACTGAAGTATCATCTCACCGAAATCGCACGGGCGGTGAAAATCAGGCACCTCGCTCGTCACGGGATTCCACGAAAGGAAGTGCGGTTTCACCGTTTTGTCGCCGCATTTGTAACAATTGGCATAGATAACCGCACCGGGCACAAACGTGCACTGCGGAAAATACTGCTGTATGAAAGACAGCGGAATACGGTAAAACAATTCCCATCCGTTCGCTGTGACAGCAGCCTTGAAATCGAACTGTGCCGCCGCATCGGGGAAGGTCAAACGCACGCGATCCTCCCTTCCTTCCCCTATGCCCAAGAACAAACAACCATTCAAATTCCATTCAAAATTGAAATAGCGGTTTGAACCGGCAGAGGGAGAGAAGAAGAACTCCATACAACTATCCTCACAAACCGATGCCAACGGGTCGCGGTGTTCGGCACGGATATGCGCTTCCACCGCTTGCTGGTGTATATACAGTGCCTCTTCGTCATAACAAATCTGCTGTGTCATACGCACGTCTGCATCGGGCAGCCAGAGAACGTTGGCAAGTTCCAGCGACGGAATATCCTTCCACTGCGGCGTGCCGCTGATTTTAGCTATATAGTACGTGACCATTTATCCCTCTCCTTTTCTGTCGTTCAATTAGATATAATACCACTTCTCGCAAAAAAAAGCAAGACCGCCGAAACGGCAGCCTTGCTTTTTGCCCCTAAAACGAATCGGGGGCAGGTTATTGGCTGTTGCGCACTTCCAGGCCGATGACCGCCACCGCGTCCAACGGCTTGCCGGAAGAAAGAATCTCCAAATGCAGGTGGGGTCCGTCTGCCGCTTCACACGGCACGGTTGTCAAAACGCCGATGGGTTCTCCCACTTTCACGGCATCGCCCACGCGTCGATTCCGTGCTGCCACGCCGCAATAGCGGCTGATAATACCGAAGCCATGATCCAACTCGATCACGTCGCCCCACAGTGGATCTTTATACGTCGCCGTCACCGTTCCGTTGGCGGCCGCCTTGACTTCGGCACCTTCTTTGCCCACAAAATCTACGCCGTTGTGAACGCGCCAATCCTGCATAGTGTCCGAATAGACCAACTCGCCGTTGCTAAATGCTTTTTTCACCTCGTTGGTCAGCGGCAACACATATAGATCGGCCATCGGTGCGGCCGTAGTGGTCACGCCCTCGGTCGGAACCGTAGTGGTAGTGCGCGTATCCACAACGTTGGTGATCGGTCTCTGTACCTGCTGTGCGACCGTGGTCGTGGTGGCTGCCGTGGTGGTTGTTGTGGTACCGGTGTTGACGGGCGGCACTGTATCCTCCTTCGGGAAGGCATACGACAAACTCACTGCCGCCACCGCGCCGACCGCCGCAACACATACACCCATAGTAACAAAAAACCGTTTGTCACGAATTTTCATAGTCTTTGCCTCCGTTATAAGTTCTGCGGTTAGTATGACCCAAAACGGCGACACCTATGCAAAAAAGAAAACGAAGCGGTGTTTTTAGAACTCCACTTCGTTTTCTTTTTAGTTTTACAATATACCTTTATATTCACGCTTCACTTGTTCATAGCTTTCCAAATTTCCGATATCGTAACGAAGTCGGATCGTA
>JAZODN010000016.1:0-2827 GCA_045597045.1 Acutalibacteraceae bacterium
AACGCGGCACTCGATGTCAAACTTCTCGGTGGTCTCGGTCAGGTTCAGGGGCTGACGCACGATCAGCTTCAGGGTCTCAAGACCGAAATAGTCGTCGATGTCACGACCGTTGATGGTCACCTTGCCGGTGCCCTGGTACAGACGCACGCGGGCAACAGAGGATTTACGGCGACCGGTGCCGTAGAAAAAGGGTCTAGAATTGTAATCCATCTCAATTGCCTCCTTCATTACAGCTCAAACGCTTGGGGTTTCTGGGATGCGTGGGGATGCTCCGCACCGGCAAAGCAGTGCAGGCGGGTCTCCGCCGCGCGACCGATGTGGTTGCTGGGGATCATGCCGCCAACCGCCAGCTCCATCGCCTTCTCGGGGCGCTGAGCCATCAGGGTGGAATACTTGGTAGCCTTCAGGCCGCCGATCCAACCGGTGTGACGGTACCAGACCTTCTTATCGGCTTTATTGCCGGTGAGAACAGCCTGTGCACAGTTGATGATGATCACGTGATCACCGCAATCCACATGGGGAGTGAAGGTGGGCTTGTGCTTACCGCGCAACAGCACGGCCGCTTCCACCGCCACACGACCCAGCGGCTTACCGGCAGCATCGATAACGTACCATTTACGCTCGACCTGACCGGCCTTTTCCATGTAAGTGGACATGGGGAATTCCTCCTTAAATTTCGATATTCGGCGGTCATACCGCCCAGAATGCTGTATGATAATACCACAACTTCCACCGCTTGTCAACCCAATTTTACCTTGTTTTTCTCGGTTTTTATGAATATTTTTTGATTTATCATTGTTTGTTTAATTTACCAAACGAAACCTCTTTTTTTTGCTTGTTTTCTTTTGTTTTCTCCATTTTTTAAACCTGCCGTTTCATTTTTGGGGATTGTTACGAAAATATGTACAAAAGGTTACAGTTCTGTTGTTGTTTTCGGTTGTTTTTAGGGGTATAATGTAGACGACATCCACACCGGGAGGCGATTCTATGACACAAAAACGCAAAGGCGGCCGCAGCGGCCTGGCCTTCCTGCTCACCTTTGTCTTTGCCCTTGCACTGTTCGGCGGTCTGACAACATGGGTTATCATGGACGTGTGGAATCCAAAAGCCCCCCTCACCCCCTCCGCGCCCACCACAACGGCACCACCCGTAACCACGCAAAAAGAGATGCGTATGCTGCTCATCACCGAAGACGGCGGCGAAGCACAAGGGTTTGTCGCTTTGTCGATCGAGCCGCAAATGGGGCGCGTGCGCGTGGTGCCGGTTCCGCGGGAAACCGCCGTGACGGTGGGCACCGAACAACTGCGCCTGTTTGAGTGGTATCGCACCGCCGACCTTACCGCTGTTTCGGCGGCGGTGGGTAATCTGCTCGGCTGGGAACTGTCACATCACGCGGTACTGTCTTATCATGCACTCACCGAGCTTGTCACCTATTTGAATGAAGGAGTCATCTACACACTGACCGAAAACATCTCCTATCAAAATGCTGTCGGCACCACCGTTTCCATGGCGGCCGGCGCACGCACGCTGAGTGCCGTGCAGGTACCCGACCTGCTGCGATATGACGGGTGGCACGGCGGCCGCCGTGCGCGTGCCAACGTGCAGGGGGATATCGTGGCTGCGTTGTTTGACCAATATTTCACCGCCTCGCGGTTTAATGCAAAAGACAGCGACTTTAAAACCTTCATCTCGCTCACCCGTTCCAACATCTTAACGTCTGATTACGCCGTCGTGCGGGAAACGCTGCTGCAACTGGCGCGCCGCAACAGCTTTGATATCAGCACCGTCACGCCGCCGAAGGGCGAGTTTGTGGGGGTAGGCGAGGCCACGCGGTTTGAAATGGCGAGCAACCCGTTAGCGGCTTAACCTAACTAAAAAAGCATGCGGAAACGAGGCGAAATTTGGCATTCGTTCCCATAGAAAACGGCCGATAAATATGATAATATATATTCTGTAATTTCTTAAGGAAGGGGGACAACACCGTGCATTCATTACTCCGCCGTGCAGCGGCCTTACTGCTGTGTGCATGCCTGCTGTGCTCGCTCGCAGCCTGCTCATTGGTGTCCCCCTCTCCCCAACCTCCCACCGCAACCGAAGACGCACCCGATCACACCGCCTATCTGGAAGAATTCCGCAACCGCCGTTGCTATCGCGTGCTGCCCCCCCATTTGCAAACGCTGTACGGCGCGCTGTATACTGCCGTGCGCGAATGCCGCACCGATACGGTTTTTTCGGTACGCAATGAAGATGGCAGCACACAGGCATACACCGGTGTGCGCGTGACTCTGCCCACACCGCTGAACAATGCGGTGGATGCGCGCACGCTGTTTCACGCCTTCACCACCGACAATCCGCAATTTTTCTTTGTGGGCGGAACCTACACATACGAAGGCTACCGCATGAACAACACCGACTATTACGATACCTTCTGCCTCACCTTCGTGATGGATGCCGCCGCACGGCAAACCGCCACAGCGCAGGTGGAATCGGTAATCACTTCTCTGCTGGCCGCCCTGCCCGAGAATGCCGATGAATACACTGCCGAGCGTTACCTTCACGATGCGCTGGCCGCACGTGTGACCTACGACACCGCCATTGCCGACGGCACCGTATCGGCCGATGCGCGCCCCCACGCCTTTTCGGCCTACGGCGCGTTGGTGAACGGGCAAGCGGTATGTGAGGGCTACGCCCGTGCCATGCAACTGCTGCTTCATCGGGCGAACATTCCCTGCACGTTGGTCAGCGGCACGGCCGACGGCACGGCCCACATGTGGAACATGGTGGAGATCGACGGACGCGGCTACCATTTGGACCCTACCTGGAACGA
>JAZODN010000017.1:0-12905 GCA_045597045.1 Acutalibacteraceae bacterium
GTAGTAGCCGCATGGCCCAACGCTTTAACCGTGGTTTGCTCAGCAAACACTTCGCCGCAGGTGCTGCAATAACGGCCTTCGGTCAGACCGGCTTTGGTACAAGTAGGCGCCACTGCCGACAAGGTCACTACCGTGTGCGACAGCGGCAAGATCACCGCACCGCCCAACACGTATTCACCGCATAGAGCACACTGTTCACCGGCTTCACGACCGGCGGCGGTGCAGGTCGCCGCAACGGACGGCTGCACCGTTATATACTCCGTATCGGTTCGCAACGCGGCATGGAAAGCAGCCTTGCCCTCTGCCGTGGCAGACGCACTTTGACAATAGGTCAGCACGTTGTAAGCTTCCACGCGCACCACCTTCTTGGCATCGGTGTGCCAAAAGCGGAAGGAACCGGCACCGTTCAAACCGTTGGTGAAACAAGTTGCCGGCAAAAACAACTCCCCTACCCCGTCCACCATGGTAATCGACGGAGATTTCACGCCCAAGTTGGTGCAAAAATCCGTCGTGCTGCCATTACTCATCTCATAGGCGTTCAGCGACACGTCAGCATTCTCGTACCCCTCGGCCGCATAAAACCGCAGGTACATCGGCACGTTGGCGGTTTTGTCGGTGCGCAGGACATCGCCCGCCACCGAGAAATAGCGGTAGCGAAGGGTCCCCTCGGCATCCGGTTCGAGATCCGCCGCCGTCATATCCACCTTTTGCAGCGCCGTTACCGCCGGATAATACGGCGACAGCGGCTGCGCTCTGAAATCAACATAGGCACACCCGATCTCCTCGGACGTGTTGAGATAGGCGGTGTCCACCAGTTTGACCGAACGGATATAGGTGACGCCGGCACCTGCCGGACAGCCCATAACATAAAAGCGCATATCCGCCGTTCCGATCACCGCCCGTTCTTCGGCGGTGAAGGTGTGCGAAACAATATAAAACTCGTTGTTTTTCAAATCGTGACGGGAGGTATAAAGATCGACATGCGGTGCGCCGCCGTAAGGCTGATAGCGGAACATCTGCCCTTTGGCATCACCGTCGACGTAATATTCGATCAACATCGTCACACTGCGATCGGTCGGAATGTCGGCAAAGAAGGTGCCCCCGATCCAAAAACCGGACCAATCCGACGACAACAGCAAACCGTGCTCACCCGTATCACCGATCGGTGTCGCCGTTACGCTGCCTGTCTTTCCCTGCGCACCGATAACGCGGTTGGCATACACCTTGCCGTAACGCACCTCCAGCCACGCATACGGTTCGGGCAGACCGGCCGCACCGAATGCCGGCAGGGTTTGCACTGCGTAATCACCGCACACCGTGCAAACACGTTCGCACTTACCGTCTGCCGTATAACTTGGCTCCACAGTAACGGTTTCACGGTAGCTGTGTCCGGCCGCGCACATGGCATATTGCCACTCAGCTGCGGTCAGGCATTCATTCCCGGTGGCGATAGCCATGTTCGCGCGCTCGGCGGCAGTACCTTCGTAGCGCACCGTTTCCAAAGCATCGCAACGGTAAAACGCATCTGTTTCCACACTGACAAGCGTACGCGGCAACGTGATCTCCTTCAACGCACTGCCTGCAAAAGCATAGGATCCGATTGCCGTCACGGCAGGCGGCAGTGAAAGCGTGGTCAGTGCCGTGTTGGAAAACGCAAAATCTCCCACCGTGCTCACATTTGGCGGTAACGTCAGCTGTGCAAGTGAGGTGCAATCCGAAAACAAACAGCTGCCAACGGCAGTGAGCCCGTCCGGCAGACGCACCGATTGCAATGCGGTACAACTGGCAAATGCACCGTCTCCCACAAAGGTTACACTGTCGGGCAAATACACCGATTGCAGTGCCGTGCACTCCGAAAACGCATCGTTTGCCACCCACTGCACACCTTGCGGCAGGGTGAGCGCGGTGATGCGATCACAACCGTAAAACGCCCATTCGCCGATACCGACAACGGGATACCCACCCAAATCGGAGGGCAGCATCACATCACCGCTTACGGCCGCACTTACGGCGGTAACGGTTGCCGCACCATCGGCAACCGTGTAAGAATACATCTCCTCTGCTGACACGCTAAACGGCATCAACGCCAATAAAAGGCACGCGCTGCAAACAAAACTGAGAACTCTTTTCATACAAACACTTCCTTCTAAGACCGAAAATCAAAAGAAACTCATTTGTGCCGATGTGGGAAGATCGCCGAAGGCGCCCATTTGATTCAAGGTTTCCATCAATGTCTTGGAAACGCCGGCGCGAGACTGCACGTCATCCTGCGAGAAAAACTCCCCTTCCGACCGTGCCGCCATCAATGCTTCCGCCTGGGAACCGCCAAGGCCCTTCACGGCGCTGAACGGCATGCGGATACGTCCGTCTTCCATCGTGAACTTGTGCGCGTGTGATTTGTAAATATCCACCGGTAAAAACTCCACGCCGCGCAGCATCGCTTCATACACGATGTGCAAACTTTCGGCTTGATCCTGTTCCTTTTGGCTGGCCTCTTTGCCGCGGCGGCGAATATCGTCCATCAACGACTTGACCGCCCCGATACCGCCCATGACCGGCTCTGCATCAAAATCCTCGCCGCGTCCCGTGAAGAACGCCGCATAATAGGCTGCCGGATGATACACTTTGTACCATGCGACACGCAAGGCGGCAATCACATATGCCGCAGCGTGCGCCTTCGGGAACATATATTTGATCTTCATACAAGAATCCACGTACCATTGCGGCACGTCATGCGCCTTCATCGCTTCAAAATGCTCGTCGGTGAGCAGTTTGGTCGCGTTTCCTTTTCGCACGATCTCCATGATCTTAAAGGCCATTTTCGGCTCCAGACCACGGTGCATCAAGTAGGTCATAATACCGTCGCGCGTACCTATCACGTTGGAAATGGTGCAGGTACCGTCTTTGATCAGTTCCTGTGCATTGCCCAGCCACACGTCGGTGCCGTGAGACAAACCCGAAATCTGCAGCAAGTCGGCAAAGTTCTTCGGTTGGGTTTCGAGCAACATCTGCCGCACAAAATTCGTGCCCATTTCGGGAATCGAGAGGGTCCCGTTTTCCACCCCCAGCTCTTCCGCCGTGATGCCGAGCGCCTCGGTCGAGGTAAACAGCGAATACACTGCCGGATCGGACATCGGCACGTCCATCACCGAAATACCTGTGTTTTCCTCCAAATACTTATAAGTGGTGGGAATGACGTGACCAAGGTTGTCCAATTTCAAAATTGTATCGTGAATGGAATGGAAATCAAAGTGAGTGGTTAAGATTTCGGATTTCGCATCGTCTGCCGGATGCTGAATGGGGCAAAAATCCTCCACAATAAACTCATCCGGCACAACCACCATGCCGCCCGGATGCTGCCCGGTGGTGCGCTTGATTCCCGTGCAGCCGGCTGCCAACCGTTCGATCTCGGCCGGCGTATACGAAAGGCCGCGCTCTTCCGCGTACTTTTTCACGTAGCCGTAAGCCGTCTTCTCGGCCACGGTAGAGATAGTACCTGCCTTGAACACGTGATCCTTGCCGAACAGCTTTTCGGTGTAGCGGTGGGCATAGAACTGATACTCACTCGCAAAGTTCAAGTCGATATCCGGCGCTTTGTCACCGTCGAAACCAAGGAAGGTCTCAAACGGGATTTCGTGTCCGTCACGTCCCAACGGCTCGCCGCACTGAGGACACACCTTATCCGGCAGGTCGAAGCCGGAACCCACCTCACCGTGGGTAAAGAATTCGGAATATTTGCACTTTTTGCAAACGTAGTGCGGCGCCAGCGGATTGACTTCGGAAATGCCGGCCATACTGGCAACGAAGGAGGATCCAACCGACCCACGCGAACCAACCAAATAACCGTGATCCACCGAATCCTTCACCAGTTTTTGCGCAATCATATACAGCACCGAGAACCCGTGCTTAATGATCGACGACAACTCACGTTCCAGGCGTGCCGATACGATCTCCGGCAAGGGATCACCGTAGATCTCTTTGGCACGGTTCCAACAGATCTCCTGTAATTCTTCGTCGGCACCGTCCATATGCGGTGAGAAGGTTCCCTTCGGAATGGGGCGCACCGCATCAATGCTGTCGGCAATGCGGCGCGGATTTTCCACCACCACTTCATAGGCCTTTTCCTCACCCAAATAGGCAAATTCCGCCAACATTTCTTCGGTATTGCGGAAATAAAGAGGCGCCTGATCATCGGCATCGGTATACCCTTGTCCCGCTTGCAGAATGCGGCGGTACACCTCGTCTTCGGGGTCCATAAAATGCACGTCGCAGGTGGCACAAACCGGAATGTTCAACTTTTCGCCCAACCGCACGATGGTACGGTTAAACTCACGCAGCTGTTCTTCTGTCTGCACCATACCATTACGCAGCATGAACGCGTTATTCCCAATTGGCTGGATCTCCAAAAAGTCGTGGAATTTCGCGATCTCACAAAGCTCTCCCCACGGCTTGCCGGCCAAAATGGCATGAAACAGTTCACCCGCTTCACACGCACTGCCGAGAATCAACCCTTCGCGGTGCTGCATCAGTTTGGATTTGGTGATGCGCGGACGGCGATAAAAATTATCGGTGTGCGACCACGATATCAGTTGATAGAGATTTTTCAACCCCTGCTGATTCTTCACCAGCAGAATCAGGTGATACGGTGCCGCCTTTTTATCTTCCAACGATTCGTTGATCTCTTCCAATCTGTGCACACCGCGCAGATCGCGCAGATCGCTGCACATGCAAAGAAAGATTTCGGCCAGTACCGCCGCATCGTCACACGCGCGGTGATGATTAAAATCACCCAAATGCAGGTGTTCTGCCACCGTATTCAATTTGTGGTTTTTTAAGTCGGGATACAGTGTGCGCGCCAGCGGCACCGTATCTATGGCGCCGAAGGGATAGTCCATCTCCTGCCGCTTCGCCGCCTGACGGATAAACGCCGTATCAAACCCAGCGTTGTGCGCAACCAGCACGGTGGCTTCTCCGCAAAACGCGTAAAACGCTTCCAGTGCTTCGCGCTCATCCAGCGCGTTGGCCACCATGGCATCGGTGATGCCGGTCAACTCGGTAATCTTGGGCGGAATCGGACGGCCGGGATTCACAAGTGTGTTGAAACTGTCGCTCACCGCACCGTCGTGCAGCCGCACCGCACCGATTTCGGTAATACGGTCATTCAACGCACTGAGTCCCGTGGTTTCCAGATCGAACACGATCACGTCGCCGTTGATATCCCCTGCGACGCCCGGTTCCACCGCGCCCGCGCAGTCATTGACATAATACGCCTCGCTGCCGTACAAAATCTTAATTTCCTTGCCTTTTTTGGCAAGCTTTTCGGCTGTGTTCATAGCATCGGGGAAGGCCTGTGCCACACCGTGATCGGTAATCGCCACCGCCGGGTGCCCCCATGCCGCCGCACGCTCAACCAACGCCGAAGCATCGCTCACCGCATCCATCTGCGACATTTTGGTGTGCAGGTGCAGTTCCACACGTTTGACAGGTGCATTATCCGGCTTTTGATATTTCGCAAGCATGGCCAATGAGCGAATGCGAATCTGATTGTCCTTCGCAAACTCGTTGTAATCGTACACGCCCGAAATCAACACGCACATACCCGGCTTTAACGCTTCCATCAGCGCTTTTTTGTCCTTGTCGCGCCGATGGTCGGCACGGTACACTGCCGTGATAGAGTTGGTGCGATCAGACAGGCATAAATTAAACCGCGTGCTGCTGCCGTCACGGCTTTCGCGCGCATCCATCTTGAAGATCTCGCCCCACACGGTAACAAAGCTGCCGTCCGGCTCCAACGAAGCCATGGGCTGCGGCTTGACGTTCGAAGGAGTGCCAAACATGTAATTGGCCGTTTCCAACCACACGGGCAGGCCGTCGCTCGGTGCCACGGCAGGATCGGGAGGATCCAACGGAATCGGGTTGGCTACATCGTGCAACGCGGCTTTTTTCATGGCTTTTTGCCGCTGCTCTTCGCGCTGCGCCGCCGCGGCTGCCTCCGCTTCGCGATCGGCCTCCTCACGCAGCGAACGGTAATATTCGTCTTCGGTATCCAGTGCATCAGCGCCTTCCAGCACAACGCTGACACGGCGACAAAACACCTCTTCGATCAATTCGGTCAGCACGCGGTCCACGCCCATGGCACACAGCACTTCGCGGCCGCCGCGCGGCAGCACCACGGTGAAGACAGACTCCTCCACGCGGAATGAGGCACCGTCAAAACTGCCGTTCACCGCCGTGTGACGGGTGCGCAGCAGATCCACGAGCAGTGAAAAGACCGCTTCATCCTTTAATTTTTCAAACGGATAGCACGGCATCAGCACCACCGTGGCACGCAGGGCACCCGACAGCCATTCAGCCGCATCCTGCAGATCGGTATAGGTCACCGCTTCCTGCGGCGACACCGTCACGGTTACCTGATGCCGTTCGTTATGTACACGAACGCCAACCACCGCGGCTTCTTTCAGCGGCGGTTTGACCGGTATATCTTTTAAATATTGCTCAAACAATTCGCCAAACGAGGGCGCTTTCATAGCATAAACTCCTTACATCTTCTCAATCTCTTTCATCAGTTCTTCCACGGCTGCCTCTTCCGGCACCGTGCGCAACACTTCACCTTTTTTGAACAACGCCACCTTGCCGTTGCCGCCTGCAAGGCCGATATCCGCCTCGCGCGCTTCACCGGGGCCGTTGACCACACACCCCATCACCGCCACGGTGATCGGTTTGTTCAGCGCAGAAAGCCGCGCCTCCACCTCGTCGGCAATGCCGATGAGATCAATCGAGGTGCGTCCACAGGTGGGACAAGATATCATGCGCGGACGGTCTTGGCGCAACCCCAGCGCATGCAAAATATCGCGGCCGGCTGCCACCTCTTTCACAGGGTCGGCTGTGAGCGAAACGCGAATCGTATCGCCGATGCCGTGAAGCAGCAAGCTGCCGATGCCGGCGGCAGATTTGAGCAGACCCATACGTTCGGTACCGGCTTCGGTCACACCAACGTGCAGCGGATAGTCGCAGCAAGCGGCGGTCAGCTCATATGCCTTTACCATGGTGGGAACGTCGGACGATTTCATCGAAAGCACGATATCATAAAAATCGTATTTTTCAAGCAGTCGGGCATGATACAGCGCGCTGTCGCGCAATGCCTCGGCCGAGGGGTGCCCGTATTTTTGCAAGATTTCTTTTTCAAGCGAACCGCCGTTCACACCGATGCGAATCGGAATCCCTTTTTCGCGGCAGACAGTAGCCACCGCGCGCACGTTCTCTTCCCCACCGATGTTGCCGGGGTTGATACGAATTTTGTCGATACCGGCGGCCGCCGCTTCCAGCGCCAACTTGTGATCAAAATGAATGTCTGCCACCAACGGCACCGAAACCGCCTCTTTGAGTGCCGGAATCAGTGCAATGGCCTCTTTATTCGGGATCGCAGCACGAATCAGCTCGCACCCGGCAGCCTCCAGTGCTTTGGCCTGTGCCACGCTACCGGCCACGTCGTGTGCCGGCACGTTCAACATAGATTGCACCGTGACGGGACAACCGCCGCCGATACACACGTTACCTGCTTTCACCATGCGCCTTGCCATATCCGTTATCCTCCCATAACCAAACGGGTGATGTCGCTGTAAGTCACCACTAACATCAGCAGCAGCAGCAGGATCAACCCGATAAAATTCACAACCCCCTCATATTTCGCCGGTACCTTACGGCGGAAAATGAGTTCAAACAGCAAAAAGACCAGTCGCCCACCGTCCAGTGCCGGCAACGGCAACAGATTAAACACGCCCACGTTCACGGTGATGAGGATAATAAGCGTAAGCAAAGTACGCAGCCCTGCCAGTGTATCGGTATGCGTCACGGCATTTTGCACCGCATCACCGATCACGTCTACCGTACCGACGGGACCGGACAAATCGTTCAACCCGTATTTCCCCGTGAGAATATCCCCCAGGCTGCGCCACACCATTACACCGAGCGAATACTCGTTTTTCAGCGCAAACAGAAGCGTGTTGCCGAAGGTGCGCGGTTTGCCCACAATAACAAAATCGTATTCCAAGAACCGATTGCCCTCGGCATCGGTTTTCAGGTTAAACGTCACCCCGTCCAACGCCGCTTTTTCGCTCGTCCCATCGGCCTTTGGGCGTTTGACCACCATATCAAACACACCGTCTTCATCACTTTGCAGTGCCGACACCATGTCGAAATCGGCGGTCACCACGCGGCGGCCGTTGATGCTGACGATGGTATCCCCTGCACGCAGACCCGTTTGATACGCCGGGGTGCTCTCCTCCAACGAATGAATGGTCGTGGTGGAAAACAGCACCTCACCGTTCACGTTGGGCGTTTGGCAAAAGGTGTAATTGACCAGCAACAGCACGTAGCCGAGCAGCAGATTCATTACCGCGCCCGCCACCACGATCAAAATGCGTTGCCACACCTTTTTTTGATAAAACGCACGCCCGTCATCGGGTGTCGCTTCCTTCTCCTTTTGAAAACCGCTGCCGCCGAGTGCTTTTGGCATTTCGGTGTCGGGGTCCTCCCCTTCCATCGCGCAAAAACCGCCAATCGGCAGCAAACGCAGGGTATATTTGGTTTCTCCACGACCGAATTTCAACAACTTCGGCCCCATACCGATGGCAAACTCGTTCACCTTCACGCCGCAGAGTTTCGCCACAATAAAATGTCCGAACTCATGCAGCACAATGATAACACCGAAAATCAGCAACGCTGCCGCAATTTTGCCCACGGTTACCAACACCGTCATACCGTCATCCTTTCTGTACCTGTGCAATCACCGCTTGCCGTGCTTCGCGGTCGGCCTCCAACACGTCGGAAAGCGTGTTCAGCGCCGGCCAGGTTCTTTCCAACATACGTGCGGCCGCCGATGTGATATCCAAAAAGCCGATCTCACCCTTCAAAAACAGTGCCACCGCCTGTTCGTTTGCCGCATTCACCGCGGCCGGCGCGGTCCCCCCCACCCGCAATGCCTCGCGGCACAAATTCATGGCAGGGAAAGTAACGTTGTCCGGCTCAAAGAAGGTAAGCGTGCCGATTTTGGCAAGCGACAACGGCTCGGCCGGTGAGGCTACCCTTTCGGGATAGGTCAGCGCATACTGAATGGGAATGCGCATATCCGGCAGGCCGAGCTGTGCCAACACAGCGTTATCGTCGTATTCAATCAGCGAGTGAATAATGCTTTCACGGTGTACTACAATGTCAATTTTCTCCGGTGGCATATCGAACAGCCAGTGTGCTTCGATCAGCTCTAAGCCCTTGTTCATCATGGTGGCGGAATCAATGGTGATTTTGGCACCCATATCCCAGTTGGGATGACGCAACGCATCCGCTGCCGTAACCGTCGCCAACTGTTCGCGCGTTTTTCCAAAGAAAGGACCGCCCGAAGCGGTGAGGATCAACCGCTTCAGCGCCCGTTCCTTCGGAGCACCCTGCAAACACTGAAAAATGGCGGAATGCTCGCTGTCCACCGGCAGCAACCGTGCACCGTGCGCTTTCGCGGCAGCGGTCACCAATGCACCGCCTGCCACTAACGTTTCCTTGTTGGCCAGCGCCACGTCGTGTCCGGCGGTGAGCGCCGCCACCGTCGGCTGCAAACCGGCCACACCCACAATCGCATTCAGCACTACGTCTGCTTCGGGCAGTGCCGCCAATTCACACAAGCCCTCCTTGCCGGAGAGCACCTGCACCGGCAGATCCGCCACACGCACACGCAAGTCGGCGGCAGCCTGCTCGTCACTCATAGCGGCGTATAGCGGCCGAAAACGGCGAATCTGCTGTTCGATCAAATCCACCTGCCGATGCGCCGTAAGCGCCAACACCGTATAACCGGCTTGCTCTACCACATCGAGTGCCTGCGTACCGATCGAGCCGGTACTGCCCAGCAGCACCAAACGTTTGTTATCACCTTTCATGCCTGTTCTCCTTTACACAATCGGCCACCACTGTATCCACACAAGCAGCCATATCGCCACCGGCAACACGCTGTCGAAGCGATCCATCACGCCGCCGTGACCGGGCATAATGTTGCCGTAATCCTTCACACCGAAACGGCGCTTTACCACCGAAGCAAAAAGATCGCCACACACCGAAAGCGGTGCGCCGACCACCGCGGCCAAAAGCAGGGAAACCCAGTTTACCGCCACCGCATGATCGCACAACAAAACATACAGATACCCCGTAAGTGCCGAAGCGGCCACCGACACGATAATACCGCCGACAAAGCCTTCCACCGTCTTTTTAGGGCTGATAACCGGGCAAAGCTTATGCTTGCCGCAGCACATGCCGGTGAAATAGGCACCCGTATCGCTGAGCCACGGAATAACCAACACCAAAAAAAGATAAAACAGACCGTCTTCACCATGTGCACGCAGGGCCGCCACGGCAGAAAAACCGCCTACTGCTACCGCCGGCAACAACACTTTCAGTGCCAAGCGTTCGGGCGGCAGCGTTTCGTGTCTCCCGACCCCTTCCACCATCACATACAGCAAATAGAGTGCCGCCACCGCCAAAGCCAATTCGCCGCCCAACAGCAAGCAGCTCGGCACTGCCACCGCCACCGCGGCAGCAGGCAAGCGGTCGCGCACGCCGAATTCTGCCGCGCGCAGCAATTCAAAGGCAGCCAGACCGGAAAGCAATGCCACCGCCAACGTGACTCCAAGCACGTTGCCACACAGAATAACCGTCAATGCCACCGCCACGCCGATGACACCGCTGATAATTCTCGTTACCATAGTGTTTCCCTCTTTTCGAAGATTCAAACGCCGCCAAAGCGACGGTTGCGCCGTGCGTATTCCGCCAGCGCCGCATCCATGTCTGCCGGTGTAAAGTCCGGCCACAGGATATCGTCCATAAACACATATTCCGCATACGCCGCCTGCCAAATGAGGTAATTCGACAAACGGTGTTCTCCACTGGGGCGCACGATCAGATCGGGATCCGGTTGACCGGCGGTATAGAGGTGTGCTTCGATCGTTTCTTCGGTGATCTCCTCAGGCGAGAGCGCACCCGACTGCACCTTGCGCGCCACCTCACGCACGGCGGCGGTCAATTCATGCCGCCCACCGTAGTTCAATGCGATGTTCAAACACATACCGTCTTTTTGCGCCGTGCTTTCTTCCGCTTCTTCGATCAAAGCACGGATATCCTCTGCCAGCGGTGCACGGTCGCCCAAAAAGCGCACGCGGATATTCTCTTTTTTAAAATCACGCAACGATTCACGCAGATAATCGCGCAGGAGGTTCATAATAGCCTGTACCTCCTCAGGAGGACGGCGCCAATTCTCAGTGGAAAACGCATATACCGTGACGTAACCGATACCGCGCGCTTCGCAATGCTTCACAATGGTGCGAAACACCTTCGCCCCCGTCACGTGGCCTGCCGTGCGCGGCAAACCGCGTTTTTTAGCCCAACGACCGTTGCCGTCCATGATGATCGCCACATGCTGCGGCAGCACAGCAGGTTGCGGTGCCTCCTGCCCCTTTTTCTTGAACAACGCCATCGACATGACCTCCTTAAAAAGTAAGACTCCGACACAGCGGCGGAGTCTTTGCTTTTTTACTGACTTTACAGTTCCATGATCTCCTTTTCCTTTGCCGCAGCAAGGTCGTCGATCTCTTTGCAATATTTATCGGTCAGGGTCTGCATCTTCTTTTCGCCGTTCGCCTGATCGTCTTCGGTGATCTCGTTGTTCTTCTTCATCGCCTTCAACTTTTCCAGTGCGTCACGACGAATGCCGCGTATCGACACCTTAAAGTCCTCACCCATCTTCAGCACGCTTTTGCCGAGATCGCGACGGCGTTCTTCTGTCAGCGGCGGGAACATCAAGCGAATAACCGTACCGTCGTTTTGCGGATTGATACCAATATCCGACACCTGAATGGCTTTTTCGATCGCCTTGAGCGTGGTTTTATCCCACGGCTGGATCATCAGGGTGCGTGCATCCGGCACCGACACCGCCGCCATCTGATTCACCGGCGTTTCCACGCCGTAATAATCCACGCGCACTTTATCCAGCACGGCCGGATTGGCGCGGCCGGCACGGATCGCCGCATACTCGTTCATCAAGCTCTGCACAGACTTTTGCATTTTCTCTTCAGTTGCACGAAACAGTTCTTTCATCACACAAACCTCCTGTTTTTATCGCACGATGGTGCCAATGGGCTCACCGCCGATGGCACGCACAATGTTCTGCGGATCATCCAAATTGCAAACCAAAATGGGCAAGCCGTTTTCGCGGCAAAGCGAAGCCGCCGCGGCATCCATCACCTTCAGTTCTTTGTTCAGCACTTCGGTGAAGGTCAGTTCGTCATATTTCACGGCGTTGGGATTGATCTTAGGATCGCTGTCATACACACCGTCCACCATGCTGGCTTTCAGTATAATATCCGCTTCGATTTCCGCTGCACGCAGCGCTGCTGCCGTATCGGTGGAAAAGAAGGGGTTGCCGGTGCCGCAACCGAACACCACAACGCGGCCCTTTTCCAAATGACGCACCGCACGGTTACGAATGTAAGGTTCTGCGATCTCGTTCATGGCAATCGCCGTCTGCACGCGCACTTCACAGCCCAACTGTTCCAAACCGTCGGCCAAAGCCAATGCATTGATGGTGGTAGCAAGCATGCCCATGTGATCCGCACGGGTGCGGTCCATCTTGCCGCTGGAACGGCCACGCCAAAAGTTGCCGCCGCCAACCACAACGGCGATCTCGGCGCCGGCATCGTGACATTCCTTTACTGCGGAGCAAACGGTCAAAACGGTGTCGAAATCCAGACCCGTTTTCTTTTCGCCCGCCATAGCTTCACCGCTGAGTTTCAACAATACGCGCTTATACTTCGGTGTCATACTATTCCACTCCCAAACTTTAAATATGTTGAAATGCAAACCATTATGTTCAT
>JAZODN010000018.1:0-8051 GCA_045597045.1 Acutalibacteraceae bacterium
CCGTCGGCATAGCCGATGGGCACGGTGGCAAGCGACATACACTCCTCGGCAATAAAGGTGCGGCCGTAGCTGACCGTCTCCCCTGCCGACACGGTTTTCACCTGCGAGATCACAGTTTTTAAGCTGAGCGCCGGGCGCAAATGCGGATTCACGCTGCCATCCGGCATGCAGCCATACAAAATAATGCCCGGACGCACCATATCCATGTGCATTTCGGGATAACGCAGCGTGGCGGCGCTGTTGCAGCAGTGGCAAAGAGCGAACCGCACGCCGGCGGCGGCAGCCGCATCCACGTGCTTTTGAAACGCGGCAAACTGGGCGCGCACAAACGCTTCGTCTTCGGTATCGGCGGTAGCAAAATGGGTAAAGATCCCCTCAGCCGTCAGGTGAGGCAGACGTGCCACAGCCAAAATATCCGCATCTTCACGCATGCCGACACGCGCCATACCCGTATCTACCTTCAGATGCACCGTCAGCTGCACGCCGCACGCCGCCGCACGGGCAGAGAGCGCTTCGGCATGCTCACGGCTTACCACGGCGGTGGTGATGTTGTATTCCGCCAACGCGGCCGCCGCTTCAGGCGGTGTGTAGGATAAGATCAAAATGCGTTGACGAAGCCCCAGACGCCGCAGCTGCAGCGCTTCCTCCAGATTGGAAACGGCAAACCACTGCACGCCGAGTGCGTCATATTGCTTGGCGATATACTGCACACAGTGACCGTAGGCATCCGCCTTGACCACCGCCATCAAGCGGCATTCGGGTGCCAACTGCCGACGAATATATTCATAATTATGACGCACGGCATCCAGATCGACCTGTGCCCACGTGCGGCGAAGAAACGGCTCCACAGCAGCCTCCCCCTTCGTTGATTTACAGATTCAAATACGTGCGCAACGCCTCCGTGCGGTCGGTGTGTTCCCACTGCACATTCACGTCTTCGCGCCCGATGTGGCCGTAAGCCGCCAGTGCACGGTATTGCGGCCGGCGCAGCTGCAACACATCAATAATCGCCGCCGGGCGGAAATCAAACACGGCTTCCACCGCTTCGGCAATGCGATCGTCGGCCAGTTTGCCGGTACCCTTCGTGTCTACACGCACCGAAACGGGGCGCGCCACACCGATCGCATACGCAACCTGCACCTCGCAGCGATCGGCCAAGCCGGCCGCCACCACGTTTTTGGCTGCATAACGTGCCATATAGGTTGCCGAGCGATCCACCTTTGTGGGGTCCTTACCCGAAAACGCGCCACCGCCGTGGGGCGCATAGCCGCCGTAGGTATCCACAATGATCTTACGGCCGGTGAGACCGCTGTCGCCGTGGGGGCCACCCACCACGAAACGGCCGGTGGGGTTCACGAAGATCTTGGTGTTGTCATCCATCAATTCCGACGGAATGATGGGGGTGATAACCTGCGTGATCAGATCTTTACGGATCTGATCCAACGTCACGTCCTCACTGTGCTGAGTGGATACTACCACCGTTTCCACGCGCACGGGGGTGGTGCCGTCATATTCCACCGTCACCTGCGTCTTACCGTCGGGACGCAAGTAATCGAGCGTACCGTCCTTGCGCACCGCGGTGAGTCGCTGCGCCAACTTATGCGCCAACGAAATGGGCAGCGGCATCAATTCAGCCGTTTCGTTGCAGGCATAGCCAAACATCAAACCCTGGTCGCCGGCACCGATACGGTCATATTCTTCATGAGCGTCGCTCTCGCGGCTTTCGAGTGCCGCATTCACACCCATAGCAATATCGGGCGACTGCTCATCCAGCACCGACAGCACCGCACAGGTCTTACCGTCGAAGCCCTGCGACGCATCGTTATAGCCGATATCCTGCACCACACGGCGCGCGATGCTCGGGATATCCACCGCGGCAGTGGTGGAGATTTCGCCCATCACCAACACCATGCCGGTGGTTGCCACCGTCTCGCACGCCACGTGCGCCGTGGGGTCCTGTTCCAAAATAGCATCCAACACCGCATCCGAAATCTGATCGCACACTTTGTCGGGATGTCCTTCCGTGACCGATTCGGATGTGAAGAAAGTTCTGCTCATAGTATGTTATCCTCCGTTACTTTATTCGCTTTTACGTTGTTGTAAAAAAACCGTTCGGCCGAAAGACCGAACGGTTTTTAATCGCTCATCTTTCGGTGTTACCCGCAGGATTTGGCACCTTACCGTGTGGCAGGTTGCCGGACATCACAGGGCCTGTTCCCTCCGTCGCTCTTGATAAGTCGGTATTCAGTTTTTGTTGCTTATATAGTATACGCACTCAAAGAGGATTTGTCAACCCCCAAAATACGGCATTCTACGCCGCCGGGAATTTCGCGATCTTCTTCACCGTATACTGCAGGATCAAACGCGCATCGGTGGAATCCACACGGCCGTTTCCGTCTACATCTGCCAATGGGAGAGTCAGTTTTTCGGCGCCGATCTTCTTCACCGCATACTGCAGCACCAAACGCGCATCGGTGGAGTTGATCGTACCGCTGCCGTCCACATCTCCCAACTCGCCGGTGGGCTCCAGTTCTTCGGTACGGGTGGTTTGGCACACGGTACAGGTGAAGGTCTTTTCGCCTTTTTCGGCGGCGGTGGGCTTCTTGGTGATCACACCCCCGTCCCACGTATGGGTAGTCAACGGACCGACCGTCTCTTCGCCGAGCAGCACACCGCATTCCTTACACAGTGTTTTTTTCACGCCGCCTTTCTGACAGGTCACCCCCACGAGTTTTTCTTTGGTCTGCGTGTGGGCACAATCGGTCGCCTGCGCAATGTGCATTTCGAACGAGTAGGAATTGCTGCGCACGTGATAGGATTTGTCATACAGCGGCGCATAATACTGCACGGCACACTGCGTGCCGTCGGCACTGAAACGGAGAATGCCGAGCATGGCCATCGGCTTACCTTCAAAATAGGAGGGCGAGATGGTGTCGCCTACGTCAAGCTCCTGGGCGTTAAACATCATCGCAGGCACCGTATGACCGGCAGCGTTTGTATCCTGCCGCAGCACAACACTGCCTTCCGCATCGCGGTTGTGGCCGCACAGCACCATTTTCACGTTGTCATTCTCTTTGATCAGCTTGTCCCACACACCCACGGTGGTCGCCCCGAGATAGCCGCCACACTGTTCGTCATCCGTCACATAGGCCATGTGGGTGCTCGTATACCCACCGTTGGCATCCAGATACCCGTGGGTGTTGATAATGACGTTGTAATCTGCGTGCTCTTTCAACAGGTTGTTTGCCCATTCCAACACGTGCAAACGAGGGTGGAATTCGAGCTGCAGCACCATCCAACGCACCCCGTTGACCCCAAAGCAGTAGTAGGAATTTTCCACCGTGCTGTAACCGTATGGATCTTCAAAATACCCTTGATACACGTCTTTAGAAGCGGTGGACTGCAAATACTCTTCGCTGAAAATGGTGCGGTAATTCTTTGAATTGCGGTATTCAATGTCCCACACGTAATCATGGTTCCCGGGCACGTTGTTCCACGAAACAAGATGGCTGAAACGGTCGTAGCCGGCACGGGCGTTGTGCAGCTCTGTCGGAGAGGTCGTCCACGAAGAGTCGCCCATACCCATCACGTGCACAATGTTTTCGCGCTCCACGTTATCTGCGATCCACTGCCCCACCTCTTGCCATTCATCGGTGTAGGAATTGTTCACCAGATTTTGAATATCGGGAACAACCACCATGGAATAGTAGTTTTCTTTTCCCTCGGCGTCATACAGGAAATCGTATTGCGTTTTGTCATAATCCAGCCACTGCGCCGCACGCGTGCCGCGGAAGATCAGCGCGTTGCCGTTTGCCGAAGCATCCGCCTGCGAACCAAGCACAAAATCTGTCGTGCCGATGATATACCAGTTGCCGAGCAATCCTTGTGCATTGGCCGCAATGCCGTTTTTGCGGTTGCCGTATTTCGAGATACGGTTTTCTTGAATCTCCTTTTGCGTGCGCGCATCACTCCATACTCGAATATCGGCAATACCGCCCGCAAAGGTCGCGGAGCCATCGGCATCCGCAGCGATACAGTACGGCACGGCAGAACGGATATCGGGTGTACCCGTTGCATCAAACGTACCCTTCAACACGCCATCTAAGTAGACGCAGAATTTCTTGGCGGTCATATCGCGCACCACCGCGATATCCACCCATTCACCGACACGCACGTCACAATTCACGGTAAAGGTGGTGGCGCCCCACTCGAAAACCAGTGCACCGGCCGCCGTCATAGCCAGCGAAACAGGCTGCTGTTCTTCTGCCGCGCGGTTGGAAAAAATGGCATAACGCGCCGCACTAAGCTCACTTGTCGGGGCCACACGCACACTCACCTCGAGGGTATTGGGGACCTCTGCCAACGGTGCCGTCATCTGCAAATACGTATCGGTTTTACCAAACTCCATACCGCCTTCGGTGGCATCCACCAGCGAAACTTCGTAGAAGGTAATGGAGGTATCCTCTTCCACCGCCGCAGAGGTGATCTCAAACCAATTCAGCACGGCAGCAAAGTCGATATTTTTCGGATAGCCGCCGGAAAAGCGGAACAGCGCTTCGTTCATGCCTTCCTGCCACGTGACGTGACCGGCGTCCCACTCCATCGTGCCGCCACTCGTACCCATGTTATTGCCGATCACAACCCGACCGCCGTCGTTCAGCGCTTTTGCCATGGCAGCGCCCATCGACGCACGAATATAAATTGCAGCATATTCGACATCCATATCGGCCGACATTTGCACGCCGCAGCCGTTGTATTTAGTGGCAAGCGATTTTCCTGCCTTCACGGGCACCTTCAGCATTTCGCCGAATTCTTCGGGCGGAAACATTTTAAAGGACACACCGTATTTGCCGCCGGCCGCACTCACGGGGGCCAACACCCCACAGCAGCCAAGCAGCAGCACCGCCGCACAGAGCGCTGCCATACACCGTTTAATCGTTTTCACACGCAATTCCCCTTTGCAATTCTTAAAACGTATATCAGTATACCATCTTTTCACGCCGATTGCAAGAAAAAGCGGAGACACGCCCTCGCCTGTCTCCGCCTCAAAAGAAGTATCTCTGTGTAAATTACGCTGCCGGGAATTTCGTGATCTTCTTCACCGCATACTGCAAAATCAAACGCGCATCGGTGGAATCCACGCGGCCGTTTCCGTCTACATCTGCCAACGGGAGAGTCAGTTTTTCGGCACTGATCTTCTTCACCGCATATTGCAACACCAAACGTGCGTCGGTGGAGTTGATCGTACCGTTGCCATCCACGTCTCCCAACTCGCCGACAGCCGGAATGGTCTCACCGCCCTCGATATATTTTTCGCACACGGTACACCACACACCGGCAGTCTTGCCTTCCTTGGTGGCGGTGGCAGGAATCTCCTCGCGCTTCTCGGTCGCGTGATGCGGCAGCTTTTCACCGCCCTGCACAAACCATTCGCACTTGGTGCACCACACACCGGCGGCATGGCCGTCCTCGGTGCAGGTGGGCGCCTTGTGTTCACGCGGTTCGGTCGCGGCGTGATCACACGCCTTGGTGGTCAGCGAAAGCGACAGCATCTCTTGGTTGGAGGGATGGAAAGTCGCATCGTGCCAGGGTGAGTAGTATTCGACCTCACACTTGGTACCGTCTGCGCTGAAGCGCAGCAGACCGAGCATGCTCATCGCCTGTCCTTCAAAATAGGAAATGTCCAGATCCTGCGCATTGAGCATCAACTGCGGCACGGTGTTGCCGGCTTCATTTTTATCCCAACGGGTGAGCACGTGTCCGTCGGAAGTGCCGTCATGACCGCAAATGAGCATTTTCACGTTGTCATTCTTCGCAATCACTTCACTCCAGATCGGCTCTTCGGAGCCGCCGGGCCACGGGACCGCACCCGAAGGCATCAGCTCGCCGATATAGCCGCCGATCTCGGCATCCGACTTGGTATACGGCATCCAATGTGTGGAGTAACGGCCGGTATCCGCACCGATATAGGCGTGGGTCGTCAAGATCACGTTATCGTTGGGATACTGTGCCAAAATGCTCTTCGCCCAGTTGATCACGCTCACGCGGGGGTGATACTCCAACTGCAGAATCATCCAACGCACACCGTTCACGGTGAAACGGTAATAGGAGTTTTCCGCGCCCTGGAACTTGCCGTTTTTGTCTGCGGTCACACCGTAGATATTGTAATCATCGGCAAAGGAACCGCAATAGGTGTTCTTGGCCGCCGTGGATTCGATATAACTCTTGCCGAAATAGAGGTTATAGTTTTTGGTGTTACGAATAGTGTAGGTCGAATCGTCCACCGCTGTGCAACTGCCGGGATAGTCGTGGTTACCGGTCATGTTGCTCCACGAGACCTTGTCGGTAAACAGATCCCAGCCGGCTTTAATACGCTGCCACTGGCCGATATCATCCGTCCAGGTGTTATCGCCCGCACCGGCCACGTGCACGATGTTTTCTTTTTCGATGTTATCCGCGATCCACTGCGCGGCTGCCATCCACTCGGCGGTGAAAGCGCCCGTGCTCAGTTCTTGGGTATCGGGAATAAACACCATGGTGTAATAATCCTCGCCGATCACGTCGGTGGGCGTTTCATAATCCACCCAATCGTCGGCACGGGGACCGCGGCACAGCGCGTAATTGTTATAAGCCGATGTGTCTGCCTGCGATCTCAGAATATCGTCCAGTGAGCCGAGCAAATACCAGCTGCCGAGCAACCCCTGCGTGGTTGCTGTCAGGTTGTTTTTGCGGTTACCCAGCTTCTTCACGCGGGCCGCTTGGATCTCGGCCGCTGTGCGCACGTCACTCCACGCACGCACATCTGCAATGCCGCCTACAAACAAAGCACCGGGGCCGTCGGAGCCGATACAGTGCGGCACCGTGGGCTGAATGTCGGCGGTGCCGGTCGCATCAAATGCGGCAACCTGCTCCCCGTCCAGATAGACGTAAAACTTCTTGTCGGCCATATTGCGCACCACCGCAATATCCACCCAATCACCGGTGCGCACGTCACAATTCACGGTGAACTCGGTGCTGCCCCACACGAAGGCCAGTTTGCCGTCCGGCAACATCGAAAGAGCGATCGGGTTTTCTTCCTCACTGCCAAGGTTGGAGAAAATGGCATAACGCGGCGCGGTCAATGCCTTTGCAGGGTCCACCTTCACGCTCGCTTCGATGGTGTTGGGGGTAGCCGCAATCGGCTTTACTGTCTGTAAATACACCCCGTTATCGCCGAAGGTCATGCCGCCTTCGCTGATATCCACCACCAAAATCTCGTGATAAGTCACATCGCCCTTGGCCTCCAAAACGCCTTCACCGGCGGTGGTGAACAGACGGAACCATTCGATCGTCTTGTGCACGTCAAAAGGACCGGTGTTACCGGGTGTCGAACGGGCGCTGCGGAAGGGGAAAATAAACTCGTTAACCCCGGCCTTCCACGTGACGCTGTTCAGCTCCCACGCGATTTCCGAACGGTCCATTTTCACGTTGGCAAGTTCAATCGCGCCACCTTTGTTCATCGCGTCTGCCGCTGCTTGGTTCAGTTCGATATTCACATACAAGCCGAGAAAATCATAATCCACATCAGAGGGCAGATTCACACCGCACATGGCATACGAAGTAGAGACGGTAGAACCGGCATTGGGCGTGATGTGCACCGGGTTACCTTCCATCTCGGCAGGAGGAAACACCTGCCACATGTTGGTATACAACGCCGGCGCGGCGCTCACCATGCCGAGCACGCTGCCACAGCTCACCAACAACATCGCAGCACACAAGAGTGCCACGGTTTTTCGAAATAGATTCTTCATACATTCTACCTCTCTTTGTGTAATCTACATTCAGTATAGCACACTTGACCGCATAAATCAAGGGGGGTACCTTAAGCCCGTTTTAACAACCGCAAAAAAGAAACAAGGGTATGTGCCTGGGGCACATACCCTTGTTGTTAAGGTTTACGCTGTTGTCTTATTCGCGCGTCAGTACGCCGTTTTCATCCGCCACGTACCAACCTGCTTCGCACAGGCCGTTGGTCTTCGCCTTGGTGATGTTCACGCGCTTGCCCTTCGTCA
>JAZODN010000019.1:0-40800 GCA_045597045.1 Acutalibacteraceae bacterium
GGACGTGTACTTTACGGCAGACGGTGAAGTGGTGGTGTTCCACGACGACACCACTGACCGCGTGTGCGGCAAATCGGGTGACGTTGAGCGCATGACGTTGCAGGAGTTAAAAACACTGCGACTAAAAGAGACCGACGAACAAATCCCCACCTTTTCCGAATGCTTGGCGGCGGTGGACGGCCGTGTGCCGCTGCTGATCGAATTCAAACTGCGTAACCACAACGCCGCACCGCTGTGCGAAGCGGTCGAACGTATCTTAGCAAACTACAAGGGTGACTATATCGTGCAGTCTT
This sequence comes from Acutalibacteraceae bacterium, assembly GCA_045597045.1. Classification (GTDB taxonomy): domain Bacteria; phylum Bacillota; class Clostridia; order Oscillospirales; family Acutalibacteraceae; genus SIG588. The sequence continues at coordinate 294 of JAZODN010000019.1, forward strand.
TCTACCCGACTGTTCTGCGTTGGTATAAAAAGAATCGCCCCGAAATTTGCCGCGGTCAGTTGTCGGCGCCGTTTTTAAACGAGACGTTTTTGCATTTCTTATCCGGTTGCTTGCTGTTTAACGTGATCGCCAGGCCCGATTTCGTATCGTATGATCGTGTCGGTGCAAAGCATCCGTGCCGCCGTTTATGCACTCGTCTCGGTGCGATGCCGGTCGGCTGGACTTTTCGTTCACAAAAAGAAATCGAAACCTGCCGTGCCGATTTCGAAGCGTTTATTTTTGAAGGGTTTACCCCTGATGATTGAAAACGTTCATAGTTTGAAAAAAGCACCTTGTCAAAACAAGGTGCTTTTTGTGCTTTATTCGCCGTGTTTACCGCGGCGCCGTGCATAAATACGTAGGACGATCACAATAATGCAGGTCAAAAGCAGCGCCACAAGCATGGTGCCGGCGATTTTGACCACCATCATCCAATCCACAACCGCTTTCGGTGTGGGCGGCGGCGCGGTCGGCACGGTTTGTTTTGGTTCCAGCGAAGGTTTAAAGGTCCAAATCATAGATTCATATGACGGCAAATTGCCCGTATACGTAAACGCGCAGGAGACCTTAAATTGCAATGTACCGCTTTCCCCCGGCCCCACATTATTCAACACAATAGGAGCACGATTTGCATCCATCAAACGTGTAAAAGCATCGTGATATATTTCAGTGCCGTCCTGCTCAATAACCAGCGTCACAGAATCCAGATAGGTCAGCGCTGCCGTATTGTCATAGGGCAAGGTAACCGATTCCAACGTGAAATCCACCGTTCGATCGGTTTCGTTTTTGATGGTGAGAATGCCGCCGCTTTGTGTTTGACCGGTCAACACGTTCGGTGCTTCCCAAAAGGTGAGTTCACCCTCGGTCTTTTCAAACAAATACCCTTCGCTGTCCTGCAAAAAGACATACTCGGCACACGTGCTTGCCGCTGTGGCCGGCATGCTGCAGCAAAGAAGCAAACAAAAGGCGAGCAGCACACAAAGAACAGACTTTTTCATTACCGCCCCTCCTCTCGTTTTTTGCGGTCATGCAGATTCAGTATGACCGTTAAAATCACGTAGAGCAATACGATACCGCCAAGGGTAACTATACCCCAAATCGGCATGCCCCACAGCGTTTGGCTGACTGTCTGCCGTTTCGGTTCGGTCTGGGCGGCCGTGGTGGTAGTAGTGGTAGAGGTCGCGGTGGTGGAAGGGGCTGTCGGAAGATAGACGGTGTCCCCTTCGGCGCTGTATCCTGCGAGTGTTTGAATTTCTGCCACACTCAGCACCTTGCGATACAGCTCCACGTCATCAATTAACGCGTTCAAAGTGGGGTCTCCCCACTCGCCCGTACCAATATCCACCGAATGGGCGCCGAGTTCATAAATCGTATTCAGCATGCGGTCTTCCAGCCACAGCACGCCATCTATATATACCTGTACCGTGCGCCCGTCAGAGGTGACGGCAACGTGGTGCCACTCGTTCCGGGGCAAGGCATACGACACGGTGTCATCGGTGGGGTTAAACATATCCACCACCGTTCCCGTCTCGCCGCCGTATTGATACCGCAGGTGCACGCCGTTGGCAAACCCGTTGTTTTGATATAGCGCGGTGTCGTGCATATAGGGCGAGAAGGTAAGAAAGTTTTCGGTGCTGCGTGCCACGCTGAACAGACGTTGCCCGCTTTCGCCGCCTTGCCAGTTCACCCAGGCCGAAAAGGTGAAGGCCGTTACGCGTGCCACGGTATAATCCAAGCGTAAAAAGGTACCGTCCCCTTTCAGATGTAACGCTTTTCCGTTGTAGCCGTTATCGACCCACGTCAATTCCTCCGGGGTGATCTGCTCTTCACCACGATAGTAGCGAATGCCGTCTTCCGGTAACGCGTCCGGCTCGCTCACCACCGAAAGGCGGTGCTCACGGTCGTAATTGATGGCACCGACCGGCAGCAGCATGCAGGAGAGCAGCAGTGTTGTGCAGATCAAGAAAATCACAATGCGTTTCATGCTTCCTCTCCTTTGCGTGAAGGTGTGCCGTTAATGCGGCGCGTGGCTTTACGGTTGAGCCAACGGGGTGTGAGACGGGATAAAAAGCTCATCACGCACACCGTGATACCGCAATAACGTACCGCGCGTCCGTCTATTGTGGCTTTGTACCCTCGTTTGGCCACTTTGGCGGCAGTTTCGACCGGCAAGGCAGAAAACAGATTGCCGCTTTTTAGATTGGCTGCGGCTTCAAAGTTGCTTTCGGTCGGACCGGGACACAGTGCCGTCACGGTAATGCCATGCTCCGCCAGTTCTTCGGTCATGGCTTCCGAAAAAGACAACACAAAGGCTTTGGTGGCATAATAGGTGGCCATGTAGGGGCCCGGCACCACAGCGGCCAGCGAAGCGACGTTTAAAATACGGCCGCCGCCCCGTTCTCGCATGGCACGTGCAAAGCAATGTGTAAGCTGCATCAGAGCCGTTACGTTCAGAGCGACCATATCCTGCTGATGTTGCCACTCGGCGTCGATAAACGATACAAAATCGCCGAAAACGGCGTTGTTAACCAAAATATCGACATTCCACCCTTTTGAGACCGTATAATCAAACACTGCCTGTGCAGCATTCGGCACGGTTAAATCCTGCGGCAGAATCTGCACCGTAACGCCGAACTCTTCCTCCAACTGTGTGCGGCGATCGGCCAAGCGCGCTTCGCTGCGAGCAACCAAAATGAGTGCATGCCCACCGGCGGCGAACTGGCGCGCCAGTTCCCAACCGATACCACCCGAAGCACCCGTAATTAACGTGTAGTTTCCCATACCGTTCACCTCAAACTATGCATATCGTTTCCATTTGCACCGTGGTCGCTGTTAACATCATAAATCCTTTTGTGGGCGGTGTCAAGAAAAAAGCAATAATTTTGGTTGGCCAACGCACACCAAAGTACAAGCGGCACGCACCGTTCGGTGTGTGCCGCTTGTGTAGAATGGCGTTAAAACGCCGGTTTGTATTCTTCGCCGTCGCGATACAGGTGGATATTTGCACGTACCTCGCTGTTTTTTGCAGGCTTCATTGCTGCCGAAACAACCAAGTTGGCAAACTGTGCGCTTACGCGACCATCCTCTACCGTGCAGCGGGCAGTCGGCGTATCTCCTTTAGAATCCGCTTCACAATAAGTAATCAGTGCCGCCGCATCCATAGCGCCGAAATCAATGGTGGTACGCTCGCCGTGGTACAGCACAGCCGCCACACCGAGACAGTTGCCGTTACGGGTAACTTCAAAATGAATGAGATAGTCACCAAATACCGCAAAGGGAAAACCGACTGTCACTGCAAACCCACTCTCCTGTTCGGTCACGGTAAACACACCGTCTGCTGTTTCGGTCACGTCCAGTTTTTCAATATCGCCGTAAAACTCCCATTGCAGGCGGAAATCCTCCGCCGAGATCTTCTTGTCCTTCACCATATCCAAGTTGATATGGGTATCTCCACCGTTGGTCATAAACCCGACGACCGACAGCACATGTCCTTTATCTTGCACCGAGCCTGCAACACCCGAGCAATAATCCCAGCCGTCGTGGGTGCACTTGAGACAGAAGGCAAACGGTGCATCCACCGTGCCGAAATACCCCAGCACATCGCGGTGCTGATTCCACAAATTCTCAATGTGAAGCGTGCCAAGTGTGAAGGTATCGTTCATATAGGTATACGCCATTTGATTGTGTGCAAAGGTTTGATCCAACACCCGTTCACCGCAATTTTCGGTGAAATACGGAATAAACTTGTCGGGGCATCTCAAATTCCCGTCGTAGTTGCAACCGGCCACCAATGCATCGTAGTCTTTCACCAAGCGCACCTTGTAATCCAGCGCACGCTCAATGGACACACGGGTGGTGTCAGGAAGCAGATAAACATATGCACGGTAGTGCGGACCCGCCATCTGCCCCGTCGCCTTGTGATAATGCAGCGCGACCGTTTCCCACGCCATATCGGCAAGTTCTTCCGCCCACTGTTTACATTCGGCATTTTGAACGTCAGCGATAAAGTCACCCAAATCGTGCACCACAACGAAAGTGTAGGTGGGACTGTTGAACTCACTGAAACTGCCGTTTTCCTTGTTGTAGTCGTACAACCCACGCAACCGCCGTTTGCCGTATTCACGCACTTCCTCCCAGCCGAACATCTCGCCCGCCACACAGGTTACGTAAGCCCCCATGACCGAGATGTTGGTATAATGCGGGGTGACGTTGCGGTTGATGATGGCACAGCACGCGTGCCACACGGCATCTTTCATACGTTTTTTCAGATCGTCCGTCAACTTATCGGGCGACGTGAGCAACATGCGCAGCAGGTATTTAGCATTAAAATCCGCCCAGTTCCAGTCGGGCATATCCATCTCTTCCAGCCATTCTTCCAGAAAATACGACCAGATGCCATAGGTGTTGCGGGACGGATCGATATCCTGCAGCGGCAACACGCGATAAAGAATCTCATGCGCACGTGCGCGGTCTCCGTGTTCGTCGCGGCGAAGCAAGGTATAGGCGTATTCAAAACTTTCCCGCACAGCGTGAACGGTACATTCGGACAACTTGCTGTGATAGCCGTTCGCACCGCGCCACACTGTTAAAAGACGAGCCGTGGGATCGTATCGCGAATCTAATTCGCACATATATCTCTCAAACAGTTCTTTATCGATCTGATTTTCAAACTTCACATCATCATCTCCGATTTTCAAAGAATGTATTTAGATTTATCATAGTTCTTTTCAACGGTGATGTCAAGAAAGCACGGCGTCTTCGACGAGTTTTACATATTTCTGCCGCGTTTTTGCATATTCCAACCCCATCTGCCTCAATGACAGAATCTTGCAAAAGCAAGACGACTCACCGCCGGCAAATACCATCGGCCAAGTACCCGTAAGGATACTTGGCCGATGGTGTATACAATTCTTCTGTTATTCGGTTCGCAAGGCAACAACCGGGTCTTTTTTGGCGGCGCTGCGAGAAGGAATAATACCGGCAACCAATGTCAGCAACACGCTGATGACCACCAAGACGGCGGCAGCAACAGGCGGCAAAACCGCACGCAGATTAGCAATTTCGGTAAAGTGATACAAAATGAAATTGATGGGTATGCACAAAAGATAAGTGACACCTACGCCGATCAAACCGGCCGCAAAACCAACGATCATGGTTTCGGCATTGAACATGCCGGATACGTCGCGTTTGGAAGCGCCGATGGCGCGCAAAATACCGATCTCCTTGGTGCGCTCCTGCACAGAGATCAGGGTGATCACGCCGATCATGATGGAAGACACGATCAACGAAATGGCCACAAACGCAATCAGCACATACGTGATGGCGTTGATGATGGTGGTGATGGAAGACATCATTAAACCGACATAATCGGTGTAGCGGATCTTCTTCACTTCCTCAACCGTCTTATTATAGTCCACAATCGCCTCTTCGATAATGTCTTTGTTTTCAAAGGAAGACGCGTACAGGTTGATCGTGCTGGGAGATTCGATGTCCAAATATCCCATGGCAACCAAGTTCTCTTCCAACGTGGCGTCCGAAAAAACTAAGAGTTCATTGTAATATACCGCGCACTGCTCGGCCGTGAGGGTGGGAAGGGTGTGTTCCAACGCCATCAAAAGTTCGGCCGCAGAAAGCGTGCTCATCTGTTCGCGCACGCCGTCGGCATACTGCTTTTTGATCTGCTCGGTAAGAGATTGCGCAACCAATCCGTTCAGTTCTTCATCCGACATGGATTTCAGATACGAAGCGATCTCTTCCGCGCTGACACCCGTTTGCTCGGCCAAGCCATCCTTGAGCATGTTTTCGAGCATTTCGCGTGTCATGCCACCGAGAGTGGCATCCAACTGCTGCTGCACGAATTCTGCCGAGGGAATGGATTGCATTTTCACGTATACATCTGCTTTTTCGGCATCGGTCATGGCGGCCACGTAGGAACGGAATGCCGTCTCCTTTTGTTCGTCCGTCAGGTTGCCGGTGGCCTCTTTGAACGGCAGGCCGGTCAACACGTCTTTGTTGGGAGATGCCAGCTGTGCAGCGATCACGTCGGCATTTTGCGCCTTCTCGATAAGATGTTCGGTCAGCATGTGAGTGTAAGCGATAGTGCCGCTGAGCATCGCGGTATCACTATCTTTTTTGGGGCGAACGATCCCCGTCACTTTCAGCGGCATGGCGGTATCGTAAAGATAGCGCAAACCCGCTTCGGTATCACGCAGGTCGGAATATTTTCCCGTTGCCTCGTCCCACACAAAGCAATCGGCACTCAAAATGGTCTTATAGCTTCGACCGACGATCTCTTCAAACGTCCAGCGATTCTCTTTCTTTTCCAATGTCGTGCCGTTCATGCTGGCGTCAATCAAGGCGGCCATGTCCTCTTCCGGCAACAAGCCGAGCGCATACAGCGTCACATCATCGAGCTCGTTGTTTTTATCCACAACCAACACGATCTCATCGTGGGCAGCAGGCCAGCGGCCATAGACTTCTTCGTATTGTTCAAACAGCAAATCGTTGATCGGCGTGCCATCGGTTCCTGGCAACAGTTCCTGCCACAGACCGGTGGACATCGTGCTCATGGACATCATAGGCGAAGCGTTACCCAGTGCCGACATCGCCGACATATCCACACCCATGTAGGTGATAAGAAGTTCGGTCAAGATCTCTTCTGTATCGGCACGCAGAATGGTGCCATCCACATTTTGGGTGTAGATCAGCATATCGAGATCGTAACCGTATTGCACACCGTTTACCGCCTCGAACAACGGCGAATCGGTGTTGTTCAGTTCTTTTTTCAGGAATGCACGAAAGGCCTTCAGATCGTTTTCGGTCTCCTCAAGCGAATTCATGGCGTTCACCATGTCATACAACGCAGATTTCTTGTAGATCGCATCGTCCGGGTGTGAGGTACTGTCGCTTTGAATGTTCATGAAAGTCTGCATCAAGGTGGTCAATTCCACCGTGGTGGCTTCAAGCGTCAACGGATAGGCCGATAACGTGCTTTCCTGCACCGCGTCAATATACGCGGTAGTGCCTTGTGAAACCGATAAAATCAACGCAATCCCGATAATGCCGATCGAGCCGGCGAATGCCGTTAACGTGGTGCGCCCTTTTTTTGTGAACAGATTTTTCAGCGACAGCATAAACGAGGTGCCGAACGACATGGACGGCTTCTTTTCTTTGCGTTTACGTGAAGTTGTCGTTTCATACGTTGCCTGCGCTGCGGCAATCTCCTCTTCTGTCAACGGACAGGAGTCGTCGGTGATCACACCGTCCAGCATGCGAATGATACGCGAAGAATACTGTTGTGCCAAATCGGGGTTGTGGGTGACCATCACAATCAAACGGTCATGGGAAATGCGTTTTAAGATCTCCATCACCTGCAGGCTGGTTTCGGTATCCAGTGCGCCGGTCGGCTCGTCGGCCAGAATGATGTCGGGATCATTCACCAGTGCGCGCGCAATCGCCACGCGCTGCATCTGGCCGCCGGACATCTCACTCGGCCGCTTTTTCAGTTGGTCGCCAAGCCCCACGTCTTCCAGTGCTTTTTTGGCCCGTGCGCGACGCTCGGCTTTGGAAACACCTGACAGTGTCAGCGCCAGCTCCACGTTTTGAAGCACGGTTTGGTGCGGAATCAAATTGTAACTTTGAAACACAAAGCCAACCGAGTGGTTGCGATAGGCATCCCAGTCACGATCCTTAAACTCTTTTGTGGAACGTCCGTTGATGATAAGATCCCCTTCGGTGTATCCGTCCAAACCACCGATAATGTTCAGCATGGTCGTCTTTCCGCAACCGGAGGGACCAAGAATAGATACGAATTCCGCACGGCGAAAACGCAAAGAAATGCCTTTGAGCGCTTCTACCTTCCCGTTGCCGGCGGGATATTCCTTTTTGATCTGGCAAAGTTGCAGCATGCACTATACCCCCATTTTTTGTATGTTTTCATTCTAGCATGCCACGCTTTTCAGTCGGTTACACATATATGGCAATTTTATGAATATTTTGTGAACAGCACCACTTTACACGCTGCGAAAAGTGTGATATACTCGCCTTGTGAGGTGATTGTGATGACATTTGAAGAACGCGCAAAAGCGTTGGTTGCGCAAATGACCCTTCCGGAAAAGTTGGAACAAATGAAGTACGATGCGCCGGCCATTGAACGGCTGGGTGTGCCTGCATATAACTGGTGGAACGAGTGCTTGCACGGCGTGGCGCGTGCCGGCACGGCAACGGTGTTTCCGCAAGCGATCGGCATGGCAGCTTCATTCGACGAGGCACTGATGCACGACGTGGCCACCGCCATTTCCGACGAAGCGCGTGCAAAATACAATCAATACAAAACCTTTGGTTACACCGATATTTATCAAGGCTTGACCTTTTGGTCGCCGAATATCAACATCTTCCGCGATCCGCGCTGGGGGCGCGGTCATGAAACGTACGGTGAGGACCCGTATCTGACCGCCAAAATGGGCACCGCTTTTATTCAAGGCCTGCAAGGCCATGGCAAATACCGCAAAGTTGATGCCACACTAAAGCATTTTGCAGCACACAGCGGTCCCGAAAACGGCCGTCACGCCTTCAACTCGGTTGTCAGCGAAAAAGACCTGCGTGAAACCTATTTGTGGGCATTCCGCTATTGCATTGAGCACGCAGATCCTTCGGCGGTCATGGGGGCCTACAACCGTATAAACGGCGAGCCGTGCTGCGCCTCCCCCACCTTGCTGGGCGATATTTTATACGGCGAGTTTGGTTTTAAAGGGTACGTCGTGTCAGATTGCGGCGCCATTTGCGATATCAACTATCATCATAAAGTGACGGCAAACGAAGCGGAAAGCGCGGCTTTGGCTGTCAACAACGGATGCCAACTGAATTGCGGCACGGCTTATAAATGGCTGAAAACCGCCGTTGCGTTGGGCCTTTTGAGTGAAGAGACCGTTACAGCTGCCGTGGAACGCTTGTTTACGGCACGGTTTCGGCTTGGTATGTTTGATACCGACTGCGAATACGATACGATCTCCTATGACGTCGTGGAGTGCGATGCACACCGCGCGCTGAACCGTCGCATGGCGCAGGAGAGCATGGTGTTGCTGAAAAACACGGGCGTGTTACCGTTGCGCGGCCTCAACACTTTGGCGGTGATCGGCCCCAATGCCGATGCCACCAACGTGTTGCTTGGCAATTATAATGGTACGCCTTCGCGCTACACAACTATACTTCGCGGTATTCAGGAGGCAACCGATGCGCGCGTTCTCTACGCTGTCGGTTGTGATGTGTGGGACGATCACGCCACCGGCAAAATATTGAACGAGGCGATCATCGCTGCTAAAAATGCGGATGCGGTGGTGTTGTGTTTAGGCTTAAACCCACAGATCGAAGGAGAAGAAGGCGACGCTTATAACGGCGATTTAGGCGGAGACCGCGACACACTGGAGCTGCCGCGCGCGCAGCGTGCGTTGCTTGAAGCGATCGTGGCTGTCGGCAAACCGGTTGTTTTGGTAAACGTTAGCGGCAGTGCGGTGAATCTTTCCTTTGCCAAAGAACACTGCGCCGCTATCGTCCAGTGCTTTTATCCCGGCGCAGAGGGCGGCAACGCCTTGGCGGATATTCTGTTCGGCAAGGTCTCCCCTTCGGGCCGTTTACCCGTTACCTTCTATCGTTCGGTGGATGACCTTCCGCCGTTTGAAGACTATTCCATGGAAAACCGCACATACAAATTTTTTAAGGGCGAGGCGGTTTTTCCGTTTGGCTTTGGCCTCACCTATTCCGATATTCGCGAAGTTTGGCTGAACGAGCGCACCGTTACCTTGAAGAATTGCGGTGACTTTGACGTGAATTACACCGTGTTACGGTTTGAACACATTCCTCACAAGAATCTGTGCGGATTCAAAAAGGTGATTTTGAAAGCCGGCGAAACGACAACCGTTACCTTTGAATAATAAACCAAAGCAAGGCATCTGCACAGCATGTGCAGATGCCTTGCTGCATATACATTACACCTCGTCGAGAAACACCTCGCGCACCGCATCCAGATACCCGTAACCATACAGATCATCCGGTTCAAGGTAGCTTGTTTCGGTCCACTCGTTCCAACTGTTAACCGTCACCATCGGTAAGCCGTGCGTTTCGCAAAACCTTTTTGCCTGCTGCAGCGCCGCCTTAAAATTGGCCGGCGTGTTGTTTTTCGCGATACCGGGACGGAACATACTGTACCGCGGATTGTTATCCCAGCCGATCGAGACGTGAGCGCAGTTCCTGCCCCGTATAGGCGGGCCAAATATAGGCTGCAGTGTCGATCTTTTGCATAAAACCCACTCTCTTTTTTTGCTCGGTTCTTTACTCTTTCACGTTGACCAATTCAACCAGCGGTTTGCGTTTTTTTACGCGCAGCGGGTCATCCTCCTTGGCATAACCCAGCGTGATCACCAAACGTACAGTGTGGGAAAGGCCGCAAATCGCACGAATCTTTTGATCATCCAACCAACCCAAAATGCAGGTGGAAAGACCCTGTTCGGTTGCGGCTGCCGTGATATACGCCGAAACAATACCGATGTCGATGGAACGGTAATCGTTGTTTTTGACACGTGCGCCAACCGCTGCCGATTTCACGTAAGGCTCTTCCGAAATAACCATCATCACGGGCGCATCGGCAGCAAACTTATTCATCCCCATACCCATAGTGGCGCGGGCCACCGCACGGGCCGATTCACCGTGACATACCGTGATGTGATACGGCTGCCCGTTACAGGCCGAGGGGGCAAGGCGTGCCGCTTCCAACACGGCAGACAGCTTTTCCGTTTCCACCGCACGGGTACTGTCGTAACTGCGGCAGGATTGCCGGTTTTGCATCAATTCTTGGAAATCCATGATTACAACCCCTTCAAGAAAGCAGCGATCTTTACTGCCAAAATCTCGTGACCGGCGTCGTTTGGATGCAAGCCGTCCGGCACGTATCGTTCTTTGATCACCGGCACTTCCGGTTGCATGCCGCTTGTTTTATACAGATCCAGCACGGGCAGCGAGTAATATTCCGCCACCTCGCGGATGATCTCTACATAGGTCTTCAGCGAAGCCACGTCTTGCGGTTTGCCGCCATCGCCGCGCGGCGACAACTCGTTGCAACGGTGCAGCGGTGTTAAAATCACAATCGGTTTGTCCGGGTACTTTATGATGAGCGTGGTAAACAACGTGTGCAGCGCACCGTAAAACGTGTAGGGATCGCGATCGGCCATCTTCCCAAGCGGCGCATCGCCGTGACCGTAATCGTTTGTGCCACCGAACACCACCACCGCATCAGCGTTGGGATCCATCTCGTCTACACGGGTAATGAAATCAAGATCCCAACGCGGCTCGACCGAGGGAGTGTGTTGCTTGGCAATGCGTGTGCCGCCAATACCGTAGTTGTTGGAGATAACACCGTATTGCAGCGACAAAAGGTCGCTGAATTTTTTGCCGGGCGCAGAAGTGCCGTGCCCTTCCGTGATGCTGTCGCCAAGAAAATTGATAACCTTATTCTGCAGTTCCATCGCTACGTCTCTCCTTTTTAAAAATCACCAATTTGCTGAAGATATAATTTAAAATCAACACGATCACTTGCAAGACGATTTTGCAAACATCATGACCGTCCACCGTGATAAAAGGCAACGCAAACGACCATGCGCCAAAACCAAGCAGGTCAATTGCCAAATACAGACCGGCTTCTTCGATCAGAAACGAGAAAATCCGCGCCCCCACGAACGCAGGCAGTTCACGGCGCAGAACGGCGGGAGCAAAACTTTTGCTTTCGAACACCCACAGTTTGTTGGTGAAATACGCCGTTAAAACCGCGGCAGCCCAAGCAATCACGTTGGAAATCAAATACAGTGCGTGACCGAGCAGCAGATTGCACACTTTAAATACCACCAGGTTTACAAGCGTGGTGATCGCACCGAAAAAGATATAAAGAATCATTTCTTTGTATTTCAAAAACAGTTGTCGCATACAACGCCTCCGACTTCACAATATACAAGACAAAGATATCACAAAAATACAAGTTCTGTCAACCGTTGAAAGTGTGCAAAAAATTTGTGCGGTTTTTTTATTTTTTCTTTGCGTTTTGGAAAGATTTGTGATATACTAAAATAAATATGCGAGTAAAGGGGGAATCAATTTGAAAACGATCACTGTCGAGGGGCTGAAGATCGCGTATTTCGATCGCGGTGAAGGGCCGATCGTGCTGTTGCTGCACGGCTGGGGCGCTCCTGCTGCGACCTATCGTTTGCTCATTGATCACCTCTCCTCCTATTGCCGCGTGATCGCACCGGATTTGCCGGGCTTCGGTGATTCGGAAGAGCCGCCCGTGCCGTGGACCTCTGCACGTTTCGCCGCTTTTGTGCAATCCTTTGCCGCTGCGCTCGGCATCGAGGAAGCGGTGCTGATCGGTCACTCCAACGGTGGACGTATCGCCCTGCACTTGTTGGCAGAAGGCTGCACCTTTGCAGTAAATAAGGCGATTTTAATGGATTCTGCCGGGTTGAAGCCGCACCGCGGCTTTTCATATTATTATAAAGTGTATACCTACAAAGCGGCGCGGATGTTTTTTTCGTTACCCGTGATCCGTTCACTGTTCCCCAACGCCGTGGAAAAAGCACGGCAAAAGCGCGGATCTGCGGATTATCGCAGCGCCTCTCCCGTCATGCGGCAAAGCATGGTGCTGGCGGTAAATCAGGATCTTTCCCATTTACTTCCGCATGTAAAGGTTTCCACCTTGCTGATTTGGGGTGAAAAAGATACCGCAACCCCACTGTGTGACGGCCGGAAAATGGAACGTCTTATTCCCGACGCCGGGTTGGTTACATTGGCCGGTGCCGGCCATTTTGCCTTTGCCGAGCAGTGGCCGCAATGCCGCCGCGTGTTGGATGTCTTCCTGAAGCCTACTTTGTGAACTACCGTTGATCGGAGAGGATTGCTATGTTGCCGTTGACTATAGAGATGTTGTTATTTGCCGCGCTCGCCGTTTGCTACGGTGTTCAGTCTGTATACTTTACACATATGCTGCAGTTGAACTCCTACCGCGACGAACGCTATATGCGGTGGTGCAACGAAAATACCGATCGTTTGATCTCGGTGAAGCGGTTGCTGCCGCTGTTGGTTGCCGTGTTTGCTTTCATTCCGCTTGAAACTGTGTGGCGCAACGCCACGGCTGCAGCGATCCTGTTTCTTGCCGCGTGGCTGAACCGTCCTCTGAAAGCTAAAAAACCGTTGGTGGTCACCGCCCGTGTGAAACGTCTGTTTGCCGTGGAAGGTTTGCTGCTGGCAGCGGCACTGGTTGCCGGTTGGTTTTTCTCGCCGTGGCGTTCACTGTTACTGTTTGGTTTGTTTGGCAGCGTCGTTTGGTTTTGGGTGCGCGTGGCCGCGCTGATGGCCTCTCCCCTGGAAAAAGCCATCGCTGCACGTTACGTGCGGGACGCACGCCGCCGTATTCAAGAGCGCCCCGACCTCACCGTCATCGGTATTACCGGCAGCTACGGCAAAACCAGCACAAAAAACTTTTTGCAAGCACTGCTTTCCGTAAAATACAATGTTTTGATAACGCCCGAAAATTTCAACACTACGTTGGGTGTGGTGCGCACCATTCGTGAACATCTCCGTCCTGCGCACCAGATCTTCGTATGCGAAATGGGTGCCAAAAACGTCGGCGATATCAAAGAGATCTGCGATCTGGTGCATCCCCGTCACGGCATGATCACCTCGATCGGTGAACAGCATTTGGAAACGTTCGGCAGTTTGGAGAACATCATCGCCACCAAATTCGAGTTGGCTGATGCCCTTCCGTCAGACGGCATTCTTTTTTTAAATACCGATAACACGCATATCCGCGAACAAGGTCGCGCGGCGGTCGGTTACGGATTGCGGTGCGGAGACTACACCGTTGAAAACATACACACCGATCAAAACGGCACCCATTTTACGGTGGTAAATGCAGCGGAAAAAGTAGAATTCACCACGCGCCTGCTCGGCGCGCACAACATTCAAAATTTAGTGGGTTGCATTGCGGTAGCCCACTGCATGGGAATCGAACTCAAAGACATGGCGTATCCCATCCGTCTTTTGAAACCTGTTCCCCATCGTTTGCAGTTGTTACCCAATGGGTTTATCGACGATGCCTACAACTCGAATCCTGCCGGGTTCCGTTCAGCGCTGGATGTGTTGAGTGCCTTTGAAGGGCAACGCGTGTTGGTCACGCCGGGCATGGTGGAGTTGGGCGAACGACAAGAGGTGCTCAATCGTGAACTCGGTGTCTATGCTGCCACACGCTGTGATTACGCCATCTTGGTTGGCGAAAAGCAGGCACCGCCGTTGAAAGCCGGTTTGTTAGATGGCGGTTTTGATGAATCGCGCTTGTTTGTTGCCGCCACTTTGAACGAAGCGTTGACCATTCTTGCAGCGTTGCCGCAAGAGGGGCAGCGCACGGTGTTGCTTGAAAATGATCTGCCCGATAACTTTTAAGGAGATGTAACTATTATGAAAACCAGAGTTGCTGTGCTGTTTGGTGGAAAGAGTGTGGAACACGAGGTGTCCATTATCTCGGCTCTGCAGGCGTATCACGCACTGGACCGTGAAAAATACGAACCGCTTGCCGTTTACCTTTCAAAAGAGAATGTCTGGTATGTCGGCGAGGGTATTGATAAGATCGAATCATATAAGGATATGAAAGCCTGTCTTGCGGCTGCAACGCGTGTGGTTCCTGTTGCTACGGCCGAAGGAATCGCATTACAGCGCGTGCCGCAAAAGAAATTCAAAAACAATACGGTTGCCGTGTTTGACGTAGCGATCCCCGTGGTACACGGCACCAACGTGGAAGACGGCACCCTCATGGGAATGCTTGAAATGCTGGGTGTGCCGTATGCTTCGTGCGACGTGACCTCCTCGGCCTTGGGCATGGATAAAATGGTTATGAAAGCCGTGCTGAAAATGGCGGGGCTCCCCGTTCTTGATGCGGCGGTATTCCGCGGCCGCGCTTACGCATCCGATAGCGAAGCGGTGCTGAACGCGATTGAATCGCAGTTTACTTATCCCGTGATCGTGAAACCGGTGAACCTCGGTTCTTCTGTCGGCATTTCACTGGCACATGACCGTGCCTCGCTGCAAACCGCCATGGATACTGCCTGCACCTTTGCCGATCGCGTGCTGGTTGAAGCGGCGGTACAGCATCTGCGCGAAATCAACTGTGCAGTGCTTGGTGATGCGGATGACGCAATCCCCTCGGTGTGTGAGCGCCCTGTCAGTGCCGGCGAGATTTTGGATTTTGAACAAAAATACCTGCAAGGCAGCAAAAGTTCGGAAGGCATGACCTCGCTCAAACGCGTATGTCCGGCCGATATTCCGGAAGAACTCAGCAAAACCATACAGGATCTGGCGGTCAAAACATTCAAAGCGCTCGGTTGTTGCGGCGTTTCGCGCATTGATTTTCTCAACAATACCGAAACCGGTGAGCTGTATGTGAATGAAATCAATACCATTCCCGGTTCGCTCGCTTTTTACCTCTGGGAAGCTTCCGGCCTTTCCTTCTCTGCTTTGCTCGATCGTATGATTGACCTGGCGTTTAAGCGCACTCGCGACCGAGAGGCGCTGAATTTCAGCTTTGAAAGCAATATTTTAGACGGTTTCGGCGGTGCCAAAGGCGCAAAAGGCAAAGCATAATTCTGCACATCAAATGTAAAGGCAACAACCTTGTCGGTTGTTGCCTTTTATGATTTGTTTAGCATACTGCGCAAAGAAATGGGTGAATTTTGGTTATTTTGTAGAATCCACTATATCTTGTGTTCTGCTGTTGACACCACAAACAAAATGTGCTAAAATAGGCAAGCACACCAAAAGGGAGAATTATGGCTATGAACATTCAAGGATTTCAGAAATTAACACTTCTCGATTTCCCCACGCATACGGCGTGCACCGTTTTCACCGGCGGTTGCAACCTGCGTTGTCCCTTTTGTCATAATGCCGCGCTTGTGCGCACCCCCTCTGCCCCGACGATCACGGAAGACGATGTCTTTACTTATCTCGAACGCCGCCGCGGGGTTTTGGATGGCGTGTGTGTCACGGGTGGCGAACCGTTGCTGCAGTCCGATCTTCTTCCCTTTCTGCTAAAGGTAAAAGAAAAAGGTTTTTTGGTGAAGTTGGATACCAATGGCATGTTGCCTAAACGATTGGCACCTCTGCTCACGGCCAAAGCGGTGGATTACGTGGCAATGGACGTAAAAAGCTCGCCTGAAGGATACGCTGCCGCTACCGGCGGCGTGGGTGACATCACTCCGTTTGAGGAGAGTATGGCTCTTTTGCGCAACAGCGGCATTCCTTATGAATTTCGCACCACGGCGGTGAAAGGTCTGCACACGCTGGCAGATTTTGAGGCCATCGGCCGTTGGCTGCAACCGAATGACCCGTATTTTATCCAACAGTTTGTGGATTCCGGTGAACTGCTTGGCGATGGCTGTGCCGCCTTTTCGCAGGCAGAAATGCAAGAGATCCTTTCTGCGGTACAACAATCCTTGCCGGCCGCCTCGTTGCGCGGTGTCTGAAAATACATAAATGTGAAGGAGAAGTAAGTATGTTTCGTGTAAACAAACGCGATGGTAAAGTAGCGGAATTTGACATTTCCAAAATTTCGATTGCCATCAAAAAAGCATTTGAAGCGTGTGACCGCCAGTTCAATGATAATATTATTGACTTTTTGGCGTTGAAGGTCACCTCGGATTTTGAGCCGAAGATCGAAAACGGCGTGATCGAGGTGGAGGATATTCAGGACAGTGTGGAAACCGTGCTGGTTCAAGCCGGTTACGCCGACGTTGCGAAAGCGTATATCTTGTATCGCCGTCAGCGTGAAAAACTGCGTAACATGAAGTCCACCATTCTGGATTATAAAGAGATCGTGGACCAGTATGTGAAGAGCATTGACTGGCGTGTGAAGGAGAACTCCACCGTGACCTATTCGGTTGGCGGTTTGATTCTCAGCAACTCGGGCGCGATTACTGCCAACTACTGGCTTTCGGAGATTTACGATGACGAAATCGCCAAAGCGCACAAAAATGCGGATATTCACCTGCACGACCTTTCGATGCTGACCGGTTATTGCGCCGGTTGGTCGCTCAAGCAGCTGATCGAAGAAGGTCTCGGCGGCGTACCGGGCAAGATCACCTCGGCCCCTGCGAAGCACCTGGCCACCCTCTGCAACCAGATGGTCAACTTCCTCGGTATTATGCAAAACGAGTGGGCCGGCGCACAGGCGTTCTCCTCCTTCGACACGTATCTCGCCCCGTTCGTTAAGGCCGACAATTTGGATTACGACGCCGTGAAGAAATGCATCGAGTCCTTTATTTACGGTGTGAACACCCCCAGCCGTTGGGGTACGCAGGCGCCGTTCAGCAACATCACGCTGGACTGGACCGTGCCGCAGGATTTGGCGGATGAGTACGTTATCATCGGCGGCAAGCGCCAGGATTTTAAATACGGCGATTGTAAAGCGGAAATGGATATGGTCAACCGCGCGTTCATCGAAACGATGATCGAAGGCGACGCCAACGGTCGCGGCTTCCAGTATCCCATCCCCACCTACTCCATCACCCGTGATTTCGACTGGTCGGAAACCGAGAATAACAAGTTGTTATTCGAAATGACCTCGAAATACGGCACGCCCTACTTCTCCAACTACGTGAACAGCGATATGGAGCCCTCTGATGTGCGCAGTATGTGCTGCCGCCTGCGTCTGGATCTGCGTGAGCTGCGCAAAAAGTCCGGCGGTTTCTTTGGCAGCGGCGAAAGCACCGGCTCGATCGGTGTTGTAACCATCAATATGCCTCGCATTGCATATCTCGCCCAGAATGAAGAGGATTTCTACAAGCGTTTGGATCATATGATGGATATCGCTGCGCGTTCGCTGAAGGTGAAGCGTACCGTTATCACGAAGCTGCTGGATGAAGGTCTGTATCCCTACACCAAGCGGTACCTCGGCACTTTCAACAACCACTTCTCCACTATCGGCTTGGTTGGTATGAACGAAGCGTGCTTGAATGCGAACTGGATTCGCAAGAATATGACACAGCCGGAAGCGCAGCAGTTCACGAAAGATGTGCTCAATCACATGCGTGAGCGTTTGTCGGATTATCAGGAAATGTACGGTGACCTTTACAACCTGGAAGCCACCCCTGCTGAATCCACCTCGTACCGCTTGGCGAAACACGACCGCAAGCAATATCCCGAAATCATCTGTGCTTCGGATGCGGAAACGCCTTATTACACTAACTCCTCGCATCTGCCTGTCGGTTTCACCGACGATATCTTTACCGCGCTGGATATGCAGGACGAGCTGCACACCCTCTACACCTCGGGTACTGTGTTCCACGCCTTCCTCGGTGAAAAATTGCCGGATTGGAAAGCCGCGGCCAACATCGTGCGCAAGATTGCCGAAAACTATCGTCTTCCCTACTATTCTTTGTCCCCCATCTATTCGGTGTGCAAAGAGCACGGCTACATTGCCGGCGAGAAGTTTACCTGCCCGATTTGCGGCAAGGAAACCGAGGTGTATAGCCGTATTACCGGTTATTACCGCCCTGTGAAGAACTGGAACGCCGGTAAAACGCAGGAGTACAAGGAACGTCGTTCTTATGTTATCGAGACTTCCGTGCTGACCCACGAAGGTCCTCTCGGCTCCGACAGCGCGTGTGACAGCTGCGGCGGCGTCACTCCGGCCTTGCTCGACGGTGTGTATCTTTTCGCCTCTGCCACCTGCCCGAACTGCAAAATTGCGGAAGCGTTACTCTCCAAAGCGAACATTGCCTACACCAAAGTGCTGGCAGAAGAGAACGTGGTGTTAACCGAAAGTCTTGGCATCCGTCAGGCCCCCACGCTGGTTTCGGTTGCAAACGGTCAGACTGAAAAGTTTGTATCGGTTGCGAACATCAAAAAATTCATTCAAGGCTAATTTGCCAAACAAGGGCGCGCACAGCGCCCTTGTTTCTTCTGAGGTGACAGATTATGTATGATATTATTATTGTTGGCGCCGGCCCTGCCGGTTTGACAGCTGCGATCTATGCGCGTCGTGCCAATAAATCCGTGCTGTTATTGGAAAAAGGTGCGTTTGGAGGACAGATCACCTTCTCTCCCAAAGTGGAAAATTACCCCGGTTTTGAAAGTGTCAGCGGCAGCGAACTGGCAGATAAACTGGTGGAACAGACTTTGGCACTCGGTGCAGAGGTAGAGATCGAAACGGTCACCGCCGTGAAGGATGAAAACGGTGTGAAAACGGTGGAAACCGAAGACGGTAACCGCTATGAGGCACGCGCCGTAATTTTGGCGCTTGGTGCCAAGCACCGCCACCTGGGGCTCCCCAATGAAGAGGCGTTTATAGGGGAAGGCATTTCTTTCTGTGCCGTGTGCGACGGTGCGTTTTTTGCCGGAAAAACCGTTGGTTTGGTAGGTGGCGGCAACTCTGCCCTGCAAGAGGCCATTCTGCTTTCCGAAACCAGTGAAAAAGTATACGTCATTCAAAACCTGCCGTATCTTACCGGTGAAAAGCGGTTGGAAGAGGTGCTGCGTGAGCGCACTAACGTGGAAATTTTAACCGAAACGCTGGTAACAGGCATTCTCGGCAACACCTCCTTCACGGGGGTGGAGATCACCAACACCGCCGACAACACCACGCAAATGCTGGCGCTCGACGGCTTGTTCGTGGCGATTGGCTTGGTGCCTGAAAATGAAGCGTTTGCCGATGTGGCAGCTTTGGACACTGCCGGCTACTTTGATTCGGCAGAAGACTGCCTCACCCACACGAACGGCATTTTCGTGGCAGGTGACTGTCGCCGAAAAGGCGTGCGTCAGGTGACCACCGCCACTGGTGACGGCGCCACCGCCGCCATTGCCGCATGCCGCTATTTGGATACGCTGTAATGAGGGATGAACGCGAAACGGGTCAAAGCCACTCGTTTTGCGTTCATTTTTTATTTACAAAAAAACAAGGAACAGACACCTTGACAAACATATGATCGCATGATACAATAACATTCCAAAGCACACCGTTTCTTTTCCGTAGCGTACAACTTAAAGTTCACTTTAAGTAGGGGCAGCGAGTCGCTGTTTCGTTTTCGGAAACCGTTTTCGCGCTTTGTCCTGCGGCAAAGCGCGGTCACCTGATGTCGCTCCGTCGAGTTAAAAATCACTGCGTGATTAACCACTCGCCTCTGCTCGTATCAGGACATTTTGTACGGGAAAGAAACGGTGTCATTATTTTTTTAAAAAGGAGCATACGCCATGCATATCAAAGACGGTGCTGTGGAATTTCACAACCAAGATATGTGGTTTGTCAAGCGTTTCGGGGTGGAAGCGGCAACAGAAATGGTGCTGGATTACACCTCGCAAATCGACTTACCTTTTCTTTACGACACCAACCAACTGGCGTATTTTTTGCATCTTCGCCGCCGTGAACTGTTTCACTGCTTTCGCAACACGAGCCACTACTATCACGCCGTTGAACTTCCCAAAAAAAGCGAAGGCACGCGCCGTCTGCACGTGCCGGGTTTAGTGTTAAAGTATGCACAGCGCCGTATTCTGCGCGGCATTGTGGATCATCTGCCGATATCTCCCTATGCCACCGCTTACGTAAAAGGTAAACAGCTCGCCGACAATGCAACACCGCATTGCCGTCATCGCTATATGCTGAAAATGGATATTACGGATTTCTTCGGCAGCATTCGTTTCGACCGGGTATACAGCGCCGCATTTAACACCGCGTATTTTCCTAAACTGATTGGTGTTATGCTCACGACCTTGTGCTGTTACGATGACGTGTTGCCGCAGGGTGCTCCCACCTCACCGGCCCTTTCCAACGTGGTTATGCGCCGTTTCGACGATCACATCGGCCAATGGTGCCTGGCACGTGGTATCACCTATACACGCTATTGCGACGATATGACCTTCTCTGCAGATGTGCCGCTGTATGCCGTGTATAAGAAGGTGTCTGCCATGCTCGGCGAAATGGGCTTTACGGTGAACGAAAAGAAAACCCGTTTTGTTACCAACGCCGCACGCCAAAGTGTAACCGGGTTGACAGTGAATGAGCAAGTGGCGGTATCGCACGACTACAAGCGCGATTTACGGCAGCAGGTACATTATGCGCTGAAATACGGCTATGCCGATGCCCTGGCGGCGCGGCAGGATCTCCCCTTTCACACTGCTGATGAATATGCTGCTCATTTGATCGGACGCGTGCGGTATGTGCTGCACATTGAACCGCAAAACGCCTGGTTTAAAAGCGCTTTGCAAAAACTGCTGTGGCTGTGAACAAAAGCCGGAGTAACATTTGTTGTTACTCCGGCTTTTTTATCTACGTACCTTCCCGATAGTCGCGGGGTGACTTTCCCATAAATTCACGAAACACATGGTTAAAACTGCGAATCGTCTGAAAGCCGCTTTTTAACGCAATGTCGGTAATGGGCATCGTGGTGCTTTCCAGCAGATGCACCGCCGCTTCCACACGGTGTTGATTAAGCAAACGACGAAAATTGATGTTATACTGTTTGCTCAACAAATGTGAAAAATAATGATATTCATAGCCAAAATAAGCGGCCGCCCTTTTGAGCGTCACGTTTTCGGCATAATGTTGCGCCAACCAATGGAGCAAATCGCCCACCACAAAATCGCTCTTATCCGCACGGAAGTGCCAGGTGACCTCACGTGCATACGCGGCACACAGAGCGTATAAGCACGCTTTTTTCATGATGCGATCACAGTCGCTCTCTATCATTTCCGATCGCACTAACTGCCACACTGCTTCCGACGGCGTGAACAACGGCGTGTTCCCTTGCTGCCCTTTGTGATCGTTGATAAATTTCGATACAAACTCTTCCGAAAACACCGCTACCCATACGCAACTGTCGGCATCTGCTTTGAAAGTGTGAATCTGGTTTGGCAGCACTAACACTGCCTGTCCCGCCGTCGGTCTCACCACCGTGCCGCTGACGGTTACATCCACCGCCCCTTTCAGCACCAACAACACTTCCGGATTTTTATGAAAATGCGGCGCATATTCGTCGGCAGTATACGAAGCCGTGTTATAGTTATAATTCCCCACGGAATTGGAGGGTTGATGGAAGATCACAGCAGCACCACACCTTAACTTTTTTCTACTATAATATAAGTTTCTTCTTTTTTTGTCAAGTGGTGGTACTTTATAATGAACTTGAAAGAGGTGAGGGTATGAAAGGGCGTATTTTTTCGGTTGAAGAATTTTCCACGTTTGACGGCCCGGGTATACGCATGACCGTTTTCTTAAAAGGATGCCCTCTTCGCTGCGTGTGGTGTCATAATCCCGAGGGACAATCCTTCGAGACAGAGTGGGTACGCTCACCAAACGGCTGTTTGCGCTGCGGCGCGTGTGCAGCTGCAGGCATTCAAAGTGGGGATACGATCGGCCTGACGTCAGACAGCGCTGCCGTTTGTCCACGGCATTTGATACGCAGTGCCGGCGAAGACCTTACCGCCGCTGCATTGGTGGAACGCATTGAGAAAAAGATTCCGTTGTTAAATGCTGCCGGCGGCGGCGTGACCTTTTCCGGTGGCGAGCCGTTGGCACAACCGCAGTTTTTGAAAGAGTGTCTGCAGCGTTTAAGCGGCAAAACACACCGCGCACTGCAAACCAGCGGCTATGTCGCACCGCAACTCTTTGCCGAACTTTTGAAGGATTGCGACTATGTGTTATACGATCTAAAGTTGATGGACAGTGTGCGACACAAACGGTATACGGGGGTGGAGAACCACCGTATTTTGGCCAATTACCGCACGTTGGCGCGCAGTGAAACGCCGTTTATCACACGTATGCCGCTGATCCCCACCGTGAACGATACGGCGGAGAATATAGACGCTACCGCACAGTTTATGACCGAGCTTGGGGTGAAGCGTATTGAACTTCTCCCCTATAACCGCGCGGCCGGTGCGAAATACGCCATGCTCTCGCGAACCTATGCCGCCGATTTTGACGAAAGTATTCAGCCAAACCCTCATGAGGAAATTTTTGCATCGTATGGAATAGGAGTGACTGTTTTATGACCGAGAAGGTAATGCAACTGAAGCATTTTATTTTAGACCGTTCCTATCGCGCCTTGCGCAACGACGAGACTTTTACCGTTAATATCCATGATGCGCTGACCTATGAAGACTCCTTGAACGTGATGCAGCAAATTTTGGCACACGAGGTGCCTACCCTTTATCCCGGGGATATCTTCGGCTTTCACACCCATTTACAAAACCACCCCACGCTTATGAAAGAGGACGGTGAGTTGCCGTGGGGGTATATGCCAAACAACATCACGCCTGCGTATGAATTGTTGATAGACCGCGGCTTTGATGCGGTGTTGGAAGAACTCGCAGCACGAACAGACGGCGCCACGGGAGATGCGTTAATGTTTTACCGTGCTGCCCGAGACGTGCTGGTCATGTCCCTCAACTATTGCGAGCAGTATCGCACGGCGGCAAAAGAGCAAGGATTTCACCGTTTGGCCGAGGCGCTCACACGTATTCCTCAAAAAGCGCCGACTTCGTTTTATGAAGCCTGTCTGTTCCACAAGATCCTGCTGTTCTTTATGCGCCAATTGGGCTATCATCTCACGCTCGGTCGATTTGACCAATATATGTATCGCTATTACGAAATGGATTTTGCGCGCGGCGTTTCCCGTGAAGAGTTGCTTGAAACGCTGGAACTCTATTTTTTGTCATTGAATATCGACACCGATACGATGTACGGTGTGCAGCAAGGCGATAACGGTCTCAGCATGGTGCTTGGAGGATATGACGCAAACGGACAGGACTGTTTTAACGAACTTTCCGCCCTGTGTATGGATGCCTCGCTGGAACTTGGTGTTATTGATCCCAAAATCAATCTGCGCGTGAGCCGCCGCACGCCGGATCGGTTGTATGAATACGGCACGAAAATGACCAAGAAAGGGCTGGGATTCCCTCAGTACTGCAACGATGACGTAATCATCCCAGCACTGATCAAACTGGGATATCGCCCGGAAGATGCGCAAAATTACACGGTTGCTGCATGTTGGGAGCCGATCGTTCCCGGATGGGGTTATGATATCCCGAACATGGGTGTGACCGACCTTGCCGCCATCACCGCGGCTGCAGTGAACGAGCATTTGGAAGAATGTGACACTTTTGAACAACTGATGGCATTCGTGGAGGTCGGTCTAATCCGCCGTGCGGAAGAGATGGCAACCTGGGTCGCAGCGCGGCGCCCCTATTCCCCACTAATGACCCTTATGACTTACGGGTGTATGGAAAGCGGATGCGACGTGTCGCGCGGCGGTGCGCGGTATAATAATTTCGGGTCGCACGGTGCCGGTATATCCACTGCGGTGGATTCTCTCACCGCTATCAAAAAGCTGGTGTTTGAAGAGCAATCTCTCACGAAAGAAGAATTATTGAAAGCGTTAGAAAAGAATTTTGAAGGTTACACCGCTTTGCGTAACCGTTTGCGAGATTGCCCAAAAATGGGTAATGACGATCCATTAGCCGATGATATTGCAGGCGATCTTTTACGCCGCTATGCAAAGGCACTCAATGGCCGGCCCAACACTGCAGGCGGTGTGTGGCGCGCCGGTACCGGCAGTGCACAAATGTATATCCGTTACGCCAAAGAATGCCCGGCCACGGCCGACGGGCGACAAGCCGGCGAACCGTATGCCTGCAGTTTCTCCCCCGCTATCGGAGCACGCATTAACGGCCCTCTCTCGGTTATTCGCTCATTTACGAAGCACGATCTAACCGATACCATTAACGGTGGCCCCCTTACCATCGAACTGCACAACAACGTGTTCCGCAACGCCGAAGGCGAGCAGAAGGTAGCCGCACTGGTAAAACTGTTCGTGCTGTCGGGAGGACACCAACTGCAGTTGAACGCGATCAACCGTGAACGATTGATCGAAGCGCAACAGCACCCCGAACGCCATCCCAACCTGGTAGTGCGCGTGTGGGGGTGGAGTGGTTATTTCGCGGAACTTGATCTCCCCTTTCAAAATCACATCATCTCCCGAACGGAATTTATGATATAAAAAACGTGGGTCGTGCACCAAATCGGTACACGACCCACGTCTTTTATCTTACAGCAAGCCGGTGATCAGCGCCGCGGCAATCACCGCAGCCAAAGCAATACGATACCAACCGAACACCTTGAAATTGTGTTTCTTGATATAGCCCATCAAGAAACGAATGGCCAACAGTGACACTACAAAGGCAACCACCGTGCCCACCGCGAGCAGCGCCCATTCCTCTACCGTGAGCGAAAGACCGTCCAGCAGGAATTTCAGCACCTTCAAGCCGCTGGCGCCTGCCATGGCCGGAATAGCCATGAAAAAGGAAAATTCCGCGGCCACCTCACGGGAAGTACCAAGCAACGAAGCGCCGAGAATGGTGGAACCCGAACGGGAAGTGCCGGGAATCAACGAGAGGGATTGGAAGGCACCGATACCCAGCGCGCGAGTGTAGGAAATCTCTTCAAACGAGTTCACCTTTGTTTTAGGCGGATAGGTTTCGAGAAGAAGAAAGCCGATACCGTAGACAAACAGGGTGATTGCAATCACCAACGGCGTGGAAAGCACGCTGTCCACCAACTCTTCAATCGTGAGACCGACAATCGCAGTGGGGATACTGGCAACTGCTACCTTGCTCCACAGCACCCACGTGCCCTTTTTCTCTTGCGCACTTTTTCGGGGCGAAAACGGGTTGAGTTTGTGGAAATACAACACCAGCACCGCCAAAATGGAGCCGAGCTGAATGACCACTTTAAAGACGTTAAAAAACTCGGCGCGCACGTTCATTGGCCACACGGCATCCAACAGCAGAATATGACCCGTGCTGCTGATCGGAAGCCATTCGGTAATGCCTTGCACAACACCCTGTAAAAAGGTTTTGATCAGTTCAACCAAAAACACAAAACCACTCCTTCCATCGATAGATAAAACAACTGCCGCTTTTGCGCGGCAGTTGTTTTATCGTTCTTACAGATCCATTTCGTTGAGCAGATCACGCAGAAGGATCAACTCATCGGCCGACAAGGTAACGCCCTTGCTCGCCTTTGCGTGCTCGGGAGCCCAATCGCGGATGTCATACTTGGGAGCATTGTCATTCCAACTCACCAGATTGATCTCCTTCGACCAACCCGAGGGAGATTGCGACAGCACACCGCACTCTTTCAAGATCTCAAACTTAATTTCTGCCATTTCAACGCACTCCTTATTTATGTGTTATGTTAAATTTAACAACCGTTTTAACTGCGTGACAGCCAGTGTTGCAGCCAATCACGCGTCTTTTTTGACGATTTCATGTCCCGTGAAATCGGTTTCGATCCGCCGCTTTGTGCAGGGGGAACAACACTGCTTTGCGGCGGCTCAAAAAAAGTCGCTGTCGCCTGCCGGTGCGGCAGACGCATTTTCCACAGCGGCAGCCGAGCGCTCAAGCTCATCTGCCAATTCCATCAGCCGCTGCTCCGCATGGCTGTTTTGCACCGTCAACGCTTCTTCCGCTGCCGAAAGTTCACCGGCCGCTGCCGCAAGCGCCGTAGTAAGCGACGCGATGGTTTGCCCCAACGAAGTCAAGCGCGCCGAACAGCGCTCGTGTGCTTCCTCTAAATACCGAGCGCCCATGCCGCGCACTTCTACCACAAAGCGTCCAACCTCGCTCACCAACTCGTGATAGCGTTGGTTTTCCGCTTGCAAGCGTTGCTTTTCGGTGCGCAAGGCGGCAAGTTCACAGCGCAACTGCTGTTCCAACACGGCAGATTGCTGTGCCGCCTCACGTTTGGCCACTGCGTGCTGCTGCTCCAGTTCTGACACACGCGCTTTTAGCGCAGCGTAACCGTTGCGCGCTTCCTCCGTTTGGGCCAACTGCACACGCAACTCGCGATTTGCCGCATATTGTTCATTGATCAGCGCTTGCAGCTTTTCCTGTTCTTCCCGTTCAGCCAACAGGGCTGCGTGCTGCTCTTCCAAAGCCGCATTCGCCTCAGCCAGCGCTTTTTGATACGCTTCGATCTCGGCGGTTGCTGTTTGCTGTTGTGTTGCCAATTCACGGCCGTGCTCCTCTTGCAATGCGTTGATATATGCCAACACATCGTCTTTATTGAAGCCACCGAATTTGGAACGAAAGCCGCAATTTTCAGCCATACTCCCATTCCTCTCCTTAAAATATATTTATACAGTAGCCAGTATACCACACCGTTTTAAAAATTACAAGTATAAATTTTAATCGTTGGTAACATTGCCGTTGCCGTTCACGGGGATCTTCTCGCCAAGGAAGGTTGGTTCGGGACGAAACAGCACGAAAAAGTAGTCTTTCACCCGTGCCAGGACTTCACGCACGTCACGTTTGGTTTGTCCGTAATACGATTGATAATCCGCTGAGACGCCATAAGCTTCAAGGCCCAGCTGTTTGGCGATATACAGTGCACGATACAGGTGATATTCCTGCGTGACGATCAGCACTTTTTCGGCACCAAATACTTCGCGCGCACGGTACATGGTCTCGTAGGTAGAAAACCCTGCATGATCCATAAACACGTCTTCCGAAGGCACACCGGCCGCCGTGGCGTACTCTTTCATGGCTACTACCTCGTTATAGTCCACACGCCCGTGGTCACCACTCATCAGAAGTTTGGGAGTTGCTCCTTCCTGATACAGCGCCACACCGCGCCGCAGGCGATCACGCAGCATGTCGCTCGGCGTGCCGTCTGCACGCACCAAGCACCCCAGCACCACCGCACAATCCACACCTTCGAGTGCTGCTGCCTCTTCCGGTGTGAGCATGGCAGCGCGACCTACTGCTTTTACGTGGGCGTTGATGCCCAAAGTGCCTGCCACCGTAACGGCAGCCACACAAACAAGCACTGCAGCGGTGATACGTATCCACTTTCTTTTCATATCTCGTCTCCCCCTTCCTTGATAACTTTAACATACCATAGAATTGCCTTAAAATCTATCAACAAAATGTGAATAAATGCGAAATTAACGGAAAAGATAGGAAAAACAAACAAAGGAGAGTGCCACATGACTTTTACGCAAAAAGAGACGACCCTGCTGAAAGACCTGAAAACGCAAGAGGAACTGTGTATCGAAAAATACGGCAAATACGCCGCAGACGCCTGCGACGGTGAACTGAAAAACTTGTTCACCACCATCCGATCCACCGAGCAGCAGCACCTTTCCACTGTGAACGGATATCTTGGTGAAACCTCCCCTGCCGCTACCGCACCCGTGCCGGAGAGCAGCGGCTGCAACAACCAAGATAAATTTCTTTGTCAGGATGCGCTGTCAATGGAAAAGCACGTCTCCTCGGTGTATGACGTGTGTATTTTTGAATTCAGCGACACAGCGGTGCGTCAGAAGCTGAACCAGATTCAAGCAGACGAGCAAAAGCATGGTGAGATGATCTATCAGTATATGTCGAAGCACGGCATGTATTGACCGACAAAGGAGGTTGCCGCATACAGGCAACCTCCTTTGTTAAGATAGAAAAGCATTCACGCACTTGGCGCAACGTTGCACACTTCCCGTGTGATCTGCATCTGCAGAAAGTGCAATCGCTTTACAAGCAAAAAGAAGCCGCGTGTTTACGCGGCTTCTTTTAAATGCTATAAACGCTCTTGTGTAAAGCGGTTGACTTGTCGGGTGATCGCAGCAGCATTACTTCCCTACTTACTGATTGTGCTGTTTCCAACATATTCTCTGCAAAATCAGTGTTTATGTTCCATTAGGAAATAAATATTTCCACTGATATGTCTACCCTCTAGATACGTACCGTGTTTTTCATCTTCAACGATGGAAAATCGCTCATCATATATCGGCGTTTCATCCGTAATTTTTGCCAACGATACTGTGGGCTCACAGCCTTTCTCCGGAAAAAGACGCACAGTTCCATCCTCGAGCCCTGTTATCTTGATTGCGCGGCTGTATCGGGCATTGACAGGAGGAGCCTCTCTACAAGATATAACACCGCTGTTTTGCTCAACAAACACACGGCATTCTCTGTGCTCACTTCGCGAAAAGCGGTACGAAGAGCAACCGCCGACAATTTCCGATTCACATCCGCACAATATGGGAGCACCTAAAGGAAATTTAAAACTTGAATCTGTTGTTGTGTTCGGGTTATATATCGAGAAAAACATAGCGTTATTACATCTCGATATAGTCATTGCAGGAGGTTTACTATTACAACTTTTCTTGGCAAAGGATATTTCATAACCAAAAGACAAAAGAGCCTCACGAAGCTTGCCAACATCTCCCTGAATATCAATTTTAAGCATTCTCTCTGCTTTTGGAAAAGTCTGCAACTTTTGTGCTGTTCCATATAGAATCACACCTATGCCCTGCTTAGCAAAAAGTAACAGCTTTTCACGCATGTCCGCATTTTCAGGTACAGGTGAAATCAGCACACTTTTTCGGTAGATGCTCAAATCGTGCAACAAAAAATTATCCGTTGAAACGACGCAGCACAGCGGCAATCCATCATTGATCGCATCAGATATATAGTTGTCGCACAAATTCATCTCACGGAGCAGGTCAGCATCGGTTGTTGTAGTATATTCTTTCATTGGATATACCCAAACCAAAGGTGCAGGTTCATCTGCCATATCATTTTCGGCTTTCAACAAATGTGGCACAGGCTCATTAACACACCGTTCCGGCATATCTCCATAGGAATTATCAATGGTCAATATGTATAATGAATTGGCCGATTCCACCCGGCCTTCCGAATTGATTCGGCTGATCGCCATTGGCAGATAGATATCATGAGGTGCGTTATCATAGCGATCAAGCCAAGGAGAATTTACCCACCAAGGATCGTGGATATAGAACCTAAAAGGGAATTTCTCGCTTGGAAGCTCACACACTCTTGACATGTGTCCCGTAATTTCTAATCCGAAATTGTCGTTCAAGGCCGCCCAAGGAGAGTTTGGGGGGGCAGTAATATCCAAGTTCGCGTTGTAAATATCGTAAAGGGGTACGCCGTCGCTTGCATAGTCGATTCCCACCGAATTATTTGTTCCTCTCGTTTCAACAGGAAAGGAGCATTCGTTACAAAACAGTTTCCAAAATTCAAATACTTTTTGCCTTGTATCGGAGAGTTTTTCGGGATAATAGTTTTCACCGTCAAAAATCTTTCCCGTCTTATTCCACGGGTCAGCGCTAAAGCCCAAACCGTTAGAAAGCCAAAGGTAATCAAAACCTAACTCTCTTAAAAAACACTCGGCTTGTTTTCCTAAAAACGCCCCGAAAGGCGTTCCTTCGGGTATACCGTTGGGGTATGCGGCATAGTAGCGGTTATCGGAGCACAGTTTTGCAGTAGCGTCCACAAACCCAAACGTGTCAAGCGTCGATCCGGAACAAATCTCCGGGTGTCGCCTATATTTGAAATCGGAAATAGCGAATTCGGGGCCGATATCAAAGGTTTCTCCAATTCGTATTACCGCATTGGGAAGGGCTTCTTTTCCCACCTCTTTTAAAGTGGCTACAATCGTTTTCAAAATGCCGAAGGTCATTTTGGGAGGGTTCTTCATGTAGTCCTGTTTTCTTGTATGCAATGAGGTTTCGCGAGGGGACCCTTCTTCCAAGTGCGGTAGGTTGGCAGTGCCAATAAATCTAGCCCATTCAAACTCATCCTCTAGATTTCCTGCATAGTCTAGTATCTCACTTCCGTCACCCACCCACAGCGTAATGGATATGCTTTTACGGTCTTTCAATAACGCTCTCCATTGTTCGAATATCTTCGCGCACACCGTGCGGATATACTCTATATCTGTTTGCTTAAAAGGCTTCAAGCTCATTTCCAGACAGATATTCTCAAACATGTTTGTTCTCCTCTCATTTCACTTCAACAAGTTCTATGCCCGAGATTTTTGAGAATTTACGAAGTGCGTTCATATGATGACCGACACCCAGCGCCAAATGGTGTGTTGGTCCTGCCTCGCACCAACGAGAAAGAAATTCGCAAACAGGACATCCAAAATTAACACGTGTATTGGTATTTCCGGTTTGGGGAATATCTCCTGCTATAGAAGTACCTTCTGCCGCAATCATACGAAATTTACCGTTACGGTCAACATTTATGCTCAAAAGAGTAACCGGGCCCGCTTTTAACGAAAACTCTACGCCGATACCGCTTCCTGATTTATCGTGATATTTTTTCAGCTTGCGTAGACGAGGTTTACCCTCCGCAATGACAATATTGTGAGGACCGTCATGTCCGATCAATACTACATCGTCCTCTGTATCGAATGGGTGTATTTCCGCAAACGAGCCTCCACCACCGATATTTTTCATAATGAGCATTGCGGCGGCAGTTTTGAGGTCAGCCTCTCCGGCCAAAGGAATGCCCGATGAAGTGAGCAGCGTATTGCCTATGATCAGATTTGCCGCCAACTGTTCGTAAGGGTTGTTAGGCTCACTTTTGTAATAATAGGCAAGAGCTGTCAACTTGTTGTCGTTGACAAGTTTTTTTAATGCTACTGCCTGTCTTGCGGAATATTCAAGGTCTTCATTTTTCACATAGTCGGTCAAGGGGTCCACCGAAGGATCACAAATTTTAAAGTTGTTTTTAATTTCTTCGATCTGCTCGCAAATCTCACTCTGCATAACCGACTCCGAAAGCCTTGCAAGCTCACACATCTCCAACATCTTCACGTGTGAGCCGAAGGCAGCGGTAAAGGCGGTGGGATCGGTATGCATATCATACATTCCTTCGTAGGTATGACCCAAATAACCAAAGGTCTCGTATTTGAAGCCTGCCATGGCGTTCGCTGCCGCCCCCCATTCGGATACCTGTTTTTGGATGTACTCACTCTGCGAAGACGACGCAACAATACAGGGCGGTATTGCTCTGCCGAGTCGCTCATATACGCCTGCAATCTCTGGCATCGCGCAGATATCATCGTTACAAAGCTGCATATAGGTGGTCGTGTTGGAATAATCCAGATGTTCCAAGGGCTGAACACCCACCAAGATCTGCGGAATATCAAGGTATTTCGCAAACGGTGCAGCAATCGCAGAAGGAACGTATGTAGAAAGAACAACAAAAAGGAGATCGGCATCCTCCTTCTTGAGTGCTTTTACGGCTTCAAAAGCCGATTCTGCACAGTCGATATACCCAACATCGACCACATCGCAGGTTTCGGAATCCAAATACCTCCTAAAATCTGTGCTTTTTTGCATCAACTCTTCACGCAGACCCTCAAACTGCTGAAAATAAATGTAATGTCCAAGTGTAACAATTGCAATTTTTGCTTTTTTCATATTTTCATCTCCTATATTTTGTATTTAAGCACAAAAAGCCTCGTCATTCAAGGGATAAATCAACTATTTATAGGATTATCTGTCCATTTTTGCTTGACGAAAAAGCGATATTTGTGATATGTTAAAGTTGGACAAGGAGGAAAAAGCAATGCTATTTAACAATGACCTTTTTTTGGATGTTAAAAAAATTTATATTGTTCACGAATTTATTCTTGACAGAGTACATAGATGCGAATATCCAAATGGTCGGAGACAGTTTGGTATTGTTTATGCACTTTCCGGCAAAGCGGAATATCGCTTTTTTACAGGAGAGCGTATTACCATTACAGAAGGTGATGTGCTTTTCCTTTCGCCTCATGCAGCATACTCCATCATTACAGAGAAGGAATTCAAGCATTACACAGTGAACTTTGATATCCATAAACATTCTTCGCAACTGCATTTTTTGGATAAGCCGTATTGTCTGTTAACAGAGGTAAATACAGAACAAATTAAACGAAGTTTTTCTAAACTAAATACTCTTTGGATTACCAAAAAAACCGGGTATGAAATGCGGTCGATGAGCTATCTTTACGAACTGTTATCGCTCTTTTGCTTCGAACTTACCAATAACCAACATAGCGAAGGTCAAAAACGGCTACGGTCTGCGAAAGAATATATAGAACAACATTTTACCCATCCGATCTGTTTAGAAGAGTTGGCGGCTCTTTCGAACATGAGCATAACGAATTTCAGACGTGAATGGAAAAAACAATATGCCCAATCCCCTTTGCAATATCGGGATAGTATTCGGCTTTACTATGCTAAAGAATATTTAAACAGCGGATATTATACTGTTTCAGAGATTGCGGAAAAATGCGGTTTTGATGATACAAACTATTTTGTTCGTTTTTTTAAAAAGAACGTGGGAATCACACCCGGCGCATTTAAGAAAAGTCTGTATGAATAGCAGACACTTGAAGAACACACAGATCTTAATCTGTGTTTGACGTGTCATGAGCCCACTTTAATCAAAGAGCAGCGGTAGGTAAATCGAACCTGCCGCTGCTCCATTTTACGCTGCTTCTTCTAATTGTTCTGTCGCTACACTTTGTGCCGTTTCGAGCATGGTTTCGGCAAAGATGCCGTAGCCACGGGTGGGGTCATCTATAAGAACGTGGGTAACTGCGCCGATGAGTTTGCCGTTTTGCACGATGGGCGAGCCGCTCACGAGTGTGTCAATATAGGACCAACAAGGCGTTTTTAAACTATTACCTTATAAAAAAACACGCCTCGACAAATCGTTTTAGACCTGCTAGGCGTGTTTTCTTTAACCTCTTTGCTTAATGCATAACGGGCGATAAAAACAAGCGTGTAAACACCACAAATACAAATTACTCATCTATTCTAATGAATTGAACAGCCACATCGAACCATCCAAAAAAGAATTCGTTCTCATGTTGTGCGGTACAACAAACACTATCTTCCCACACAATTGTTTGTTTTCCAAAATCTTTTTCGTAGATTTTAGGGGAAATTGATACCTCACTACGACATTCAGGACAACGAGCCTTTGCGAAATAAACATTATAACAATTATATTCCTCTTCATATTTCGGCTGGTATGGAATATCTGTAACATTTTGAAGCCCATAAGCTTTGTATTTATAGGCGGTAAGGTCTTGATTCTCCAAATTGCTCTCAGAGGAATTAGTGCTAACAGTAGCGCTAGTGTCTAAATTTTCTTTTTCTTTTTGTTCACAAGCTGTTAAAAGAAATGTAAAGACTAATACTGCTACCAAGAAAACTACTGTTTTTTTCATAATGAACCGTCCCCTTTTCTTATCTTTAACACAATTTTACACTATTTCCGTGTTAATGTCAAGAGGAATTCTTATCTTTGACATAATACACACGAGGTGTTTTAGTATGAAGATATATGATTATAACGGTAAAAAGAATATCTGCGGTGACAGAGTTCACGAAGCACGGTGTAAATTGCGGCTCACTCAAAGTGATTTAGCCGCACAGCTGCAAGTCAACGGCATCATCATCGAACGCGACAGCATCTCAAGAATTGAAATTGGCACAAGGTTTGTGGCTGATTATGAGTTGCGAGAATTAGCAAGGATCTTAAAAGTTTCTGTGAATTGGCTTTTAGGTATAGAATGACAAAAAGGGCAGGTCGGTTCGACCTGCCCTTTTGCCTTACGACGCTTCTTTCAATTGTTCCTTGCTCATGCCTTTTGCGACTTCCAACATCGTTTCGGCAAAGATGCCGTAGCCACGGGTGGGGTCATCTATAAGAACGTGGGTAACTGCGCCGATGAGTTTGCCGTTTTGGATTATGGGACTGCCCGACACGAGTGTGTCAATATAGGACCAACATTTATTTTACTTCAAACCCCACAAAGGCGAAGGGTGATATATTGTTTAAGTATACTTTATTTCCATTAAGTTGTCCGTCGCAATTAATAAATTTAATATCCGAATAGTCTTTGCCGAGTTCCACAACAGGCTCGATGGCGGTATCGGCATAGAAATTCCAAAGCCCCACCGCCAATCGGCCGTCTTTCTCTTTGGCTTGTACGTACAAAGACGGATGTCCGTACACATAAGCGGGAAGTTTTTTGCCTGACAGCCAGAAAACGGTATCCGCGATCTGCCTGCCTCTTGCATATTGCTTCAACAAGGACAGATCCCCGTGGCGCGTGTTCAGATTAAACACCAAAAACCGTTCCCCGTTGGCGTTTTCGTATCGGTACGAAACGGGAACCTTCCCCTCGAAAACCGCGATGTCACTTAAAATTTCGGCGTTCGCATCGATTTCGATGTCGTAAATTTCCGCACCCATCGCAGAGACGTGGTTGTCATCGTTCAAAAAATGCTCTTCATATATTATGCCATTACCTTTTAACGGCGAACATATCTTCCGAAGACCGACATCGACCCCTCTTTCGGTAAGGATCTCCGCTGCGGCAATATCCAATATCGTTCCGTTATTAAGTACGGACAACGGAAGCGTTCTTGCGTTTTCATCAAAAACGCTCCCACAAACACCCTCACTGTCATATACGGTCGGAATACTGTTGCAAGCAAGTGTTCTTGCAGCTTTTGAGAAAAACAGATCTTGTATATCCACCTGCTCGTTCACCTGCGTAGGCATCACCATATCCGAAACCTTTTTCATCGATTCGTATACGCGGACACCGCAACTCACCTTATCGCCGAACACCCGATCGATATCGCCGTATACGCCCCGATTGCGTTCGTGGAATCGGGCGTACCCCGTCTCATAATCGACATGGGACGTGTAGTCGATACCGTATTTCAAGATGCCGTCGGTACATCCGGCTGCCCGAATCGCCGTATCGAATCCTTCAAGGAAAGCAGCGGGACACTGCATTCTCGGGCGGGGATACGCATCACCCTCGGCCATAATTTCGATATCCCCGTTTCTCGTCCAAGCGCTTTCCATTCGTTCCAGTTCAACAACGTCCTGCAAGCAGTTGCCCCAGCTTTTGTTGACCGCCCAATACGGCGCACCGATCAGTCGCACGAAGGGCTTGGTGTTCCCTGCCAATATACGGGCGAGCTCATACGCATCCGTGCCATCGATATCCCACGCGGACATACACGCGCAAGTGCCGATCCGCACCGTGGGGGCAACCGCATCCACCGCTTCCCGCACGGCGCGTGCAAAGCTTCGGAAAGCATCCCCGTTCACCTTCAAATACGCATCGCGGAACTTGTTCTTTCCGCCTGAAACGATGTTGTTATACAATTCTTCCCCCGTGGAAGTTTCACCGGTAATGCCATTGATCCTTTCAATATGTCCGTCGCAAAGGCAGGCGGGCGAATCTGCGAGAAAACCGTACCGAAAATCGTCGTCGAACTGAATGAGATCCACACCGCATCGGGCAATATCGCATAGGTAATCGGCGGCAAACGCCACGAAGTTTTCATCGGTCGGACACATAATGTGTCCGATCTCCGTTCCTTTGATCGAACGCATATTTCGAAATGCGGTGTTGTTCTTCACCCAAAAGGTCCAGATCCACGCACCGACTTCAAAACCGTTTTCTTGGAAAAATCGGCAATTATCCGTCAATTCCTTCAATACCGCCGCACGCTTCTCGCCGTCCTTCTCGTACGTATCCAACGCGAGAAAGACCCGTTTGGCATCCAAGCGCCGCAGTTCCTGAAGCGCTCGTTCGCGGTCGTTTCGCTTCACGTTACCGTTCATCAGCGGGACTGAGATCTTATACATTTTCATTCCTCCTCAAATATTCAAGAATACGACGGCCGACAGGCCAAACAAAAATCCGATGAACTGTGTTTTTGTGAGTTTTTCTTTATAGAAAAATCTTGATACAATATAAGTAACGATAAGTCCTCCTGCGGAGATAAGCGGAAACATTAGAGACACAGGCATTTTGCCGGATAAAATCATAACAAATAGATTAACCATTCCGTTTAAAGCACCGCAAATAATAGCCCAATGCCAACCTACTTTTGCAAAAAACTTTATCTCTGTGCGTTCTTTTAAAATGGACATTATCAACATAACAACTGTTACAATAGCAAGAGCAACTATCATAAACTCGTTTTTATATGCTCCGTTTGATGAAACCTGTTGCATTTTTTGCACAACGGTACACATACCATTACCAAAAAAAGAAAGGAATACGCAAATAATCCATTTGAGAGAAATTTTTGCTTTTTCATCACTTTTATTAGTAAGAAAAAGAGAAATTACAAGCAAAAGCATTCCGGGTATAAAGCCTGTGCTAACAGTATCGCCTATTATAAGTCCATAAAAGGTTGGTATCATCAAGGAATATGAAATAAACAAAGATGTTAGTGACAGTGAGCCGTAGGCAATAGCCAAAACCATAAACACCGAAGACACAGCAAAAGATACTGCAAAACCTATTGAATACGGTATAAAGGAAATATTAAAACTAAATTTTGAAGAGGTAACAACAAAAAACAATAGTGCAGCCGCACTTAAAAGTGTGTTGAAAAAATATACTCCTGCGCCATTAGTTTTCTGTGTATATGGTTTTTTTACGATACTTTGACCCGAAATGCCCAAAATGATTGCAAGTAAATACAATATGTCCAACTTTCTTTTTTACCCCTTACCTATTTCAATTGTTTTTTATTATACCATCTGCCCTTGGAATGTGGTATAAAAAATCTTCTTCAAATATTGCACTTTCTTCCCAAGCATGTTACAATAATACATATAGGAGAGGGTGTTAATGATAATTCAATACAACGCTGAGCAACTAAATCGGATCATCAAAAATATATTTGTTCTCACGGGTATAAGTATTTCGATATTGGATAGTAACTATAATGTCTTGGCAAACTGTTCAAAAAAACAGGACTTTTGTTCCCTTTCACAAACTTTTGACGACAAAAAAATGCTTTGTTCACAGTGTGACCAAAAGATACTTAAACTATGTGAATCGACCAAGAAAATGGAGAGCCACATCTGCTGGGCGGGATTGTACGATTCTGCTATGCCCATTATAAAAAATGATACCGTGGTAGGATTTGTAATTATGGGACGCATACGCTCTGAAAGATCTCCTGCTCTGCCACATTTTTTTCCAAATGATGATCCCCGTACTGTTGAGCAATTAAGCAACTTGTATTATAAATTACCCTTTTTAACCGAGGACAAGCTTACATCATTATATGATCTTTTATCCTATATTTTGTTTGAACCATCTATTCAAATCGTGTACGACTCATTCATAAATGAAGCGATAAATTTTATTGATATGCATTTACATGAGAATTTAAGTGTTGGTGTACTCTGCGCTAAATTTCATATATCAAAAAATTATTTATATAAAGCTTTTTCAGATAATCTTAACAGTTCTGTTAATGAATACATCGCCGGTCAACGGTTAAAACTTGCAAAAGAACTGCTGACAAATGATAATGAACCAATCTATAACGTGGCTGAAAAAGTCGGAATAAATAATTATCCTTATTTTTGCCGATGGTTTAAAAAAAGAACCGGCTATTCTCCTAATGAATACAGAAAAGCATCCCAAAAATAATTGGGATGCTTTCTTGTTACGATACCTCTTTTAATTGTTCATTGGATACGCTCTGTGCCGTTTCGAGCATGGTTTCGGCAAAGATGCCGTAGCCACGGGTGGGGTCATCTATAAGAACGTGGGTAACTGCGCCGATGAGTTTGCCGTTTTGGATTATGGGACTGCCCGACACTAGTGCGTCAAGTAGGGTACAACACAGTTTTTGAGCGATTTTCAGCCTATTTTTACCTAAAAATGCGCATTTTAGTTTGAAAATAAGTAAATCTCAACCCATAAGCCTAGTTTCGGCTGATTTTTGTATCATTGTACATCCGGTATCACACCATTTATCTAGTTATGAGGCAAGGCGCAGAAACTCACCCCACTTTCCGGATAAAATTTTACAAGCATTATCTATTTGTTAAGACAGGAGAGTTTGGTCTTTTTACAAATCATCACCTATAGAAGAATGCCAATCATCCAAAACAAGATCATTGATAATTTTGTATTTGCCGGAGTTTTTCTGGAATACCTTTGTAGCAAACAAATCTGCCAATTCGATAAAAGATAGTTTATTTGCAACATCTTTAAAGCCGATATATGAAAACTCCTTTTCATTATTAACGAATAGAGCATCATATTCATCCGATAATTGATATAATATATCGTGTAATTCTTTATCATCTTCCCACTCCGGAATCAGACCTACATCAATTACACCCCCTTCGTTATCATACCACCACAGCGGCTCTTGGCCGAATTCAAGCAATAATCTTAAATAACAAATTTTATTTTCCATAATATTACTCCTTTATTGTTTTAGGATTTGCCCCTACAATAAAACCATTCGGTCCTACTGTAATTGCAACTCTTTGTTTTTTACCCTCATATACAAATTCATATATTGTTCGAGGGTTCTTTTTTCCTTGATATCCTACAATATTTCCTTGATGAACTGCTTCCATTATATAATTAGGAATTTCATCATTAGAAATGCCTTTTCCGTGAAATTGAGAACCATGTTCCTCAATTATGTGATTTAATCCAGCTTTTTTAGTACCAGTTTCAAGCCAGATTATTTTTCCGGAAGAGTCCTTTGTAATTCCTACAATTTCTTTGGGCGTACACTTCTCTCCGCTACTTACCAATTCATCTACAAGAGCTTTGTTTGCACCATTTGTCCCGGTAAAATGACCGCTGTCTGCTTTACTCATTGTGCTTCCTCCTTTCAAACGCTTTCGCAGTTTCAGAAGAAAACGCAACGATATTTATGCCTTGTTCTTTTAGCTTTTCAAAGCAATCATAATTTGCTGAACCATAGACAATAATTGTATGAGGATGCAATCTGTTAACAAGTATATCAAGTCCTTCCTCAAAACGCTTGCGGTCAATATGCTTACGCGGACTGCCGCCACAAGTGCCAATTGCCACAATGCTATTTTTGGGGATACCGTCAAAGCAATATTTGTAGGATTCAGATGTACCCCATCGCACATTGTTAATAACGGCGATATTGTTTTTGCCGAGCCAATATCCGTATGCTCGCATACGGTATGTGTTAAAAATTTTCCACGGTTCAGGGAAATCCTGATAGGTAGAAAAGTCGGGCGTTATAACTCCGGCAAAATGGCAAAGAACTTTTATTGTGAAATTGTAGTCATGCCAAATGCCTCGAGGACCATCGAACTTGTAATCATCAATATACCAACAAACATACGCATTGTTCTTAAAATCGGTATCTTTCTTTATACGGTGCTTTTTATAAATAGATTTTGCTTCTTCCCAAGTGATTACGGCGTGGGGAAGTTCTGTTGCGGTTGTAGGACAAAGAGGAATGTCATTGGGAGTAAAAGTGGCGCCTTTTACCATAAATGCATTCCAAATATCTCTGCATCCTATCCTAACACTTTTCTCAATTATATCACAATTCCCTTCACGTTTCAATCTGTTAAAATTTTCAATCAATAATATTTATCTCCTTTTTTCAAGATATTGTCGACTATTTCTTGACTTATTGTATCATATATGTTACACTTTGATTATAGCGTAACAAGAATCAAAAATCAATACAAATGTTACATAAATCATATTGTGTAACAAAATAATAACAGAAAGAGATTGAAAAAA
>JAZODN010000020.1:0-3136 GCA_045597045.1 Acutalibacteraceae bacterium
AAAATGAAAAGAGGGATTTTTTAGGTTAGCAATCGTTGCGCAGCACGTCATCGTACGTTTCGCCGCGCACCGCCACAAAGGTTTCGCCTTCGCGCACCATGACTACCGGCGGTTTGGGATAGCGGTTGTAATTGGAGGACATGGAATAGTTATACGCCCCCGTGCAAAGCACCGCCAACGTATCTCCTTCCGCGCACGGCTGCAACAGCGTGTTTTCCTGAATCAAATCACCGCTTTCGCAACAGCGACCGGCCACCGTCACGCGTTCCGACGGTTCTTCCCCGGCGCGTTCGGCGATACACACGGTGTAATCCGCCTGATAAAGCGCATAGCGCGGATTATCACACATACCGCCGTTCACGCACACGTATTTGCGCACATTCGGAATCTCTTTGATACTACCGACCGTATACAGCGTAACGCCGGCATGTGCCACCACGGCACGGCCCGGCTCAATGAGAATACGCGGCAACGGAAAATCCAACGATGCAGCGTAATCGTGCACGGCATCGGCTGTCCATTTCATGTATTCGGTGCAGGGCTTGGCATCGTCTGCTGCAGTGTACGGCACGCCGAAGCCGCCGCCCACATCCAGCTCTTTCAGCGTCACACCCGTTTCGGTGCGAATATCACGCAGAAAGGTCAGCATCACCCGTGCCGCATCGCGAAACGGCTGTTCATCAAACACCTGCGAAGCCACGTGACAGTGCAGCCCTTCAAGCGAAAGCAACGGCTCGGCAATCGCCTCCTTCACCGCTTGCATCGCTTCGCCGTTTTCCAGCGTAAAGCCAAACTTAGAATCAATCTGGCCGGTCATCACGGCACTGTGGGTATGAGCGTCAATTCCCGGTGTCACACGCAAATACACGTGCGCCTGCTTTTGCAAGCGAGTGGCCACACGCACCACACGGCGCAGCTCACACCCGTCGTTGATCACAATGCGCCCCACACCGTGTTTGAGCGCCAACGCAATCTCGTCCTCGGTCTTACAACTGCCGTGCATCACGATGCGCTCAGCAGGGAAGCCTGCTTTCAGCGCCGTATACAACTCGCCGCCCGACGATACGTCCACACCGCAGCCCTCTTCGGCAACGATGCGAAACATGTGCTTAAACGCACAAGCTTTGCTGGCAAACGCCACCATACCGCCGTTTTCGTAATGATCTTCAATCGACCGCTTAAATTCACGCAGCATGGCACGAATCACTTCTTCATTCATCACATACAGCGGTGTGCCGTACTGTTCGGCAAGTGCAACGGTATCCATCCCACCAACCGTGAGATGGCCTTCTCCATTCACACCGACACCCATTGGTAAAAACATATTCGGTCTCCTTACTCTTCTGTTACACTTTCCAAAATCTCACGCAAGGTGGCAACGCCCTCGCCCGTCACCGACGAAAACGGCACGGTGAGTATACCTTCAAAATCGGCAAATTCCGCCTGCATGGCCGTTTCACGCGCAGCACGTTCCGTCTTGTTCAGCTTATCCGCCTTCGTCATCACCACCACGAACGGAATGCCTGCCTCCACAAAATAGTTGATCATTTGGCGATCCTCTTTGGAGGGCGCGTGGCGCATATCCACCAGCTGCAGCACCAGACGCAGATCTCGATCGGCATCGAAATACCCTTGGATCAGTGCATTCCAACGCTTGCGCTCGGCATCCGACACCTTGGCATAGCCGTAACCGGGCAAGTCCACCATGCGCATGCTTTCCAAGCGATAAAAGTTGATGCTCGCGGTTTTACCGGGGGTGGCACTGGTGCGCGCGAGACCGCGACGTTCCAGCACACGATTGATCAGCGAGGATTTCCCCACGTTGGAGCGACCCGAAAACACCACTTCCGGCAGATCATCCGGCGGCAATTGCGTTGCCAAGGCTGCTGTCAACTCAAAATCGGCGATTTTCCAGTTCATGTCAATCCCTCCTGAGCGCCACATTCAACACTGCATCCATGTGCGAAACCGGCACAAAGGTCACGCTGTTGCGCACGGCGGCATCCACCTCGGCTAAATCCACTTCGTTTTCCTGCGGTACCAACACGGTGCGCATGCGGCGCGTATAGGCCGCCATGCTTTTTTCGCGCAGACCGCCGATCGGCAACACGCGGCCGCGCAGGGTGATCTCCCCCGTCATAGCCACATCATGCCGCACGGGGATGCCCGACAACGCCGACACCATGGCGGTAGCCATGGTCACACCGGCAGAAGGCCCGTCCTTCGGCACCGCCCCTTCCGGCACGTGCACGTGAATATCTTTCGTCTTATAAAAATCGGCATCAATGCCCCACTGGGTCGCACGCGAGCGCACATAGCTCATGGCGGTGCGTGCCGATTCTTTCATAACGTCGCCGAGTGAGCCGGTCAGTTCCACCTTGCCGGTTCCTTCCAGCACCGCAACTTCCACCTGCAGCATTTCACCGCCCACCGAAGTCCACGCCAACCCGTTCACCACACCCACCTCATCGGCGGCGGCAAGGGTATCCGGCTTATACTTCACGGGGCCCAAAAAAGCAGAAAGATCGCTCACCGCCACGGTTTTAGACTCGCCTGCCACAATGCGCTTGGCCGCTTTGCGGCAAATATCTGCCAAACGGCGTTCCAGCTTACGCACACCGGCCTCACGGGTGTAACCGTCGATCAGTGCGCGCACCGCCGCATCCGGCAAGCGCAGCTGCCGTGCCGACAATCCGTGACGGCGGCGCTGCTTTGGCAGCAGATGATCTTTCACAATGTGGAACTTCTCCTCTGCCGTGTAGCTTGGCAGGTGAATAATGTCCATGCGGTCGGCCAATGCGGCCGGGATCTCTCCTTCGTCATTGGCGGTGGTAACAAACAGCACCTCCGACAAATCGAAGGGGATCTCCAAATAATGATCGGTAAAGGTCGCGTTCTGCTCCGGATCCAGCACTTCCAGCATAGCAGCTGCCGGATCACCGCGAAAATCGTGACCCAGTTTGTCAATTTCATCAAGCAAAATCAACGGATTGCAACTTTTGGCTTTGGTGACGGCCGTAATAATACGTCCCGGCATCGACCCTATGTACGTCTTGCGGTGACCGCGGATCTCCGCTTCATCGTGCACTCCGCCGAGTGAAATGCGCACGTACTGCCGCCCCATCGATTCAGCGAT
>JAZODN010000021.1:0-2004 GCA_045597045.1 Acutalibacteraceae bacterium
TAGTGGTTGTAGTGGTTGTGGTGGTTGTGGTGGCCCTGACAGTTGTACTCCTTTCGGTCAGGGTGGTTGTTTCGGTTGCCGTGTCCACCGTGTTACATGGCGCT
Source organism: Acutalibacteraceae bacterium (assembly GCA_045597045.1). Taxonomy (GTDB): domain Bacteria; phylum Bacillota; class Clostridia; order Oscillospirales; family Acutalibacteraceae; genus SIG588. The sequence goes on from JAZODN010000021.1 coordinate 105, forward strand.
TCGTCAACGCAAGCGGTCAAACCAAACAACCATACGAATATAAGACATACTGCCAACCTGTTTCGTTTAAACACGATTTCCAACTCCTTTGCATTGGTCTCTTCACCCTATAAGTCAAGAAAAAAACGCATCGGTCACATAAAAAGAACCCTGTAACGGGAGACACGCGGACGGTGTGCAAGAGAACCCTACACGAGGTAGCAGTTTTGTAAAAACACAAAACAGCGGAGAAGATGCGAGCATCCTCTCCGCTGTATCACTTTTATTCGAGTGTCAGTTGCTCACCGAAATCCTCGGCAGCCGGCAGCGCACCGGCCGCAGGGAGCGAACGGGTGCGATACCGCGCGGCCTTGGCCACGGCGGTTTCGTCGAACGGGACCACGCTCTTTACGCGATGGGTGCCCTTTAAGGTCATCACCTGCACACCAATGGTGGTACGCGAACTCTTGGACGAGACGGCGGCGGTGTTCACCACCAAGCGGCGACCGGAGGTGGATTCCAGCAAGAACTCCCCATCTTCACGCACGTACATCATTGCCACCACGGGATTCTTATCGGAATACGCACCAACCAAACGGCGGCGATTGGTCTTAGTGGCGTAGGCGCTCATGTCCACCTTGGCAAGTTTGCCGTTTTCGAAGAAGAACAGCATATAACCGGCATAATCGTCGGTCACTGCCATGTAACGGGCATTTTCGCCGTCTTCAAACCCGAGTTTGCTCGGAACGAAATCGCCGAGCACGCTGGCTTTGGTGTCGCCGAATTCCGCAGCACGGCTTTTATACACCGAGCACTTGTCACCGAAGAACAGCAATTCCTGGCGATTATTGCTCTCTGCCGTCTGCGCCATTTTGTCGCCTTCCTTGAACTTGTGCTCACTGCTCATGCGCAAAGACTGCGGTGTGATTTTCTTGAAGTAACCACCGACAGTGAAAAACAGCGTACACGGATATTCGGGCACCGTTTCTTCCTCGGCTGCCTCCTCTTCTGCCAAATCGGTCGCATAGATCAACTGCGTTTTACGGGGCTGGCCGTGCTTTTTCGCCACGGCACGCAGCTCTTCGATGATGATGGACTTGACGCGACGGGCCGAGCCAAGCGTTTCTTCCAAATCAGCAATTTCCGTTTCCAACCGTTCGACTTCATCTAACCGCTTCAAAATATATTCGCGGTTCAAGTGGCGCAGTTTGATCTCTGCCACGTATTCGGCTTGAATCTCATCAATACCGAAGCCGATCATCAAGTTGGGAACCACTTCCGCTTCTTCTTCGGTTTCGCGCACAATACGGATGGCTTTATCAATATCCAGCAAGATCTTTTGCAGGCCCTTTAACAAGTGCAGTTTTTCTTTCGCGCGATTCAGATCGAACACCACGCGGCGGCGCACGCACTCCATGCGGTAGCCCGTCCACTCTTCGAACAGCGCACGCACGCCGAGTACCTGCGGCACACCGGCAATCAACACGTTAAAGTTGCAACCAAAGGAATCCTCCAGCGGTGTTGCGGCATACAGCTTATTCATCAACTTATCGGGATCGGTGCCGCGCTTTAAGTCGATGGTAATCTTAAGACCCTTCAAGTCGGTCTCGTTACGAATATCGTTGATCTCGCGCAGTTTGCCTGCTTTGACCAACTCGGTCACCTTGCCAACGATGGCTTCCACCGTGGTGGAATACGGGATTTCCGTCACGTCGATACAGTTGTTGGCCTTGTCATAGGTATACACCGCGCGCACCTTCACGCTGCCGCGACCCGTTTCATAAATCTTTTCAAGATCTTCGCGGCGATAGATCAACTGACCGCCGCTGGGGAAATCGGGTGCCTGTAAGGTAGAGAGAATATCGTGCTCATCGTCCTTAAGCAGGGCGATGGCGGTATCACACACTTCTGAAAGGTTGAA
>JAZODN010000022.1:0-7352 GCA_045597045.1 Acutalibacteraceae bacterium
CGCCGAAGCATACACGGCAAGCGTTTCCACGCGCATATCGTGCGCATAACAACCCCCGCGCATCGTAAGCGCGGTGGGATAAAGATGATCGGGATGGGCGTGGGTGATCAGCAGATGCGAAATCCTATCCCCTTCGATTCCGTTTGTAAGAAAGTGGTGATAGGTATCAGCAGGCAGGTCGATCAACAGATTGTCGTTCACGAGGGATTGTGAACGTGTGCGCACGTTTTTACCGCCGCGACGCCGCGCTTCCAGACAGTGCGCACAATGGCAAAACACCGCCGGGAACCCTTCTGCTGCCGCCGTGCCGAGATAGGTCAGTTTCATTCGTAAGCGATCTCCTTCTTCTGCTCGGCCGAGGCGTACAGACCGTCGAGCAGCTTGGCGCTTTCGAGAATATTATCAATGTGGCAGCGACCCTTCACGCCGGTCTTGGCCGATTGGATAAACGCTTCGTCTTCCAGACGGTACATATCGTCGATTTCATAATCCGGCTCGATGGTTTCCAGCGTGTCACCGCGGAAAAGCGTAAACTTGCCGCCGTACTGCAGACGCGCACCGCACTTGTCGCCCATGAAATCAATGAACATGCCGCCATCCTTCACGTTTTCTGCCCACGCACCGTTAAAGGAGATGCTCGCCTTATCGGTGCGGATGTGACCGGTGATAAGATCGTCCACGTCGTTCGTACCGTTTTCGATATCGGCGGTGTCCTCTGCCCACATGGCTTCGTATTTGTAGGCTTTCATATCCTTCGCCATTTCGCAATACGCATCGGCCGTGAGAGTCTTCAGTTTCGCGCCGCCCAAAATATAGAGAATAAGGTCGAGGAAGTGTACACCCCAGTCGATCAACACGCCGCCGCCCGACTGTGCTTTGGTGGTAAACGCACCGCCGAGGCCGGGAATGCTGCGGAAGGAACGGAAGGAGCAATATACGTGATAAATATTGCCGAACTCGCCGTTGCGGTTCATCTCTTCCAGCATCTCAACCGACTTGTGGAAACGGTTGCACACGCCGATGTTCAGCATCAAGCCGCGCTTATTGGCTTCTTCTGCCATTTCACAAGACAGTGCGTAGTTCACCGTGATGGGCTTTTCGCAAAACACGTGCTTGCCGGCACGCAGCGCATCCATTGTCACGGTATAGTGTGCGTAGTTCGGGGTGAGAACGTACACGAGTTCCACTTCGGGATCGTTCAACGCGACGTGATAATCGGTAATCACCTCGCCGACGTTTGCATAGGTATCCTTCATCTTTTGCGCCTTTTCTTCGATCAGGTCGCACGCATACTTCACGTAAACCCCTTCGATCTTCGACAATGCCGGGAAATGCGCCCCCTGTGCAATGCGGCCGCAACCGACCACTGCAATTACTGTTTTATTCATAACCCGTAACCTCACTTTCTTATCTATAAGATTCCAGTTTTAGTGTACCGCAAATTACGTTTCATGAAAATAGCCGCTTTCTCTTAAAAAGATGTCCTGAGTTTATATTTTTCGCTTTTTACCCGATTTTTTCGCATTTTTATTGACTTTCTTTACGATACCAAGTACAATGGCAACAAAAGGAGGCTGCCATATGCGCACACGGTATCACCTGGATTATTCCTATTTTTCTGCACCGCGCCGTTTCGGCGACTGTCTGTTATATCAGATCGGGCGGCAATATTGTGAACGCGATACGGTGGTGGCGGCACACATTCACATGCCGTTCTTTGAGTTGACCATTGTAACCGAGGGCAGCGGTGAGGTGATCACCAACGGTGTGGCCACCCCCGTCAGCCGTGGCGATATTTATTTTTCGCTGCCGTGCGACACCCACGAGATACGTGTAAACCCCGATCATCCTCTGCAATATGACTACGTTGCGTTTCATTGCGAAACACCGGCCTTACAGCAGGAGCTGGACTATTTAATCGAAACCTATCACTCGCCACTCGGGCGCGTGTTTCGGGATGACTACATTCGCCGCGCGGTGGGATATATGCTGTCGGAACTTAACGAAGAGCGCCCCTATTGCGACGAGCTGTTGGCTGCACTGCTCACCCAGATTACCGTTTGCCTCATCCGCGGTTGCAAAAATATACCCCCAACAAAAACGCGTGATACCGTCACACCGGCGGAGGTGTTGTGTTTCCGCTTGATGCAGCATATCGACACCCACATTTATGCCATGAAGCATTTGGAGGAACTGGCCGATATCACGGGGTACAGTTACGGCTACCTTTCGGCGCTGTTCAAACGCACCACCGACCGCACCCTTTCGGAATATTATCAGGAAAAGCGATTGGATGCCGCCGGACTCTTGCTGCGTGAAGGGCGCTTTTCGGTCAGCGAGGTGGCAGATATGCTGAATTACGCCTCTGTGTACTCCTTCAGCAAAGCGTTTCGCAAGCGATACGGCTCCTCGCCGCGTATTTGGCGCGAAAATCTAATAAAAAATGAATAAATGTATTTACAAAACACATAAATTCTCTTAAAATAGAAGCATAAAAACAAAAGGAGGTCTTTTGTATGTATCAATTTCCCATTGGCATTATTTTAGATTCCTTCCGCCTCCCCTTCCGTGAGGCGGTGGAAAAGGCTGCATCGCTCGGCGTGCAGGGCTTGCAGGTGTGGCTGAACAACCCCGAAGAGTACACCACCGCCATCGTGCGCGAGCGTTTGGACATTATCAAGTCCAACGGTCTGAAGGTGTCGGCCGTGTGCGGTGACTTCGGGCACGGTTTCGGCCAGGCAGAGCACAACCCCTCGTTGATCGAGCGCTCCAAGCGCGTGATGGATTTCACACGCGAATACGAATCGGAAGTGGTGACCACCCATATCGGCGTGGTGCCGACCGATCCGAACCACCCCCGTTACGCCATTATGCAGGCGGCATGCCGCGAGCTTGCGGAATATGCCGACTCGGTAGGCGGCCACTTTGCGGTGGAAACCGGTCCCGAACCGGCCGTGGTGCTGAAAGGCTTCCTCGACAGTCTGAACTCGCGCGGCGTGGGCGTGAACTTTGACCCTGCCAACCTCGTGATGGTGGTGGGCGATGACCCGGCCAAAGCGGTGCATACCTTGAAAGATTACATCGTGCACACCCATGCCAAAGACGGCATCAAGCTGCTCGACAAGGATCCCGAAGTGATTTACGGCTTGCGTCCCGAAGACGAGCGCGATCAGTGGGGCGTGGCGTTTGAAGAAAAGGCGCTGGGCGACGGTCACGTGGATTTCGTGGCATGGACGAAGGCGCTGGAAGAGATCGGCTACAAGGGTTTCCTCACCATCGAGCGCGAAGTGGGCGAAGACCCCGTAGCAGACATCGTCTCCTCGGTCAAGTTCCTGCGTAACCTGCTGGGTAACTAAGCGTCATGAAAACTGCCATTTCGTCTTACAGCTTTCAGCGTGCCATCGACCGCGGCGAAGACACCCAACTTTCGGTGATTGCCAAAGCGAAGGCGTTGGGGCTGGATGCTATTGAATTTATTGACCTCACCCCACCCGAAGGGGTAAGTGAAGAGGACTACGCCGTGCAGCTGCGCGAAGAGGCCGCCAAACAAGGGCTCGCAATTGCCGCGTATACCGTGGGCGCCGACCTGCTGCGCGAAGACCTGGACGCTGAGGTGGAACGCCTCTGCCGCAAGGTGGATGTGGCCGTGCTGCTCGGCGCCGCGCTGTTGCGGCATGATGCCACCTTCCAAAACCCTCCCGAAGGCTTTGACGCAGTGTTGCCGCGCCTGGCCGAAGGCTGCCGTCGCGTTACCGCATACGCCGCTGCGCGCGGTGTGAAGACCATGGTGGAAAACCACGGGCTTTTCTGCCAGGATTCGGTGCGCGTGGAAGCACTGTGCCGTGCGGTTGACCACGAAAACTTCGGCTGGCTGGTGGATACCGGCAACTTCCTGTGCGTGGATGAACCACCGCTTGCAGCGGTGACGCGTGCAGCACCCTATGCCTTTCATGCCCACGTGAAGGATTTTATCTGTAAAACCGCCGAAGAAGGGGCCCCGTCCGACGGCTGGATCGTCACTCGCGGCGGCAACTTCCTGCGCGGAACGGTAGCCGGTCACGGCGTGGTGCCGATTGCCGACTGCATTGCTGCGCTGAAAGCCGCCGGTTATGACGGCTACGTTTCGCTGGAATTTGAAGGATGGGAAACGTTGGAAGACGCCCTTCATCACGGCGTAGCTTTTTTGAAGAAAGTCGCAGAATAAACACACAAACAAAAAATCGGTTGTCGCGTTGCGACAACCGATTTTTCATATGTTATCCCAAAACCTCAAGCAACACACCGTGCGACGAGGGCAACGAAAACCGATAGATCCCTTCCTCATCGGGCAGGAGCCGCGTTTCTCGGCCGCCGCTGTGCAGGACAACACCTCGCCCATCGGCGCGAAAGACAACGCAGTTTTCTCGCCCTGCTACGTCGTGCGGATCGTCACACGCACACAGCATATAGGCGTGATCCGAGGTGTGTCGGCCGATCATAGCACCCACCAACAGCGGCGCTCCACTCTCCTCTCGGAGCATACGCACATACCCGTCACTGTAGTGTTCCGCGGCACCGCGCATGACCGTGTCGAACCCGACGAAGGCGGTCGCCGTGCGGCGATACCGCATATACGGCTCACCCAACGCGTGCAGTTCTGCGTTCATCGCCGCCAGTTTTTCGTATTGCGCGGTTTTGTTGCCGTTTTCATCCAGCACGTTATTATACCACCAACCGACGGTATAACACCCCCAACTGATGAGTTCTGCGCCAAACGCCAGGGCGGTATATGCCTGAAAGCGCAACTGATTCAAGGACATCACGGCATCTTCCCGCGAAGAGTTCACCTGCAACACGATCCACAGCGAACGCCCCGTATCCCGACACGCGTCTGCCACGGTCCAAAGGTTGGAAAACGCGTTTTCCACCGTGTTGGCATACATGTAAAAATCGTAACTGATATAGTCGGTCGGCACCTCGGCTACGTAGCGGTCGATATATTCCCGATAGGTCGCCGTGCCCAACTGGCTGACCACCTCTTCCCCCGTATTCTCCGAGGTGGAGGCGTAATTCGGATACAGATTCAGATACGCAAAATGCATGGGGAAACGGCGTTCAACCAACGGGATCACCTTACCGTAATGGGGGAAATCCAGCGCGGAAGGCTCGTCACCAACGTCAATGCCCCAAATGGCCGCATGGTCCTCAAAGGCATCCGCTGCCGCCAGATAACCTTCCAACGGATTAAGTTCGGCCATTCTGCCGGCCGGACAACCGCCCCACCACTCGGGCACAATAAAGCGCACGAACGCACCCAAACCGTATTTTGAAAACAAGTCCAGTGCGGCGCGATCGGGATCCATGCACACGATGCAATCCACCCCACACGCCACAATATCTCGCACGTGTTCTTCGGTGCGCGCATACGGCGCCAGTGCGTGAGCACCGACAATCAACTTTGTGCGATCCCAACGCCTTTCCATTCGCTTGCCTCCCGGATCGTCTCTCAATACACCACTTTTATGGTTTCAATGTGGAAGGGTGAGAAAGAAAGGGGTACGTTTTGGGGATCGATCTCCTCCAGCACCTCTTCCAACATGTTGGTGCGATACACCGCACGCGGCGGCGTGGCAAACTGCAGCCGGGTGGCAGCCGATCCACCCTCCGCTTCGTACAAGCGAAGAATGTAGGCGTTCTCGGCGTCTTCGCAAGGCTTCACCGTTTCAATCAGCACGTTGTCGGCTTCCACCGTAACCAGCGCCGGCATCGCACGCCGCCCTTGCAGCACCAAGGGCGGATAGTTCATGGCATAGGCCGGTTGCACCACCGTCGGCACCGAGAACCCACCGTTGTGAGGTAACAACGCATAACTGCAAAAATGTTCGCCGTGATCACCGCTTGCATCGGGTGCGGTGCCGCCCTTGTGCAGCGACAAACCGATGCAGCCGCCCTCCACCGACACACCGTATTTGCAGTCGTTCAGCACGGCCGCACCGTAACGGGTGTCCGAAAGGTCGGTGTATTTATGGCAAGCCACCTCAAACTGGGCCAGTTCTTCAGCGGTGGAGTGATTGGTCGAACGCTCCACGTGACCAAACTGCATTTCAAATCGTGCCTGTTGCGCCAACACGTTCGTGTCAAACGCCGCTTTCAGGAAGCGATGATCGTCCTGCCAGCAGATCTTTGTATCAAACCGCACCATAGGCGACGCAGCGTATACCACCATATCCTGCCAGATCTCCGTCTTTTCGCTGATACGATAGCGGCTGCGCAGGCGGAATTCCACTGCGCCGTCCGACACCACCTCGCGCGAGAGCAAAGTGGCGGTGGGTTTCAGCTTGCGGAACAGATCGGCATCCACATCCCAGTTTTCCCACGCAAGCGGCACATCCTCGGCAAAGAGGAAGGTGTTCAGCGGCAGACCGCCGCACAGTTCACGGTTCGTGCACGTATCCACCAACGAGGCAATCGCGCCGCGCTCGTCGAAGGTCATAACTGCAAACGGCGTGGTAAGGGTTTTGCCGTCGTAGCGGAAGGGAGAAGTCGCCTCTGCCTCTTGCGCAGCCGTCAATTCAAACACCGTGGCCGAAAGCGGCGCCAACGCCGCGCCGCCCACCGCTGTGCGGCGGTTTCCTTCAAAATCGGTGAAGGTTTGGCACGGCACCCCTTTCACGTGCTTGCCCTCGGGCAAGGTGGCATACCACACGTCTTCACGCGCAAAGGAGAGGGTGTTCACTGCCGTGACGGCGGCACTGTCGTTATCGGTGGAAAGGGTGGTGCAGCAAAGCTGCTCCAATGCGGCACGCACTTCGCGCATTTGCTTCTTGCAATCGACGTGAGCCGCTTCAATGCAGGTGCCCGGCAAAATATCGTGGAACTGGTTGAGCAACACCGTTTCCAAAATGGGGGTTACCTTTTCGCCCGTGGCAGGCACACCACGGCTCACCGCTTCCGCAACCGTCAAGAACTCTGCGTTATGCACACCGATCTCTGCCTTGCGGTTGTTGCGTTTGATCTCGTGTTGGTTGGTGAGTGTGCCGCGGTGCAGTTCCAAATACAACTCTTTGGCAAAGAGCGGCGGCTCGATTGCTTCCGCTTCCAGTTTGCGCATAAACTCGCCCACGGTGGTGTATTCCATACGGGGGCAACCTTCCAAATCGAGCATGCGACGTGCGCCTTCCAGCATTTCGAACTGCGGGCCGCCGCCACCGTCACCGGGACCGTAGGCGTGCAGACGGCGATGCGTCGAGGCGCGCTGACGGATACCGCCGGCAATTTCGTTCAGCACACTCGGTTCCATGTTGCGTGCGCCGATGGTGTTCAAATGCGTGAATACACGGGTGCCGTCCACCCCCTGCCAGTAAAATGCATCG
>JAZODN010000023.1:0-6143 GCA_045597045.1 Acutalibacteraceae bacterium
TTTCTAAAACATTATAACGGCAGAAAGCAAAAACTTCCTGCCGTTCAGTTTCTATGACACAAGCTGTTTGTTGACAGAATATCAGACTTTTTTGAGTGTTGCGCAAAAATTATCATAGAGAAGGGAGTACAAACAAAAAAAGACAGACTCTGCGAAAATAATCGCAAAATCTGCCCCTAAAAGCCCAGGCATTTAGTTCAAGTCCTCCCCAAAGGTCATTTTGGGGGAATGATATCTTTTGAATTGCACCTTGAAAAATGGCACAAAAAACCCCGAAACCGTTGTGGTTTCGGGGTTTTTCGAACCGATATCTTTTTCGGTTCGCAATGTTGGTTGCGGGGGCGGGACTTTCTTCTCACGAGCGCAACAGTCCCCCGGACTGTTGCTGCCAAGGCTTCGGCATCATAGATGCCTCACCCTTGGAGTTCGTTTCAAACTTCGTTTGAACCACACGACCTTCGGGTTTCTCACAAACGCTTCGCGTTTGCTTGCCCGTTTGCGGTGCCCGAAACGCGCTCTCCTCGCTCTCGCTCGGCGCATTTCGACCGCGGCACTCGCTTTTGCCTCGCTGTTTCCGCCACTAAAAAAAGACTTTGTTAGGGAGAATCGGCTTTGCCGATTCTCAGGGACACGGTGTACCAAATCAAAAAAGCAGAAACATAAACCGTGTCCTGCGCTCGGCAACGCGACCCAACGAGCAACGCTCGTCGGACTCATAACCCAAGTCGATGCACAATTCTCACTCATAACCATAAGAAAAGGACACCCCAGAGGGTGTCCTTTTCTTATGGTTGCGGGGGCGGGACTTGAACCACACGACCTTCGGGTTATGAGCCCGACGAGCTACCAACTGCTCCACCCCGCGATATATCCGGTGCGTTTCCGGTTATTACAGTATACACACTTTCGTTCCGAATGTCAACCCCTTTTTGAAAGAAATTTTCGACATTCTGCGCGTTTTCTATGTATCACAGATTCGGATTTTTCAGCACCACGACATAATCGTTCTTTGCGTGCAGTGTAAAGCCCTTATCAAGCATTTGGGCAAAATCTTCCGCATCGCTCATTTTGGCAACGTAATACATCACCTCAGCCGCCTGTTCTTCCGTTCGGGGATCCAACACCAGATGCGGATAGTCATACAAGATCGGCATTACGTCGCCTTCCACACCGATCACACTGTCGCGCGGCAATTGTTCATACAAAAACGTGATCGACTCGTGACGCTCCGCGCGGTTTTGCCAATACCGTGTCACGTAACCTTTCGTGTTGTGGACCACATACGGCAATGTAAGTGCTGCCGATAGCATCACACACGCCGTCAGCAGCGCGTGCCGCGTTTTGGGTGACAGCGTGCGAAGCGCCAGCATAGCCGCAAACAGCACCATAGCCGCCACGCCGTAGGTATATTGAAATTCCACATCGTGCTGATACGGCCAACTGCTCATCAAATTGACAAACAACATGGGCACCAACAGTAAAAACACCGAAACACGCTTGTTCGCAAACGGTGTAAACAGCACCGGCAGGAACATCCACAAAAGATAGGCCACTTTTTCGGGTTTAAACATAAGTGACAGTGTTTTACCGAAATTGAACAGTGCCGTTTGCAAAATCGTGCCGAAACTCACCGTGCCGTCCAATGTAAAATCCGAATACCGATACCCGAACTCCATCGACTCGCTTGCTCCGCACACCTGTATCATCGTAAGCGCAAACACAAAGTAACCAAGCGCCAACACAAGCGTAGCCGTGCCGTGCCCAAACAGTTTTTCATGAAACAACATGAACAGTGCCACAGCCACAATATATATGGCCGCATCCTCCTTGATGGAACACACCAACAGCGCACAAACGTAAAACGGCACAAACCGCCGTTTCAGCAGGAAATACAGCGTGAACAGAAGACAGACGATCAGAAATTTATTCTCGTGAAAATCGTAATACAAGCCGTACGAAACCGAGGGGAACAGAAAATACAGTGCCGAAATCAATGCGGTCGCCTTGGGCGAAAAGCCTAATTCTTTGGCAATGCCGCACGCCGCAAACGCACCGGCACCCACGAATGCCGCCTGTGTTACACAGAGATATACCGGCGAAGAAAACAGAAAATACCCCGGCAGCAAAAGATAAAAGAAGGGCGAAAAATGCACGGCAAAGTGTGAAAGAAGACCCGTGCGCTCCACCGTGGTGAACGGCAGGCCGGTCTCCTTCATGTAAGCAAACATCTGGGCAAAAATACCGAAATCGAACGCATCATAGGTAAACCCGTAATATCGCGCTGCCCCTGTCAGCGACATGGTTGCCGTAAACACCAAAAACAGTGCGGCCGTGATCCAATACACGGCCTTAAAGGTGAATTTCGGGAGAAAAAACGGGCGTTCAAAACGACGGAATAAAAAGCGGCACACCAACAAACAGATCACCGCGATGCCGCAACCAAGCCAAATATTGTGCTCGCCCCCTTGCGGCAAAGCACAGCAAAACGCTGCCGTTGCTGCCGTGAGCGCCCACGGCAGCACCCGTTTGGCACGCCACAACGCACAAAGAACAAACAAGAGGGCCGCACTGCCGGCAAACGCCGCGAGAAACCACACCGGCGAGACCGCCACCAAAAACGCATCATTATCGTAGCGATGGGGCACCCAAAAGATCGTCGCGGCACACACGGCAAAAAACGCCGTTACAGCCATCGCGAGTATATCGGGCAGATACACGCGACTTTCCTTATCCCCCATAGCGCCTACGGCATTGCGAACAAAACCGAGCACGCGCTTCATACCTCTTCTCCTTTGTGCGTATCCTCACGTCGATTGGTCTCGCGCAGAAGGAAGATCGGGCGCTTTTTACTTTCGGAATACATACGCGCCATATACTGCCCGAGCACGCCCACACAAAACAACTGCACACCGCCGATAAAGGTGATCAGACAAGCGAGTGACGCCCAGCCTGTCACGGGATCGCCAAACAGCAGGCGACGCACAAAGAAGAACAGCGTTGCCACAAACGCCGCCAAGCAGAAAAGCAACCCTATCCATGAAGAAATAAACAGCGGTGCAGAAGAAAAATTGATAATTCCCTCCAGTGAATACTTAAGCAACTTCCAAAACGACCATTTGGTCACACCGGCGGCACGCTCGACGTTTTCATAGGACAGCCATTTGGTGCGATATCCCACCCAGCCGAAAATACCTTTGGAAAAGCGATTATACTCTCCCATCGACAAAATCGCATCGGTCATTTGACGCGACATCATGCGAAAATCGCGTGCACCGTCTTTGATATCCGCATCGGAAATACGGTTGATGATCTTGTAAAACAGGCGAGCAAAAAAAGACCGGATCGGCGGCTCGCCCCGGCGCGTCACACGGCAGGTGGCCACTGCGTCATACCCTTCGTTCTTCACCGCTTCATACATCGACGGCAACAGCGCCGGCGGATCCTGCAAATCGGCGTCCATAATGACGCAATAATCTCCACGGGCATAAGAAAGGCCGGCCCAAATACCTGCCTCTTTACCGAAATTGCGAGAAAAGGAGTAATAAAACACACGCTCATCCGCGGCCGCCAATTCACGCAACAGCGAAAGAGTGTTATCCTTCGACCCATCGTCGATAAACAAGAATTCAACATCCGCTGCCATCGTATCTGCCACCGCCACGATTTCGCGATAAAACAGCGGCAACACCTCTTGCTCGTTATAACACGGAACAATAAGGGAAATGAGATCGCGTTTCATACCGTTCACTCCTTTTCGATTATCTCCTACTGTACTTTTATCATATATAATACGACTAAAGTATATCTAAAGTATATCAAATCACCCTCTATCCGTCAAGAGCGGATTTCCCGGCATCCCACACCTGCGCCCACGTTGTTTGCGGTGAAGATCCCTTGAAGCAGCACCTCCTTTCGCCGAACAGACTGATGGATATATAAAATTTTTAGAAATTAAAAAACAGTTGCATCATGTCGAAGGTTGTGATACAACACCTGAGGCAATTACATATCCGGTTGAACCGTATCGTTTTGAACATGGATGCTGCCTTCTTTAAGAACAGCACGCTCGGCTGGTCACAATACGGTTCCAAGGCGGTGGCATATCTTTTCGGCACGAAAGGCGTAAAAGTGTATAAGTGTATTTTCGTAGCCATGATCCTCTCGGGTGCTGTGATGGAAGGCGGTCTCGCATGGGATCTGTCCGACACGTTTAACGGGTTGATAATGATTCCGAACCTCATCGGCGTTCTCGCTCTCTTCCCCTTGGTGCTGAAGGTAACCAAGAACTACGTTGACCGCAAGATCCGCGGAAAAGATATCTCGCCGCTGCTTTCGAACGATCCCAAAATCCAAGCGGAAATGGAACGCACACTAAACGAAGAAGCATAACAAAAGACCCCACCGTTTCTTGACAGACGCGGTGGGGTTTGTTACAATAGAACGCAAGAGGTGAGTGGGATGGAACAACGTTTGGCCGGCAAAACAGTGGCTGTCAGCGGCAGCACGGGCGGTATCGGGCAAGCGCTCTGCCGCGCATTGGCCGCCGAAGGTGCACACCTTTTGCTGCTGGATCGCAACCCACAAAAAGCCGCGGCACTCGCCACCGCCCTGCAAGCAGAATTTCCCGATACGGTTATCACCCATCACACGGTGGATCTCACCGATTTTGCCACTGTCAAAGCGGCGGCCGATGCGTTATGCGAGGCACCGCCGGCAGCACTCATCCTAAATGCCGGTGCCTATGCGGTACCCCGTTTTCGATGCGACACGGGATGGGATAACATCTTTCAGATCAATTTTGCAGCCCCGTACTACCTCGCGCGGCGCGTCAAAGCACGCGGCGTGCGTGTAGTCGCCGTGGGCAGCATTGCTCACAATTATTCAAAAGCCGATCCGCATGACGTTGATTTTTCCACCCGTCGCGCAGCATCTAAGGTATACGGCAACGCCAAGCGCTATTTGATGTTTGCGCTCTACTCGCTGTTTCGCGGCGAGACGGGGCTGGCTGTCACCCACCCCGGCATCACGCTGACCGGCATTACCGCGCATTATCCAAAGGCGATCTATTGGCTGATCAAGCCGTGCATGCGCTTGCTGTTTCCGTCACCGAGTGCCGCCTGCCGTTGCGTTTTGCAAGGCCTTTTTGAAGACTGCGGTGAAAATGAGTGGATCGGTCCGTACCTGTTTGATATTTGGGGTCAACCGAAGAAACGCACACTTAACACCTGTAATTCCGCCGAAGCGGCACACATTGCACGCACGGCTGAAAAAATTTGGAATGAATTGAGGGATACCTATGACCGTAAATGAAGCACGCGAGGCATTGAAAGCCTTGCAAGCCAAACTCAGCGCCTACAGTCACGCCACCGCACTGATCTACTATGACGGTGCGACCACTGCTCCGAAGGGCACCGCCGCCAATCGCGGCCAAACGCTTGCCGTGCTGAGCGAAGAGCAATACCGCCTTTCCACCTGCTCCGAAACGGTGGAACTGTTGGAGTTTTTGGATGTCCACCGCGAAGAACTGCCTCCTGCCGAACAGCGCATTGTCTTTTTGGGGCTGAAAAGTATTCGCGATATGCAAAAGATCCCCATGGCGGAATTTGTGGCGTATCAGCAGTTGTTGGTGGAAGCGGATGATGTGTGGCACACCGCAAAGGAAACCAACGATTTCGCTCTGTTCGAGCCGTTGCTCACCCAAATCTTCGATACGCAGCGCCGTTTTGCCGGCTACTGTGCGCCCGAGAAGGCGCCGTATGACTATTGTCTCGACCAATACGAAGACGGATTGACAATGGAGATCTGTGACCGTTTCTTTGCCACCCTGCGCGAACGCCTGGTGCCGCTGATTCAACGTATCGGCGAGGCAACGCAGGTGGATGACCGTTGCCTGTTCGGCAGGTTTGACGATGCGGCGCAAGAGGCGTTTTCTCACCGCTTGATGCAGGTGATGGGCATTGACGAAGCGCACTGCGGGCTGGGTACCACCGAGCATCCCTTCACCATCAGCTTAGGTTCTCACCACGACGTGCGCATCACCACCAATTACGATCCCGAAAACGTGGCCTCCTCGATGTATAGTGTCATTCATGAGGGCGGCCATGCGCTCTACGACATGCACACCGCCGACGAATTTGCCTACA
>JAZODN010000024.1:0-4356 GCA_045597045.1 Acutalibacteraceae bacterium
GAATTTGTCTAACAGAGCAGTTTGCGAGATATACCAAGCGTAGAAGGAGAAAACGATTATGTCAGATTACTTAAATGAATTCTACACACAGCATTGTGATGAGGATAAAAGATTGGCTTTTAGACATAGTCAAACAGAATTTATTACAACAGTCAAGTACATAGAAAAGTATCTTAAACCAGGCAATAGGATTATTGAAATCGGTGCAGGCACGGGAGCCTATAGTCATTACTTTGCGCAAAAAGGATATGTTGTTGATTCCGTTGAGTTAGTTGCACATAATATTGAAATATTCAAATCCAAGACAATTCCCAATGAACAAATTACAATCACGCAGGGTAATGCTTTGGATTTGAATACATTCACGGATTCGACTTATGATATCACATTGCTCTTAGGACCGATGTATCACCTTTATACTGCCGAGGAACAGTTAAAGGCTATGAGTGAAGCAATAAGGGTAACTAAAAAAGGAGGTATCATCTTTGCTGCTTATTGCGGAAATGATGCAACAATCATCCAATTTGCATTACTCAAGGGAAAAATAGTTGAAGAGCCATACACACATTTGATTGATGATTCCTATAAGTGTTCTTCAACCCCCGAAGAAATATTCCAAATGCACAGAAAAGAAGATATAGACCTTTTAATGTCTAACTTCAATGTTGAAAGATTGCACTTTATTGGAACAGATATGATTTCTCATTATTTTAGAGATAAGATTAACGAAATGTCGGATGATGTTTATAGTAGGTATTTGGATTATCATATGTATATTTGCGAAAGAGCAGATATGATTGGAATAAGCAATCATTTCTTGGATGTTTTTAGAAAACTATAATATTGTCAAATTCCAATTTATCGAACAGATGGTATTTGTTTGTAAAAGGGTTTTAGGTTCTCCTAACAAGTGGAAAATGTGCCGTACATTTTCCCTGCTTGCTACGTTATAAGACAAAATTAAAAGGAAGCACGAAAATTTCGCGCTTCCTTTTTTACTGTCCCTTAGAGTACAACGCATATGGTGGGTGGTTTTTGTTATGGTTCTTGTTTGTCTTCTTTATACGGTTTTATCATAACGCCGTCCTTTTGCGGGACAAGCAGCACCTTCTCGTTCGGCGCAAAACCGTACTGTTCTCGCAGGTCACAAGGGATCACTAACCGTCCCAGTGTATCCACCGGGCGCAAAAAGCCGTATTCTTTCTTTTTCATGTGAAGTCCCTACGACAATAAAAAAGTGCGCAGCCGAAACCACGCACGAAAAACGCGAGCTCCCATTGCTGCAACACAATCCCGTTACGTCCGGTGAACTACACGAAAGAGCCCACATTTTTACCAAAAGGCAAAAATGTGGGCCACCGAACAATTGATAACGTATTCTGATTGTGTTGCGAAATTAGTGTGCCACGTATCCTGCAATAAATCAAGAAGAATTTTGTCGAAAGATAAAACACACGGCAGATCATGTGACCTGCCGTGTGTTTCTTTTTGTATTACGCGAACACTTTGACGATCTCGCGGCAGCGCACGGTCGCCTCTTCAAAGCTCGGCAAAAAGTTGCCTTCCAAACTGATGCGCGCATCGTAGCCGCACGCCTTCAGCGCCGCTGCCCATTCCTCACACTGCGGCAGATCCTCCGCATACGGCATGGCGCGGTCTTCATTGGCACGCGCCAGGTGCACGTGCGCCAACATATCGCCGGCGCCGCGCACGGCATCCAGTGTTTCACCACTCATAAACACGTGATAAAAATCCGCCAAACATTTCACGTTGGGGTGGTTCGCCAATGCGCACACGCGCAAGCCTTCCTCCACCGAATTGATAATATTGGTCTCCTTATCATTCAGCGGTTCCACCACAATGGTCATGCCGTGGCGTGCCGCCACTTCGCCGCACACCGCCAGCGTTTTGGCAAAGCGGGCAAAGTTCACGTCGTATTCTTCGCCATCGGGAATGCGGCGCGCACCGCCGCTGCCGATCACCGCCACTTTGCCGCCGAGTGCCGCCGCACGGGACAAGCCCTTTTCGGCATAAGCAGCAATGGCATCGTAATCCACCGTTTCGCCCACCAGCTTCAAGTCGGCACCGAAAAAGCCGTTGTAGCTTTCGATCGGCAAGCCGATCTCCTCCACCTTCGCCTTAAACGCCACGTACTCCTCGTCGCTCATTCCGACAAGCTGTACCAACGGAAATTCAATGTAATCGTACCCCGCCTCCTTAATGATGGGGAAACGGTTAATATCTCCTGCGCAGACACCGAAACGCATAATAACACCTCATTGTTCAATTTCTGTTTTCAGTATACCGAGTTACGCCCGACAAGTCAATGATAAAAATTGCAGAAAACCCTGCATTTCGTGCGGTATCAATGCTTTTCCCACTCGTTTTGCAGCGTTGTTGCCGGGGTGATGGCCTCGTTACCGAAACGCTCGCGAATACTGTCCATCGCACCGGCGATGCGGCTTTGCCGGTCGTAATCGTCACTTTCACTTTCAAACAGCGACAGCTGCTCGCTTTCACGGCGATCGGTCAGCCCGGCGGCAGTCACCGTGAGCATACGCAGCGGTGACTGCTCCCCCCAGTGAGTGCGAATGAGCTGCATAGCCGCCGCCACAAGATCGCGTGCCAAATCGGTGGGGCGCACCCCCATTTGCCGCTGCACGCTCACCAACGCAGGCGATTTCAAAGTCACCTGCACCACCGTGGCGTATCGGCCGCTTTGACGCAACCGTGCCGCCACCGTATCGGCCAACAGCACCGCCCCCGTGTGGATCTCATTGTACCCCACGAGATCGCGTGGGAAGGTGATGCCGTTACCCACCGATTTCACCTCGCGCGTTTCGCCGTAACGGGCAACGGGGCTGTTATCCAACCCGTTGGCGTAATCGTGGATCATCTCCCCCGTTTTGCCAAGACGTGCCGCCACATACGCGCGATCGGCCCGCGCCAGCTCCCCGATGGTGCGGATATACATGCCTTCCAGTGTTTTGGCCGCCGCTTTTCCCACGTACAAAAGAGCATCCACCGGCATGGGATGGATCAAACGCTCAACGCTTGCGCGATCGAACACGGTGGTCGCATCCGGCTTTTTGTAGTCACTGCCAAGTTTTGCAAACACCTTGTTAAATGAAACCCCCACCGAAATAGTCAACTCCAGTTCGGCCTTCACCTCGGCACGCAGACGGTCGGCAATGGCAACGCCGCTGCCGAACAAGCGCTCACTGCCGGTCACGTCCAGCCAGGATTCATCAATACCGAACGGCTCTACCATATCGGTGTAACGTGCATAAATGGCGTTGACCTTGTGGGAGTATTCCTCATATTCTGCATGATGAGGCGGCACCAAAACCAGTTCGGGGCACTTTTTTTGTGCCTGCCACACCGTTTCGGCCGTGGTGATGCCAAAAGCCTTGGCCAGCTCGTTCTTAGCCAGAATAATGCCGTGGCGATGCTCGGGATTGCCGCAAACCGCCATGGGCACACGCCGCAAATTGGGGTTGCGCACACATTCTACCGAAGCATAAAACCCGTTGCAATCGGCATGTAATATCGTGCGGTCTGCCATGCTATCCCCCCTTTGTTTATATTATACTCGCTTTGTGAAAAGATAGCAAGACAAAACCGATTGACACCGCCGAAAAAGTGCGGTATACTGGCGTTAGTATTTTTCGGAGGCGATAAACAATGGCAATTCTTATCACCGGCGGCTGCGGTTACATCGGCAGCCACACCTGCTTGGAACTGATCAAAGCAGGGCAGGATATTGTCGTGCTGGATAACTTTTATAACTCCAAGATGGAACCGCTACACCGAGTGGAGCAGCTGTGCCGTACCAAAATCAAGTTCTATGAAGCGGATATCCGCGATGAAGCGGCGCTTTGCCGCATTTTTGAGGAAAACACCATCGACACGGTCATCCACTTTGCCGGATTGAAAGCTGTGGGCGAATCGGTGGAACAACCGCTTTTGTATTTTGACAACAACGTGGGCGGCACCGTCACCTTGTGCCGCGTAATGAACAAATACAGCGTGAAACGCATTGTGTTCAGCTCCTCGGCCACGGTGTACGGACACAATCCCGTACCGTATACCGAAGAACTGCCCACGGGTGACGTAACCAACCCCTACGGCCGCACCAAATATATGGTGGAGGAGATCCTGAAGGATCTGTGTGCCTCCGATCCCACGTGGTCGGCCGTGCTGCTGCGGTATTTCAACCCCATCGGCGCACACGAAAGCGGTCTTATCGGTGAGGATCCCCGCGGTATTCCCAATAACCTTCTGCCTTACGTTTCCAAGGTAGCAGCAGGTAAGCTGGATTATCTGCGCGTTTTCGGCAACGATTATCCCACGCAC
>JAZODN010000025.1:0-53003 GCA_045597045.1 Acutalibacteraceae bacterium
CCACAACCACCACAACCACTACAACCACTACAACCACTACAACCACTACAACCACTACAACCACCACGACCAAACCAACCACCCTGCCCGAAGAGAATCGAACAACGGTGATTTGTACGATGACCACAACTGTACCTACCCTCTCGGTGGACGATATGCGTGAACGCCAACTGCAAATGACGCTGAACGGCAAAACCATACGCTTGTCCTTCGAAAGGGAGGAAATGTATGAAGAAAAACGGGGGAAAACGCATATTCTCTACGTATATAAAGGAAAGACCGCTTCGGGCGTTTTCGTGCTGTGCAAGGTGGTTCCGTCGAAAAATCAAATTCACTCCATCTCTTATGACGTTCCTCTTGAGGCGGGGAGAATGTCGGAAGAGGATACGCGTGCTTTTTTGTTAACGGAGTTGAAAAAGATGGGGTTTGAAGGATTGACGGAGGAAAATGTGTCGGTGAGGATAATGGGGCACAAGGGGCTGGCCGGAGCATGCTTTGCCAATTTTAATATACATGTGTCGCCCGATGAACAGCTGGTAGGCGTTGTGCGGCTATCCGGCCGTCAACTGACGATTGTGCTGCTGAGAACGGCACACGTGACAGAAAGAAGCGGAGCGTCCTGGGTGAGTAGTGAGCCGTTTTTCACCGATTATTCCTGCCCGTACTTAACGCCGCGTTGGGTGTGAACAGTCAAGCAGGTTTTCGATGACCGTTTTTTGCGCATGTGTTTACACTTTTTGCGATTTTTGCCGCGGAAGAATTGACATTTTTTTCAGTGTGTGTTTTACTGAAATATAGCAGGATGGCGTGAAGTCGTTGTGGATCTTTCGCCACGGATACCGTCGGTGCTCGCCATGGTGATTGCACTTTAACATTTTACATCTTGCATAAGGAGTGGAAACTATGCTGCAAAAAGTGTCGCCCGAATCGGTGGGGATTTCGTCCGAAAAGGTGCTGAAATTTATTAAAACATTAGAAAAGAACCACTTGCATACCCACAGCTTGTTGCTCACGCGGGGGGATGCGGTCTTCTGCGAAAAATACTACGCCCCGTTTGATGAGACATTCAAACACCGCATGTATTCGGTGTCAAAAAGTTTTGTGTCGGTGGCGATCGGTCTGCTGATTGAAGACGGCAAGCTGTCGCTCGAGGATAAGTTTGTTTCCTTTTTTCCCGACTACACTGAGGGTATGAATGACCCGTGGTTCGAGGAAATGACTGTGCGCGATGCGCTTATGATGTGCACCTGCACGCCGTCTATGCCCGATTGGTTTGCAAGCGGCACGAAAGACCGCACGGAGATCTACTTTGAGGGCCATGCCACCATGATTCCCGGCACACGGTTCCAGTATGACAGCCCGGGTTCGTATATGCTCGGTGTGATTGTGGAAACCATCACGGGCAAGTCGTTCTTAGAGTTTATGAAGGAACGGTTTTTAAATGCCATCGGTTTTTCTCCCGACGCCTATTGCATTGAGTGCCCCGGTGGCCACTCCTTTGCCGATTCGGGTGTGATGTGCACCGCACGTGATCTGTGGCGGTTTGCCCGTTTTGTGATGAATGGCGGCACATGGGAAGGTGTGCGGTATATGAACGAGGCATATCTTCGAGAAGCTGTTGCTTTTCAAGTGGCCAACAATGCCCGTGATATGGACCATTACGGCGGTTATGGCTACGGCTATCAGATTTGGAAGGCGCCGCGTGACGGTTTTGCTTTCATTGGCATGGGGGATCAGTTTGCCATTTGCGACCCTGCCACCGATACCATTTTGATCATTAATTCCGACAACCAGGGGGATCCGTTTTCCCGATCGGTACTGTATCAATCGCTGTATAGCCTGATTGTGGAGGAAATGGGGGAACCGCTGCCGGAAAACGAGGAGGCACTCGCAGCGCTTCGTGCGCACGAGCAAGGCGATACGCTGTGCGCACTGTCATGCGGCGTTGGCAGTGCATTTGCCAACGAACTTTCGGGGCGTACCTATCGTCTCGAAAAAAACAATATGCAGATCTCATGGTTTCGCTTTGAGTTTGAGGGAGACGGCGGCGTGTTGCATTACGAAAACGCACAGGGCGTGAAAGCGCTGCCGTTTGGCATCGGTCACAACGTGTTTGGCAAATTTCCGCAAGAGGGTTATGCCGATTTGGTGGCGACGGTGGGTGAGCCGGGCCACTGTTACGATTGTGCCGTATCGGCCCAATGGCAAGAGGAACTGAAATTGCATTTGTGTGTGCAGATTATCGACAAATATTTCGGCAATTGTAACATGGTGTTCTCTTTCAAGGATCGCCGCGTGGTAGTCATGATGCAAAAGGTCGCGGAAGCGTTCTTAAATGAGTATCAAGGCACGGCGTTTGGCGAGTGGGCGGAAGAATTGGCATAGTAGAGTGAAAGACACCCTCGGGAGAGGGTGTCTTTTTTTCGGTAGAGTGATGCTTTTTAGCAGTAGGTGGACCTTGTGACGGCAATGTGATACAGTATATCTATCAATGCTTGAAAGGAAAAGCACTTTATGAGAACTGTGAAGATCGTTGCCGATTCCGCTGCCAATGTTATTGCATTGGAACGTGTGGATTTTGCGGTCGTACCGCTGAAAATTGTGACCGAGACGGCAGAGTTCGTGGATGCGCCGTCGTTGGATGTGGCGGATATGACGGCCTATTTTGACCGTTACAAAGGCACTTCTAAGACGTCTTGTCCCAATCCGGCAGATTTTTTAGAGGCGTTTGGTGATGCCGAGGATGTGTTTTGTGTGACGATCACAAGCGGTCTTTCGGGCAGCTACAACGCCGCGTGCGTGGCCAAAACCATGTATGAAGCGGAACACGTCGGCGCGCGTGTGTGGTTGATCGATACGCTTTCGGCCGGTGCGGAAATGCAACTGATCGTAGAACGCTTGGCACATTTGGTCGAAAGCGGTCGCTCGTATGAAGACATCATCACAGAGATTACCGCTTATCAAAAACGGACGGGGCTGCTCTTTATGTTAGGCTCGCTTAAAAATTTTGCGGCAAACGGGCGCGTACCGCTGGCGGTTGCCAAGGCGGCCGGTATTTTGGGGCTTCGTGTGGTGGGGAAGGCGAGCGAAAAAGGCACGCTGGAACCGTTGGATAAGTGCCGCGGCGAACAGCGTGCCGTTGAGCGCATACTGATGCATCTGCAAGAGGAGGGGTTTGCCGGCGGTAAGGTGTGTGTGGCGCACAATACCAATGCAGCGGCGGCCAGAGCCTTGCGAGCTTGTATATTGGACATATGGCCGACGGCCGAGGTGGCGGTTGTGGCTTGCCGAGGTTTGTGCAGCTACTACGCCGAAAAAGGCGGCATGCTTGTGGGATTTGAAAAAGCATAAAAGAACGGCGAAGAAGAAACATCGGTTCTTCTTCGCCGCTTTTTGTTACAGACCCATCACTTCATCGACCGGCAGTGAGACGACCAGTCCTTTTGCTTTGCTGTGCATGCCGTAGGCTTCGCTGACGGCTTTCATGATGGCGAGTTTTTCTTCGTGATCCGCCAAAATCAGCACGATTTCTTTTTCTTCCTGCACGCTGAGACCCCAAAAACCCGTGGCGTCCCCGTTTTCGATACCGCGGCTGTGAATGATCGTGCCGCCGCCGGCACCTGCTGCACGCGCAGTGTTCATCACGTCGCCGCCAAAACCGCGATCCACGGTGGCTGCAATCAACACGTATTTGGTATCGCCCATGGTTATTTCACCCTTTCTGCTGTCGCCTCTTTCGTAATGTTCGGCTGCGCTATCCATCATGCGCAGCATCAGGTTGCTGGCTCCGGTCAACGGGATCGTGAAGGCGATGCCGCTGTTCACCGCATCTAACCGCAAACGCGAATGCAGCGTTTGCAGCATTTGTCGGCCGAGCGCGCGCGGCACGTAACTTATCAGCACGCTTTTATCCACGCTGCCCAAGCCCAGTGTGTCCATAATTTCGCTGGACGCCGTGCCTTCCGCATTCATTCGAAACTGCAGCGGCAGGTTGCTTTGCAAAAACATATCGGCGGCTTTTTCTGCCAATTTCGGAGTAGCGATCAAAATCAACATTTGATATACTTTCTGTTCACTCATGCAGCCGCCTCCTTATTCCAAGTCGATAATGTCGTCGCTGTCGGCGGTGAGGCCGGGATGCAGCAACGCTGCTTTTTCGAGTTTTTTCGTTTTGACACGATACACAATGCCCATGATCTGAATGGCAATCAGGGGGGTGAGTGCAACCAGCGCTACCACGCCGAAGGCATCCGTCATCAGGTTGCCGCCAAGTGCTTGGCAGGTACCGATGCTTAACGGCAGCAAGAAGGTCGAGGTCATCGGGCCGCTGGCCACACCGCCTGAGTCGAAGGCGATACCCACAAAAATTTTCGGTACAAACAGCGACATTGCAAGGGCAATGACGTAGCCGGGTACCAAGATCCAATAAATCGGAATGTTCAAGAGAATACGCAACATGGCAAGACCGATACTGACAGCCACGCCGATGGACATGCTGCGGTTCATCACTTTCACCGAGATCGCACCGTCGGTTACGTTTTCCACTTGGTGGTTGAGCACCTGAATGGCAGGCTCGGCTTTCACAATGTAATAACCGATCAGCATGCCGATGGGGATCAAAATCCAGTTGTAGCGGAGAGAAGCCAACTCCGCACCGAGGAAAGCGCCTACGGGTGCAAACCCCACGTTCACGCCGCACAAAAACAGCACCAGACCGATGAGGGTATAGATCATGCCAACCGTAATGCGCTTAACCTGCCTCTTTTGATAACGGTGGGTGAGTAACTGAAACAGCACAAAAACCACCGCGATGGGAAGCAAAGAGATCAGCACTTCACCGCCGTATGTCGGCAGTTCATAGGCAAACACACGCACCACGTCACGGGTGGTGAGCACCTTGGCAATTTCCCCGAGAGAATACGCAGCCTCGGTGGGTTTGAAGAAACAGCCGAGAAGCAGTACCGCCAAAATGGGGCCGACACTGGAAAGAGCCACCAATCCAAAACTGTCACTGGCGGCATCTTTGCCGCTGCGCACCGATGCTAAACCGATACCCAATGCCATGATAAACGGCACGGTCATCGGGCCGGTGGTCACGCCGCCGGAATCAAAAGCCACCGCTAAAAAATCGCGCGGAACAAAGAAGGAGAGGATAATCAGCAGTGTGTATAACACGATCAGCAATCGGGACAGATCGATATGATAACGGATACGCACAATCGCCACCGCCAAAAACAGACCAACGCCAAAGGCAACCGTTAAGATCAGCGTTAAGTCAGGAACAGAGGGCACTTGATGTGCCAACACCTGCAGATCGGGTTCCGATACGGTGATAATTGCACCCATGATAAACCCGATCAGCAGCACCGCCAAAACCTTTTTCGTTTTGGAGATCTGCACGCCGACACCTTCGCCGATGGGGGTCATGGCCATTTCGGCACCGAGTTGGAAAAAGCCCATGCCGAAGATCAGCAGTACGGCACCTGCCAAAAACATCACCATGGTACCCAGAGAAATCGGCACCAGGAAAACGCTGATCAGTAGCACGATACCGGTGATCGGCAGCACCGCCGAAAGCGATTCCAATGTTTTTTCTCGCAGTTTAGGATTCAAATCGCCACAGCCTTTCCGTAAAATCCGAAGCGTCGTTCTTTATTTCACCAATACGGTTTTGATGTTCTTGCCCGCGTTGGCATCGGCAAATGCTTCGTTCACGTGTGCGATGGGGTAGGGTGTGGCCAATGCGGCGATCGTCGGTTGCAGGTCGGGATTCTCTGCTAAAAACGTTACGTAGTCGTGTACGTCGGGGAAAGAATACTGAGAAGAGCCGAGAATTTGCAGTGCTTTAAAGGTGATGAGCTGCGGCTGGATGGCCACAGAACCGGATTCGCTGTATTGACCGGGGATGAGATACACACCACGGTTGCGCAGGATGGCAATGCCCTGTGCCACGGCAGCCGGCGCGCCCGAAGCCTCAAAGCACAGATCCACACCGAGTCCGTTGTTTTCGGCCTGCAAGGCGGCGGTTACGGCGGGTTCGCCTTCTGCTTTTAGACTGAACACACGGTCGGCCCCCAATAGACGGGCAGCTTCGTCGCGCTTGGTGTTAGCTCCCGTTGTGATAGCATACACCTTTTCAATGCCCAAACGCTTCAAATACATCACCGCGAACAGGCCCACAGGGCCGAGACCCTGCACCACCGCCACCTTCATTTGGGAGAGGGCGATGTTGGCACGCTCTGCCAAGCGGAAGGCATGGATGGCGGTAGGGCCGGGGCAGGCAAAGATAGCGGCTACTGTGGGATCCACCCCCACAGGCACCTTGATAAGGTTGGTGAGGGGAGTGTAGTTCACTTCGGTATATCCGCCGTAAAGATGGGGTGCCACTTCAATGTCGCCGCCGTTGGTGAGACCCATGTTCACACAGTTGGCATCGTCACCGCTTTGGCAAAGTGCACATTCGCCGCACGGCACGGCAATGTCGGCAATCACTGCATCCCCTTTGGCTAAGTCGAACTTGGCAGCTTCGACGGCATCTGCAGCCGTGATGCGCCCCACGAATTCATGGCCGATGATGGCGGGGGCGCTTTCTTCCAATTTGCCGTTGTGAATGTGCAGGTCGGTTCCGCACACGCCGCTGGCAATCAGTTCCAGCTGTGCGTAGCCGGATGGTGGCGGTGTCACGGGAAATTCGCGCACCTCAAAGGGGTGTTCTGCCCCCATAAAAACAGCCGCTTTGGCTTTCATAACAAATTCCTACCCTTCTATTTTTACTTGCACATACTGTGCATATAGCGCTGCTAACGCCGCACGCTGATCAGCGGTGGGCGGCATGTGGTTTTTGTAAGCATAGTCCAATCCCATGGCCTCGTATTTTGCATTGCCCAAACGGTGGAAGGGCAGCAGATCGGCTTCCTTTATATTCAGCGAACGCAACAACTTGCCGATTGCCCGAATTGAATCTTCGTCGGTGTTAAAATCGGGGATCAGCGGAATGCGCACGGTAAAAGGCACGCCGTCTCGTGCTAAGGAGGCAAGATTGGCCGTTACAAGATCCAAGTCGCCGCCGATGGCGCGATATTTCGATGCGTCGGCGGTTTTAAGATCGAATAGATAGCCGTTTACCACGGGATTCAGGGTCTCAAAGGCGGTGTACGGCACACAGCCGGCGGTATCAATCAGCACGGAAATGCCATGCGTTTTCAATAATCCGGCCAATTGCGCGGCTTCATTGGCTTGCAGCATAACTTCGCCGCCGGAAAAAGTGACGCCGCCGCCGCTTTGGTCAAAAAACGGGCGGTCTTCCAACAGTTCCGGCAACAGTTCTTCGGAAGAAACGCACACGCCGCGCGTTTCGGTCTTACCGTTGCGATAGTGCAGCGCGGTGGTTTCGGCTGCCAAGTTTTCGGGATTGTGACACCATGGGCAAAAGAGGTGGCAGCCTTTGAAAAACACGGTTGTGCGGATGCCCGGGCCGTCGCCA
Organism: Acutalibacteraceae bacterium; assembly: GCA_045597045.1. Lineage (GTDB taxonomy): Bacteria > Bacillota > Clostridia > Oscillospirales > Acutalibacteraceae > SIG588. Next base: position 7,484 of record JAZODN010000025.1, read on the forward strand.
ACCGAAAAATGTTGAATGTTGGATATGTTCAGCAGCATACACTCACCCCTGTTGGGTGCGGTTGAGAATATCTAACTGTACCGCGCGGTCAAGTGTTACATAAAAGGCCGAAAAGCCCGAAACACGCACCACCAAACTACCGTATTTTTCGGGATGCTCCATTGCATCCAACAGCGTTTCGCGTGAGGTGGCGTTGATCTGAATCTGCTGTCCACCCATTTTAAAATAGGTACGAATGAGTGCTTGCAGTTTTGGGCGGTTTTCAGGGGTGAACATGGCCGGAGAGTATTTTTGATTGACCACACTTCCGCAGGCGACTTGCGTGTAATCGGGTTTCGATACGCTGAGCAGTGTAGCGGTTGCACCGCGCACGTCGCGACCGTAGGAGGGGGAGGCGGCGTCTGACAGTGGTTCACCGCGTTTTCGTCCATCCGGTGTAGCGTTGATAATGCGTCCGGCAGAAATGTTGCTGACGTTGGCCGCAACGTCGATGTAAATGCCGCCGCCGTCACGGGTTTTATACTGTTTAAAGCAGGAGGCCATGTATTTTACGAACCAAACGGCGTATTTATCTGCAAAATCGTCGTTGTTGCCGTATTTGGGGGCAGCCAACAGTTTTTCCCGCAGCGCTTCGTATCCTTCGAAATTACTGTTCAGTGCAGCCTTCAATTCGCTGAGCGTGGCGGCTTTATCAATAAAAATTACCTTCTCGATAGCGGCAAGCGAATCGGTGATGGTACCGATTCCCATGATCGCCACACCGTGCACCGAAGGATATATGCTGCCGCCGTTGTTGATATCTAAGCCACGTCCGATGCAATCGTAGCAGAAGCAAGAAAGAAACGGCTCGGGGAAATTCTCTTGGCAGATCGCGTTGTTGCGGTTTTTAAACCATGCGTAATACTCTGCCGCACCATGCGCCAGCTGTGCTTCAAAACGGGACATGAAATCGCCCATGGTGTGAATACTGTCTACGTCGCCGGTATCTATGCCGATTGAACGGTTGGTTTCGCTGCGCCCGTTATTAAAGAGATAGTCGAAATAGCGCGGTGTGTCCAGTCGCCCGTCGGACCACGGCGGTTGCATACCTGTAATAAAGTTTTCAATGCAACCGACCATGCAGAAGTTGTAAATATCCTCTTCGCGGTAACCGTATTCCCGCAGCGCCGGAATCATCACCGCATCGTTCATTAAAGCCGGATAGCCGAGCCCCGTGCCGATCACCTGCAGGCATAAGTCCAGGAAATCGTCAGGCGTGTTTTCGGCGGTGCGCAGTGACAGGTTTGGACCCGGTATGTTGCAGTTTCCCACCGCACGAACGATACAGTAGGAGAGAGGGTTTACCGCGCAGGAACCATCGGGATTGGTACCGCCGATACAGATGTTCACAACATCGTCGCGCAGGCGAATAAACACGTTTTCAAGCAACTCGATCACGCGCTCATCGGTGATGCGGCCACTTTCGATATCCGCTTTATAGAACGGGTATAAGTACTGATCCAGGCGACCGAGCGCCATGGCATAGCGCCCTTCCATCAAGAAAGCGGTGTGGCAAAACCAAACAAGCTGAAGGGCTTCGGCAAAGGTCTTGGGTGCACCGCGCAACAGTGCCTCACAGTTTTGAAGAATAAAGTCTACCCGTTGGCGGTCATAGCCATTTTTTTCACGGCATGCTTTGGCTGCCTCAACATAGTTTTCAATCATGCGGTAAAACCCCTCCAAGGCGCGTTTCATACCTTGCAGCGTTTCGCACCTTTTGGGGTCGTTTTGCCACGTAATGAGCGAACGGTCGATTTCCAACAGCAGGCCGGGCAGGCCTACCGTGAGAATATGGTCATAATTCGGAGCGTAGTGGTCTTTGTTGGTAATGAATTCACGTTCGCCGAATTGTGCAACCGTCGCCTGGGCATATGCCAGCGTCATTTCGTCGGCCGTGGTATACAGCGCGCAGCGGTTGCCCGTGATCAACTCGGCAGGGAGAATTTGCGGTTGTGTTTCGGTAAATAGTGCATAAATGCCGTTGGCACGTAAAGGGACGGGGGCAGCGGCTAAATCTTTTTTATATCCCAGGAAACGGAAATAGTAGGGAGCGTAAGTCCCGTGGCGGTCGGTAAAATAGTCGGTGCTCATTTGGTCAAACAGCTTCATATCCATTTTCTCCTTGCTTAGGATTCTTCGTTTTTATACCGCAGTTTCGACCAAAGCAGAACAATAATCTGACCGGGTACGCCCAGCGCAAATACCGTCCATACCGTAAAGCCGGAAAAGAGCAACGTGATAAACAGCGACCCCAACACCGACCACATCAAAAGTGAGATGATCAGAAAGTTGCGACGCAGGTTGAACCAAAGAGAATTAAAGATGAGCCAGACCACCAGGGTGGCGGGAATCGCATACAAGAACGGCAGCAGCGGCCCCCAGGAGGTTTTGGCAAGCAGATCCAAAATGATGTATAGTAAAATGGCGAGCAGCCACACCAATACCACACACATCCCCGTGATAAAACCGCGGTTTTGACGGCGGCGACGGCTGGTGCGTTTGGCACGAAGGAACACGCTGTCGTTTTCGGGCCGTACCAAATAGTCGAGCGATACTTCAAACAAATCGGCGATGGCGATCAGCACGGCAATATCGGGCAGCGATTCGCCGCGTTCCCATTTAGAGATCGCTTTGTCGGAATAATTCAATTTTTCCGCCAATTCCAACTGCGTCATTTCGCGTGCTTGTCGCAATGAAGCGATGTTTTTGGCGACGATGGCTTTAATATCTTGCAAAAGAAGCACACTCCTTCCAATAATCTACACCCATAATACCACATCTGCGCAAAAAAATCAACAAATATAATGTAAATAATAGTGTTCTGATTTCAATTCTACACCCAACTCTACTTTCGGTAGAGTCGAAAATCGGCGTATCTACCGCCGTGTCGATGGCGGTATAGTTTGCCGGGTGACAGAGTAGGTTGTCTGCAGAGGGTGAAATCGTGTATACTGTGAACATAATTCAATGACAACGGAGGAATAAGAAATATGCGTCCTTACATTATTTATACCGATTCGGCTTGTGATATGCTGCCCGAAACGTTGGAGTCGTGGGGGGTTAAACGGTGTGATCTGTCCTTTCAGTTCGACGGTGACGATACGGTATACACGAACTTTGAATTAACGCCGGCTGCCTTTTATCAGCGTATGCGCGATGGCGGCGTGGCCAAAACCTCGGCGGTCAACAGCGAAACCTTCCGCACGCTGTTTGAGGAGGAACTGAAAAACGGAAACGACGTGCTGTATATCGGTTTTTCTTCGGGGCTCAGCACCACCTTTAACTGTGCACGCATGGCGGCGGCGGAACTGGAGGAAGAGTATGCGGAGCAGCGCGTGCGTGCAGTGGATACGCGCTCGGCATCGGCCGGCTTTGGCATGCTTCTCTATCTGGCGGTACAAAAGAAGGCAGAGGGTGCTTCTCTGGATGAGGTGGCAGATTACGTGGAAGCACAGCGTGCACATCAATGCCATTGGTTTACGGTGGACGATCTGGTGTATCTTAAACGCGGTGGACGGGTAAGTCCTGCGGTGGCGTTGATCGGTGGCGTACTCGGTATTAAGCCGGTGTTGAATATGGATGACGAAGGTCACTTGATCAGCCGTTCGAAGGTGCGCGGACGCAAAGCGGCCCTCAAGGCGTTGGCCGATAAATACGGCGAGTTAGCTATCAACCGTGAAGGCCCGGTATTTATTTCCCACGGCGACTGTGCCGAAGATGCCGCGCTGTTGGCAGATATGTTGAAGGAAACCTATGGGGTAGCGGTCGATATGACGGTCAATGTCGGACCTGTTATCGGTGCTCATTCCGGTCCGGGCACCATGGCTCTTTTCTTTATCGGAAAGGAGCGCTAACGTATTGATAAGAACGAAATTGGCCGATCGTTCGTTGCCCGACTACACGCGCGGCGAAGAAGTGTTCAACATGGTGTCGCACATTGTCGGCGGCGGTATCGGCGTGCTTGCGCTGGTGTTTTGCGTGCTCAAAGCGGCCTTGTTTTCAGATGCGTGGGCGGTTGTCGGCGGTGCGATCTACGGTGCTTCCCTAATCGTGCTGTATACTATGTCCAGTGTTTATCACGGTTTGCGGCATGTAACGGCTAAAAAAGTGCTGCAAGTGTTGGATCATTGCACTATCTACTTTTTGATCGGCGGTACGTATACCCCTATTCTGCTTTCGGCGATTCGTCCGGTTGCGCCGGGATGGGCATGGAGCCTCTTTGGGCTTGTGTGGGGTTTGGCGCTCGTTGCCTGCGTATTCACGGCAATCGATCTTAAAAAATACGCTGCGTTTTCGATGGCGTGTTATATCGGTATGGGCTGGTGCATTGTGATTGCGGCACGGGTGACGATGCAGGCACTTACGGCCGCGGCGCTTTGGCTGCTGCTTTTAGGCGGCATTGCTTACACGGTTGGTGCTGTATTATACGGCGTCGGGAAAAGGTGCCGCTATATGCACGGGGTGTTTCATTTGTTTGTGCTGTTTGGCAGTGTGCTGCAGCTTTTGTGCATTTTCCTTTTTGTCATGTAAAAGATAACAGCCGTTGTTTCGGTTGAAACAACGGCTGTTTTACCGTTCCCTGCCGCAAGGCAGGGAACGGCAGACAGCGACAGGCGCAAGCACGGTTGCGTGTGAGCAAATGAAACAGACTCTACACAAATGAGCAACCGAGCCGACAAACCAAAAGCGAATACCGGTCCACTGCTCAAAAAGTGCGGTATCCTTTCATCTGTAGGCTGCCGCTGACGAGAAGTAGTGTGCGCCGTTTGATAAGGAATATCCTGTCTTACAGAAGGAAAAATATGACAAGCTGCACGCTGTCAGTGGCGGAATTTGTAAAAAATTGACAAGTATTTTCCTGTTTGTTGGGTGTTTTTAAATGAATATTTGAAAATTATTAAATTTTTGTTGACAAAATAATTAAAATCGGCTAAACTGTATAAGTGATGTGATAGGTTGATTTTTGTGCGCAAAAGTGAGGAAGGTCTATGGCAGAAGAACTGTCGCCTTCGCGCGAGCAAGAACTTGTTTTGTTGGCTCGGGCGGGGGATGAGCGTGCCTTTGCAACCTTAGAGGCACGGTGTGAACCGATGATTCGCGCACAGGTTGCGTATTTTCGGTTTCCTTTGGCCGAGACAGACGACGCAGCACAAGAGGCTCGCCTGGGGCTGCTGTCGGCTGTTCGTTCGTTTCAACCGTCACGGGATGTGTCTTTTCGCACGTATGCTTCCACCTGCGTTCGAAACCGCTTGCTTTCGCTTTTGCGTCGTCGTGCGGCACGGGCGGCCGAGATCCCGATGGAGAATGTGGCGGCCGAGGCTGAGGCGAAAACGGCAGATCCTGCTGCCTTAATGCAGGAAAAAGAGAGTGAGGCGCATGCACATCTGCGTATTCAGGAGGCGCTTTCGCCGCGTGAATACACCGTGTTGCTGCGGTATCTCGACGGTCTTTCCTATGCTGTGATCGCTTCTCAGCTGCAGATATCTCCCAAAGCAGTGGATAACGCATTACAGCGTGCACGTGCTAAATTACGGTGCGTGTTCAACATTGGATGAGACAGCGTTGCTGTTCATCATATATCAATGCCCGCGTATCTCAAAAAGAACCATTGGTTTACCAACTTCGGATTGAATGTTTACAGGGCAAAATAATTTAAAGCGAGGTAGAATCCCATGTACGAAGACAAGACACTGGTGTGCAAAGACTGCGGTGCAGAATTTGTTTTCACCGCCGGCGAGCAGGAGTTTTATGCTGAAAAGGGCTTTGTGAACGAGCCCCAGCGCTGCAAGGCCTGCCGCGACGCACGCAAGAACGCTTCCAAGCCGGAGCGCGAGATGTTTACGGCTATCTGCGCAAACTGCGGCAAAGAAGCGCGTGTCCCCTTTAAGCCCCGCGAGGATCGCCCTGTGTACTGCAGCGAGTGCTTCGCCAACATGAAGGCAGAAGGCTAATTGCCCACTTTGTGAGAAAAAGCCGCCCGAAAACGGGCGGCTTTTTTGCGTTCGTTTTTTGAAAAAGTGGGTATTTTCTCCCGTAAAACACTTGCACCCACCAAAAAGGTGTGATAAAATAAGAGAAAGTTGTATTTTCGGAAAGAAGGAACTGCGTTATGGAAAAGAAAAATATCGATTGGGGTAATCTCGGTTTCGGCTATATGCCCACCGATTACCGTTATGTGTCGCATTTCAAAGACGGTGCATGGGATGACGGCGAACTCACCACGGATGCCAATGTGGTTATCAATGAATGTGCCGGTGTGTTGCAATATGCTCAGACGTGCTTTGAGGGATTGAAAGCGTACACCACCGAAGATGGCCGCATCGTTACCTTCCGTCCCGATCTAAACGCCGATCGTATGGAGCAGTCGGCGCTTCGTTTGCGTATGCCGGTGTTCCCGAAGGAACGTTTTTTGGAGGCTGTGGATCAAGTGGTTAAGGCCAACGCTGCGTTCGTGCCGCCCTATGGCTCGGGTGCAACGTTGTATTTGCGTCCGTACATGTTCGGTTCCGATCCCGTTATCGGTGTGAAGCCCGCAACGGAATATCAGTTCCGCATTTTGGTCACGCCTGTCGGCCCGTATTTCAAGGGCGGCGTGAAGCCGCTGACCTTGCGCATCAGCGATCTGGACCGTGCGGCACCGCGCGGTACCGGCCACATCAAGGGCGGTCTTAATTATGCGATGAGTCTTTACAACATTGTGGACGCGCATGAGCAGGGCTATGACGAGAACGTGTACCTTGATCCCGGCACCCGTACTTACATTGAGGAGACGGGCGGTGCGAACATTCTGTTTGTGACAAAGGATAACAAGGTCGTCACCCCGAAATCCGACAGCATTCTGCCTTCTATTACTCGCCGTTCGCTGATGGCGGTGGCGAAGGATTACCTTGGTCTTGAAGTGGAAGAACGCCCTGTGGCGCTTTCGGAAGTGGCCGACTTTGCTGAGTGCGGTCTGTGCGGTACGGCGGCGGTTATTTCGCCCGTTGGCAAGATTGTAGATCACGGCCGCGAGATCGCATTCCCGGCAGGTATGGAAAAGATGGGTCCCATCACCCAAAAGCTGTACGATACCCTCACCGGAATCCAAATGGGTCGCTTGGAAGCGCCCGAAGGCTGGATCCGCGAAATCAAATAAGAGGATAACATAAAAACCCGTGTGTTCGCGATGCGAACACACGGGTTTTTTAGAATTGCACGGTATCGACAATGTGCTTTGCCATGCGATAATATCCTTCTTTTCCGAAATGCAATCCGTCAAAGGGTTGCATTTCGTATTCGTTTTCGGCACTGAAAACACCGTCAAACGTGACCAGCCGCAGTCCTTTTTCAGCGGCAAATCGTGTCAAAAATGCTACTGCCTTTTTGACACGCGGTGCACAGCCGAAATTGACGCGTTCGGGAATTTCGGTGGCATGCGGCGGAGCGATTATGATGATTTCGCTTTGCGGAGCATCGGCAAGGCACCGTGCCACCAGTTCAGCATAATCGTGATTGCCTTGCACGTCCTCATCCGGATCCAATGTGCCGTTGGTACCAAGAAAGATTAACACATAATCGGCGCCGTTTACAGAAATTTCTCCCCGTTTGTAATAATCCCAATAGGCCGAAACGGTGTAGCCGCATTTTCCGCCGTTCACCACGGTGGCTCCTGTCAGTTGCGATAAAAAATATGGGTAATTTTCGGGGTGGATATTGGGCACGCCACTTTGGTGCCAACCGTAATCTCCCTCGGTCAAACTGTCACCTAAACATACGATTTTCATGGTTTTTCCTCCTGTATCAAATGGTATGTACCTGTGGTAATCATGGTTGTGTCGCTGCTGTTTTCCAATCGCCAATCGTTTTTTAAGACTAACGTAGCGGTAGCGGTGTCGGGTATGGTGAGCGAAAGCAGGATGCCGTTGCCGTCCCGTTCCCATTTGATGGCGATTCGTCCGCAGGGGGCATCGTAAAACGCTTCGGCGAATGTCAACGTCGAAAGAAAGGCGGGGGAGACGGTTACGGCAGTAATATCCGTACCGGTGGGGTTGAACTGTAATCCGGCGATACGTTTTATGAAGAAGGCACTGACATCGCCCCAAAACATATGATTGAGCGAATCTTGCGGTTCTATGGTGAAACGTTCCCACAAGGCGGTAGCGCCTTGTGACAGAATATAGCCATAGGATGGGAAGGCTGGATCGGCGATCAAATGATAGGCGAGATCGGCATGTCCGTTTTCTGCAAGAAGATGGAACAGTACCCGTCCGCCAAGAACACCAACATCCATACGGTCGCCCGCCTCGTGAATATAGGTGAGCAGATGCTGTAATGCGTTTGGTTTTTCGGTATTTTCAAACATGCCATAATACAATGCCATTGCTTGTGACGTTTGGCATTGACCGTGTACGACATCGTGGTGGATCAAATGTGTGCGGAATGCAGCGGTGAGTTCCTGCGCTAATGCTTCGGCAACTTTCCACCCGTCGTGACCAATTGCTTTCAGCAAAAATGCCGCTTTGTCCGCAATATCTTTGGCAACGATGGTGTCGGTCACGATCAAGGGGGCTTTTGGCGGAATATCCCCCACGTGACACCAATCCCCCAGACCAAACGCGCAAAGTCCGTGTTCGTCGCGTTTTGAAGCGAGATAGTACAGATACTTCACAATCGCATCGGCAGATTCTTCGATCATTGTCGTGTCGCCACGATAGACATAGACGTAATAGGGGAGATACACCAACGCGCAATCCCATGCAGGACCGTTGCCCCAATGGAATCCCCATCCGCCTGTTGGTACGATTCCGGGAAGCGCCCCATCCGCACGTTGCGCCTTCACAACGCTGTGTATCCATTGGCGGTAACACATCTCGGGAGTGAAGTTCAATAGCATGCATTCACATGCCAAGGCCGCATCGGCCATCCACCCGTTCTTTTCACGCTGAGGGCAATCGTTCGGGAAATGCCACATGTTGGCAAGTCCGCTGCGACGGGTAATGGTTTGTATGGCATTTAGGGTGTTGTCGGAACACCGAAAATCGCCACGCGGTTGCAGGTCGGAGTGGTATACACATTGTGTGAGCAACGAGGGCGTTGCTTGTTCTTCGGTGATGCCAAATACGGCGACATAGCGGAACCCGTGGTAGGTGAACGACGGGGTGTAGGTTTCTGCTTCGCCGCCTTTGCAGATGTAAATGTCGGTGTGCACCAAATGTTGCACATCTTCAAAAGTGGGGGAATCGTATGCACACCACAATGCTTGTACGTTCAGTTCGCCATTTTTCAGGAATTCGGCATGTTGCATGGTGATGCGCTGACCTGTATGCCCTTGGACGGACAAACGTACAAGCCCTGCATCAATAATGCCAAAATCGTAAAGAAAACCGCCCTTATATGGGGTGATTGCTACAGGGGCACGTTCTTCGTGACAACAGATCGGCGGAACGGCCGCATGTGCAAGTGTGCCTTTCGGAGCAGTGGCCTCTAAAGCATGGCGCCATTCACCGTCATCAAAATCGACCGCGTTCCAGTTTGCGATCTCGCGGGTGGCATCGTAATGTTCGCCCAGACGGTAATCGTCAAAAAGAATAGGGGACGGTGCGGTTATGAAGGTGGTGTCGCTTTCCAATATGCCATGGATGGTCAGGGAAAATGAGGGGGCGGCACGAAAAGATGCTTTGTCAAAATCCCACACGTAACCGCCCGGATTGTTTTGAAATCCGTTGCCGAGCAGAATGCCGATGACGTTATCGCCGCTTTGTAACGATATTTCGTATTCGTCGTAGTAGACCAGATGATCGGGGTTGGCGATATACGGTGAAAGCAGTCCTTTTGTGTATTCCTGTCCGTTTACCCATACGCGGTAAAAACCACCGGTTGCAATGCGCATGGTACCCAATTTTGCGTGTGAAACCGTGAACCGTTTGCGGAAATAGGGGGCGGGGATGTGGTTTTCAAGCGTGGTGTATTGCGCGGTTGCTTGGATGAACATAGCGCACCTCCTTCAAAAACAAAGTGTGATACGTCCATTTTCCGAACGTATGCACTGTGAGGAAATAAATTGCCCTTCTGTAGCGGTCAGTGAGTATACCATGCCGTTGTAATTAAGGGTTAACTTTGTTTCTTCTTGTTGCTCTATCGTGGGGAAATGGTCGTCCGTTTTGCCGTAGTGATAGGTGAGGGTGAAGGGCTTTTGAGCGGCGATGCTCAGCGAGCGGGGGCGAAGTGTAACGGAAAAAGTGCCGTAATCCAACGTGGCGTTTTCGCCATCTTCTTGAAATAATGGGGCTTTGCACAGGGGCGGTGTGTCATCGGTAAAGGCGAAGCGACCGCCGGCGATTGTTCCGTTGCCGCTATGGCGAAATCCGTCAAATACAGGGAGCGTTTCATAGGTTGCGCTGTTTTCGGCGCAACACACATCTTCGTATGGGTCGGGTACATCCGCCCCAAACAGATGCAGGTCGCGTATCCGAAACTCGTTGGCATCGCCGTACAAATTGATACGGTAGGTGTCGCTGGAGTACCATATGGAATGTTTCCGTTCATCGTCGTATGCCGTATGGACAGCAATGGCCGAAGCGGGGGTGTGATCGAATTGATGCTTATACCAACGTCCTGTTTCGCCGAGCGGTTCTACGGTGATTTTTCCTTCGCTCTGCAATTGCGCAAACAGCGGGAATTGATATAGAATGCCGTCACGCATCAAGTCCCAGCCAAAACTGTTTTCTTGTCCCGCTTGTGCGTATCCAAACGAAAGACACTCGCCGTTGAAGTTTTCGCGCATATACCAATCTACCCAGTGAGGATCGGCACCGCCACCGTCAGGGTAGGATGGTTCTAATGTGAACACCTTTTGCGAAGGGGTGGTTTGTTGCGTGGCTTCCATTCCCGCGTCGTATTGATACACAGGGTCGCTTCCGAGCATACGAAACAACGGCGCTGAAAGGGCATTCTCTTTCGTTTGTGCAGGGAAGAAAACGTTGTTACGCGCGGGGTAGTATCCTTGCCCGTAATAGCCGCCCCACAGGGTGTAACCATCGGTGCCGAACTGTTCTTTGCAGTTGCACATAGCATCGATTTCATAATGGTCGCATACGTAGCAAGCAGTGTGGCTGTCGAAAAACCACGAACCGAAAACACGTGGATAATAGCCGAAAACCGCGCGGAAGCGTTCGAACAAAACGTCGACCAATTGTTCCCGCTGTGCTTTTGTATATCCCACAGGAAATCCGCAGTGACAGTGCCAGTCCCACGCAAAGCGTCCTGTCCACGGTATACCACACGCTTTGGCTTGCGGTTCCACGATCTCGTGCCACACACCAAACTCGAACTGCATGGGGTCCAGTGCACGTAATAGGGTGGTATATGTGGGATCTAACAGTGTGTCGTACTGTAACAAGAAGGTGCCGCGCAGACGATGTTGTTGCATCAAGCGGATCTGTTCTTTGAGCGGGGTCAAAAGGTCGCGCTCCATGCGCGGTTCCACACCGCGCAGAAAGTTTACAATGTTGACAATCTGTCTTTTTTTCAAGAGGTATCCTCCTTTGGGGTGTTGCAAAATTACACTGTATATTGTACAATGCAAAGTGTAAAAGCGAAATGGAATGATCGCTTAAAAAAGTGGACAAATCAACTGATGAGGAGGTACGATATGTTTCAATCCTATTATCGCGACATAGCCGATCCTAATAACGATTTTTTAAACGATGCCGTATCGTTGCAGGTCAATTGCGCGGGGCGGGAACAACACATACAACCGATGGCGGCACATGCGGTGCGGCGGGATCACTATCTCTATTACCAAGTGGCGGGTACTGTGGTGGTATCGGAACCACTCTCTTGCTGCTTAAAGGCGGGGGACCTGCTTTGGTTTCAAAGCGGTGTGCCGTTCGCCTATCGGGATGATGGATTGAGTGAGCATTGCTTTGTTCACTTCACGGGATCGGCTGCGGAAGAATGGCTCGAAAAAGCGGGATTAGCACCGCACACGGTGTATCATGTAACCGCCGATACCGTAGAAGAGGAGTTTCGCCATTTGTTTTCTGCTTTTTTACATCGGGATGCACAATTCGATATCGAAACGGTCGCCGCATTGTTACGGTTGCTTTCGGCAGTCGGTCGTTCTGTGCAAGGTTCCTGCGAACGAAACGGAGAGTTTCGATTGGAACGCAGTTTGCGGTATATTCACGATCACGTAACGGAACGTATCACGCTCACAACGCTTGCACGATTGGAAAATTTGAGCCAAAGTCGTTACCGCACGTTGTTTTGCGAGACAATGAAACAATCGCCGCTCGCGTATGTACTTTCGCTACGCATGGATATGGCATGCCGTCTGCTTAAAAATTCAGCCATGAGTGTGCAAGAAATTGCACACGCGGTGGGGTATGATGATCCGCACTACTTTTCACGTATTTTTCATCAAAAGGCGGGGGTTTCCCCATTAGCGTACCGCTTCAATGAATAAAAAAATCCCGAGAAAATCTCGGGATTTTTTGGCTTATAGTGTGATAACCGTGGCGTCCAGCAACGCAATTTCATCGGGGTGGTGGGTGACAAGCACCACGGGGTGGGTCTCTGCGTAGCGGCGGATGAGCGCGGCAATATCATCGCGGTTTTGCGCATCGATACCGTTGAACGGTTCGTCCAGCGCCAACCAGCGGCTTTCGGTTGCCAGGGCACGGGCGATGGCGACGCGCCGCCGCATGCCGCCGCTGAGCTCCCGTGGGAACTGGTGAAACACCGCATCGGACAAGCCTACGGCGCGCAGTGTTTCCTTGGCGCGGTCGGCAGAGGTGGCTGTAAGAGCCACGTTTTCCAGCACCGTTTTCCAAGGTAACAAGCGGTTTTCCTGAAACACCGCTGTCGGAAGGGAGCGATCCCCCTCAATGGTGCCGCATTCGGGTGTTTCCAACCCCAACAGCAGGCGCAACAGGGTGGTCTTTCCGCAGCCCGAAGGCCCAAACAAGCAGGTGACACCGCGATCGGGGATGGTGAGCGACAGGTTGTGCAGCACGGCTTTGTCGGGATAGGCAAAGCTCACGTTATCCAAAACAAACGCCATGACTCACACCTCCTCGGTTGCGTTAAAACGCCGTCCAAGCCGTTTGGCCGTTGCCAAAAGCAAGCGTTCCAACAACACGCTCAACACAATGATCGCAATGGTGTAGGCAAACACCTGTGGGGTTTCCAAGTGGTTCTTTGCGGTTTGCAGCAAGCGACCGATCGAGTTTTGCGGGCGGCAAATGACCTCGGCGGCCACACCGGATTTCCAGGCAAGCCCCAGTGCCGTGGTGCAGGCGGTGAGGAAATGCGGCATAATAGAGGGGATCCACACGTGAAGTAGCGTGCGCCGCCGTCCCATGCGGAACACCGTCGCTGTTTCCAACAGCCGACGGTCGGTCTGCTGCAGCCCCTTTTCCACGTTGCTCCACACAATAGGTAGAACCATCAAAAAGGCAATAAACGCCGGCAGTGTATCGGTTTTCAACCAGACAAAAGCCAAAATGATAAACGAGGCAACCGGTGTGGCGCGCACGGTTTTGAGCATGGGGGAGAGCAGGTGTGCCGCCACCGCGAAACGGAAGGTCAGCAATGCTAAGATGCAACCAGTTACCACGCCGCCTGCAAAGCCGACAGCCACACGCAGCAGTGACGCTGCAGCGGCTTTCCAAAACGTGACCGTGCCGATCATTTGCCACAGTGTTTTGGCGACCAGCGGTGGGGTGGGTACCAACAATTCCTGGTTGACACGCTGAGCGACCAACCACCACACCGCTACCCAAAAGAGTAACGCCGCGGTGCCGATCAGCCAACGTGCCGCAAGGGAGAGGGGGTTATTTCGATACGAAGTAGAAGTCATCATTCGGCACAGCACCTCCGATGGAAGTGGGATCAGCCTCAAAGAGAATTTCGTAATAGCCGTGGATAGCCGGCTTCATATCCACACCGGCAACAAAGACTACGTTGCAGCGCGGAATAGCCTTTTTAGCAATCGGTTCGGCTGCAATGATGCCAAATTCCGCGCACAGTTGGGCCGTGGCTTCTACGTTCGCTACAGCATTGATCGAGGTTTTGTATTCCGCAAGAAATGCTTGCACGGCAGCGTTGTTGCTTTTCACGAAGCTTTTTTTGGCAATGACACAGCCCATCATCATGGCGCTGTCGGGTTCCACTGCTTTCCACGCGGCGTCCATGCTGATCGCCATGCGCAGATTCGGGTTTTTGGTCATGGCTGTGGTGGCGGCCGGTTCGGGCACCATGGCAATCTCAATCTCGCCTGCCGCCAGCTTGGCTACCAGTTCACTGTTTTCTGCCAAAAATTCAATGGTTACGTCACGGTCGGGATCTATGCCGTTTTCCTTCAAAATGTGACGCAGCACATATTCGGGGTTGGCACCTTCGCCGGTGGAATAGATGGTCTTGCCACGCAGATCCTCCACCGTTTGCACCGTGTTGCCGTTTTCCAGCATATACAGCACACCGGCTGTGTTGAGCGCCAACACCTGCACGTCACCGCCCAGCTTTTTATACAACTTTGCGGCAAGGTTGGTCGGGACAGAGGCGATCTGCACATCGCCGTTTGAGAATTTGCCCACCACTTCTTCAGGCGAAGAGGCGATGGTGAAGGTGTATTCGATCGCCTCGGAGGCGGTTGCATTCTTCATCAAATTGGCCAAGCCCACGCCTGTGGGACCTTGAATGCCGGCGATGGAAAGCTTCGTTTTGCTAACGGTGGGAGTAGGCGCGGTGGTCGTTGTGGTGGTGGTATCTCCGTTGTTGGCGGGCGGCGTTGTCGTGCAGCCGCAGACGGTTACGACCAAAGAGACCGCCAGCAACAGTGCCAGTAACAGTTTAACGGTGTGTTTCATCATTCATCTCTCCTTAGGATATGGTATTAGCATATATAGATGGACTTGCCTTCGCGGCGGATCTTGCCGTCGGCAGCAAGTGAATCTAACGAACGGTAAAGGCTGGTGCGGCCGATATCCAGCATGCGCGACAGTTCGCTCATGCCGTGAGGAAGGGTGACCAACCCGTTTTCATCGCCATGCTGGCGCAGATACACCAGCAGTCGATCTTCGGCATTGCCTGCGGTGAAGGCGGCAATGCGTTGGTTGAGAAAGCGGATGCGATCGGACAGAAAACCAATGTAGTTTTCTGCCACGCGAAAATCTTGCTGCATCCATGCTTTTAACAAATCTTCATCGAAAAAAAGAAGTTCGGTTGCCGTGGCGGCGCGCACCTCGGTGACGTACTGCGTGGTTTCGCCATACAAGGCGGCGGCACCGAAAACTGCACCGACACCAAGACGGTTCAGCACGGCGGTATCGCGTATGACCACCACTTCGCCGCACAGCACCACACCTACCGCGCGGCGAAACTGCGCCGCGGAATAGATGACGCTGCCTTTTTCAAAGCGTTCGGGCGGCGGTGCCTGTGCCAGCAAACAGTCACGTTCCCGAACAGTTAGGCCGCGAAACAGAAAGATATCGCTCGGCAAAGAATGCATCTGTCAACCCCCCTTTTTTTTTGAAAAGTGTGCCATATGGAACACTTTTTCTTAAAGTTATATTATCACGCTTTGCTAAAAATTGCAAGCAAAAGGAGAAGAAGAGGGCGGATTTTGTAGATTTATCAAAAAGTGCACAAAAACAAAGGGTTCATTTGGGCTATTTTGACGGTTGTTTTTGAGGATAATTTTTCCTATAATTTAACTGGTGTATTTTGTGCCGATACTGTTTTTTTGAGATTTCGAATTTTATGTTTATTAACGGAGGACTATATGGAACAACGCAAACAGCGTCTTGCGTGCTACGATCGCATGCGTGTGTTGGCGATCATCGGCATTGTGATCGGCAGCATTTCGGACATGTTGGTTGTCAAAGAGGCCGCTGCAGGACAAGCTTTGAAATTTGTTTGGCACCTTGCCAATCTTTTTTCGTCATTGGTGAAACCGGCTGTGCCGCTGCTGTTGATGGCTGAGGGTGCCCTGTTGTTGGATAAGTCGGATTCCGCGTCTCTCAAAGACGTGTTGCGTCGGCGTGTGTTGCCGATGCTCTCCACGCTGGCTGTTTGGTCGGTGGTTTTCTTGGTGGTTCGCTATTTGTGGCAGGGGTTGGTCGGCGAAAACGTGGTGCCTGCGGACGCGTTGTTTTCGATCGTCAGCACACCCGTATCTTCCCACTTGTGGCTGTTATATCTCTTGTTGGCGGTATATTTGATGCTGCCGTTTTTGCGCTTGCTTGTGGAGCATGCGCCACGCGAGCTTTTGCGTTTTGCGGTGGGATTGTGGCTGTTTTACAGTTCGGTGATGCCTGCAATTTCTGCGCCCGGGGTGTTGCCGGAGTTGACGTTGGCTCCGTATTCCACTGCCAACGTGCTTGGCGGTTACCTGGGGTATATATTGCTCGGCTGGATGCTTGCCACCACCGAGCGTCGCACCAAAGTGCTGCATATGCTGATCGTCTACGGTGTGCTTGGTGTGCTCACGGCAGTGGGTACCGCACTGCTCACCAAGGGGGCGGGTACGGCTAACGTAGTGATGTATCAGGGCTTTATGCCGAACATCGTGCTTATGGCGGCGGCCGCATTTATGGCCTGCTGTGAGTTTAATCTCGAAACCGTGTTTACTCCGTGGATCGGGCCGATGGCACAATATTCGTTCGGTATGTATATCGTGCACGGCTTGTTTGCGCTGTTGCTGCAACCGCTGGTGAATATACTGCCGAGTATCATTCCGTTGGTGTTGGCACCGGCCGTTGTGTGGTTGTTGTCGCTGGTCACGGTGGCCTTTATGCGCCGTTCGCTGTTTGTGCGACGTGTATTTTTAGGAGATTATTGATGAAGGGACGAGTAACAATGAAACGTTGGGCAGCCTTTTTGTTTGTAACGCTTCTTGTGATGACAAGCGGCATGACCGTGTGGGCGGAAACGACCACCGCCGAAACTTTGGGTGACGTCACCCAAACCGAAATTATTACCCAAACCACCGTCATCTACGAAGAGGTCGAAGTGGAAGTGCTCGAAAAGGTGCATTCCGCTTTTCCGGATGGAACGGCATTGGCGCTGATCGTCATCGGCGGTGTGTTTGTGTTGCTTTCCGTTACTTTGCTGTGCGTATTTCTTTTTGCTTTCCCACGTTGGGGTTTGATGAAAGCACCGAAGGAAGAACCGGAAGCCGATGCCCCGGCGGCGGAAGTGAGCAGCGAAGACAATGCGGCAGAGGAGGCGGAACAGTCGACCTCGGTTTCGCTGCAAGATTTATTTTAACCATGTATTACGGGAACTGCTTCGGGCGGTTCCCGTATTTTTAAAAAGGAGGCGATGCTATGACTTTTGAACAGGCAACGGCCTATTGCGAAGAATTACGTGCCGGCGGTATTCGTCCGGGGTTGGATCGCCTTTTGGAGGCTTTGCATGCGGCCGGCGACCCTCAGCGTCGTCTGCGCGTGGTGCACGTGGCCGGTACGAACGGTAAAGGGTCGGTCACACGCATGATCCAGTGTATATTATCTGCCGCCGGCTACCGCGTGGGAGCGTTTTCTTCGCCTGCCGTGACCGATATTTGCGACACTTTCACCATAGACGGGCAAGGAATATCACACGAACGGTTTGCGTCGCTGATTACTCAGTGGCGTGAACGGCAAGAGGCGTTGGCACCCGAACGGCAGTTGACCGAGTTCGAACTGTTAACGGCAGCGGCGTTTACTCTGTTTGCCGAAGAACGGGTGGACGTGTGTGTGCTGGAGTGTGGCATGGGCGGTGCGGCAGACGCCACCAACGTGTGTTTTCCGCCCGTGGCGGCGGTATTTACTCCCATCGCGTTGGATCATGGAGCTTTCTTGGGCGAAACGGTGGAGGAGATTGCCCGGCAAAAAAGCGGTATCATCAAAGCACCGTGTGCGGTGGTCAGTTCACCGGCACAGGCCGAGGACGCGCTGGCAGTATTGTACGAAGCGGCGGCCGCAGGTGGAGTCACGGTGTATATGCCGTGTCGCGGTGCGGCAGTGGCACTGCCGTCGGCTGTGGGCGAAACGCGTTTCTCGCTGGACGGCACGGAATATACGCTGCCGCTTGGCGGTGCGTTTCAAATCGACAATGCACTCACTGCCATAGAAACCGTGCGTGTGTTGGCACAGCGCGGCTTTGTGGTAGAGAGCGAGGCGATTTGTCGCGGTTTGGCTGCTGCCGTTTTGCCCTGCCGCCAAGAAGTGGTGTGTTCCTCACCTTTGATCATATTGGATGGGGCGCATAATCCTCACGGAGTGGCAAATGTGGCGGCAGAATTGGCGCAGGTAACTGCGCAGTGCGGTGTGAAGCCGACCTTGCTGTTCGGCATGCTGCGAGATAAAGATACCGCGACCTGTGCGGCGCTGCTGGCACCGCATGCGGCACGGGTGGTGTGCTGCACGCCGCCCTCGGAGCGTGCATTGGCGGCCGGAGAACTGGCGGCGCAGTTCGTCGCTGCCGGAGTACGTGACGTGTACGTTGCAGACAGCATGGAACAGGCATGGCAAAAGGCGCGCGAAGCGGCAGGGGAGACCCCCTTGTTTGTCGGTGGTTCGTTTTACACGGCGGCGGCGATTCGACCGCTTGCGTTGAATTTTGCCGCACAGTGCCCTAACAAATGAAAATTTGACAGCGCGCTTCGTGCGCTTTTTCAGCGGAAAGTCCTTATCCTTTTGGATAGGGACTTTTAATTTTGGAAGGACGAGGAATATGGCAATACAGCTGGAAAGCAGGGAACGGGAACTGATCGCACGGCTGTCGGGTGAAATTGATCACCACACGGCAGGCGAACTGCGTCGACAGATGGATGCGGCAATCGAACGTGGCAACCCCCGTTGCTTACGCATGGATTTTCAAGACGTTACGTTTATGGACAGTTCGGGGGTTGGTCTGATCATGGGGCGCTATCGCCTGATGTGTCTGATCGGTGGCCGCTTACAGATCTGCGGGGCCGGTGACCGCGTGCGGCAGATGATGCGCATGGCCGGATTGGATACACTGGATATTTGGGGAAAGGAGGAGAGACAGCATGCGAGTAAAAGCAGAAAATGAGATCAAACTGATTTTGCCGTGTTATTCGGCCAACGAAAGCCTGGCGCGCGCGGTTGTGGCGGCTTTTGTTTCTCAAATGGATCCGCGTGTGGACGAGTTGGTGGATATCCGCACGGCCGTTTCGGAGGCGGTGACTAACTGTATCGTACATGCGTATGCAAAAACGGTTGGCGAGATCCTTCTCACGGCACGGATGTATGCCAACGGTCGCGTGGTGATTCGCATCCAAGACCGCGGTTGCGGAATCTCCGATGTGGACAAGGCGCGTCAACCGCTGTTTACTACCGGCGGTGAAGAACGCTCCGGCTTGGGGTTTTCGGTTATGGAGAGCTTGTGTGATAAAGTGACAGTGCGTTCCAAAGAGGGGAAAGGCACCGTAGTCACACTGGAAAAACATATTCATAAAGGGGAGACACCGTGACCGAACGGGAACGCACTGTTTGCGAAAATATGGGTCTCGTACACGCGTGTGCGCGACGTTTTATCGGGCGCGGTGTGGAATACGAGGATTTGGTGCAGGCAGGTTGCGTGGGTTTGGTCAAGGCGGTCGACGGATTTGAAGCGGAGCGTGGGTTGCGGCTGTCCACGTATGCGGTGCCGGTCGTTTTGGGCGAAATACGGCGCCTGTTCCGTGACGGTGGTGCCGTGAAGGTGGGGCGCACGTTAAAAGAACTTTCGATGCGCACGGTGCGTGAACGAGACCGTTTTGTGGCAGAGCATGGGCGTGAGCCGCAGGTGAATGAGTTGGCACAGCGTCTGGGTGTGGAAAGCGCACAGGTGGCACAGGCGCTGGGAGCTTCCTTGCCGCCGTTGTCGCTGACACGGTGGGGGGAAGACGGTGACGAAGGGGATCAAGTCGATCTGCCGGTGCCGCCGCCGGAAGAGCAGATCACCGACCGTTTAGCGCTGCGGCAGGTGCTTGCCGAATTGAACGAGCGAGACCGCCGTTTGATCGAATGGCGTTATCTTCGTCGCCGCACTCAACAAGTCACAGCCGAAGCGCTCGGTATGACACAAGTGCAGGTGTCTCGCCGTGAACGCGCGATTTTGAAAGAATTGCGACAAAAACTGACGGGATAAATCTTTCCGAAAAATCCGTAATATTTTTCAAAAAACTCTTGACAATTCGTTTTCTGTTCGCTATAATATCACTTGTCGCTGAAACAGCGGCGATAAATATGCGGATATGGCGGAATTGGCAGACGCGTTAGATTCAGGTTCTAATCGGGGCAACTCGGTGGAGGTTCAAGTCCTCTTATCCGCACCAAAAAAAGAGATGGGCATTCGCCCGTCTCTTTTTTTGTCCATCACCGTGGCCGCGCAAAACCGTATGCGGAAACTTTTGCTTTGCCGCACGTATCGTCGAAATAGGGGTTTACAAATCTAAAAAAATCTATTATAATATTTTGTTGTAAAAAACTTTTTATTTAAAATTGGGAGTGGGTTTCATGGGTTACACCATTGCGCAAAAATTGATTGCTTCTCACTTGGTGAGTGGCGAAATGAAAACCGGCGCCGAAATCGGCCTGCGGATCGACCAAACCTTGACACAGGATGCCACGGGTACGATGGCATACTTGGAGTTTGAGGCGATGGGCGTGCCGCGCGTCAAGACCGAACTTTCGGTAGCGTATATTGACCACAACACCCTGCAAACGGGTTTTGAAAATGCAGACGATCACCGCTATATTCAGTCGGTCTGCAAAAAGCACGGTTTGTATTTTTCACGCCCCGGCAACGGCATTTGCCATCAGGTGCATCTGGAACGCTTCGGCATTCCCGGCAAAACCCTGATCGGCTCGGATAGCCACACCCCCACGGGCGGCGGTATCGGTATGCTGGCGTTCGGCGCCGGCGGTTTGGATGTTGCGGTGGCAATGGGTGGCGGTACCTATTACATCACCTATCCCAAAATGGTGCGTGTGAACCTCACGGGAGCCCTGAAACCGTGGGTGGCTGCCAAGGATATTATTTTGGAAGTGCTGCGTCGCTTGTCGGTTAAGGGCGGTGTCGGCAAAATCATTGAATACGGCGGCGAGGGCGTGGCTACGCTTTCGGTGCCGGAACGTGCCACCATCACCAACATGGGTGCCGAACTCGGCGCCTCCACCTCGGTGTTTCCTTCGGATGACATCACCCGTGCGTTTATGAAGGCGCAGGGCCGTGAAGCGGATTGGGTGGAACTTTCGGCAGATGCAGATGCCGTATACGATGAGATCGTGGAGATCGATCTTTCGACGCTCGAACCGATGGCGGCGTGTCCTCACTCGCCCGACGCGGTGAAGAAGGTGTCTGAGATCGGCGAGATCAAAGTGGATCAGTGCTGCATCGGTTCTTGCACCAACTCGTCCCTTGCAGATATGATGAAGGTGGCAGCTGTTCTAAAGGGGCGCACGGTGCATCCCGACGTCAGCTTGTCTATCGCACCCGGTTCCAAGCAGGTTTACAACATGCTGGCGGCCAGCGGTGCGCTGGCGGATATCATTGCCGCCGGTGCGCGTGTGCTGGAGTGTGCGTGCGGCCCTTGCATCGGCATGGGACAGTCGCCCAACTCCGGCGGCGTTTCACTGCGCACCTTCAACCGTAATTTTGAAGGTCGTTCCGGCACGGCCGACGGGCAAGTGTATCTTGTCAGCCCCGAAACAGCGGCGGTTTCTGCCATTACCGGTGTGTTTACCGATCCGCGTAAAATGGGGGAGGCGCCCGTTATCGACATGCCCGAAAATTTCCTGATTAACGATAACATGATTTTGCCGCCCGTTCCCGTGGAGGAGATGGATCAGGTGGAGATTTTGCGCGGTCCGAACATTAAGCCGTTCCCGGCCACCGCACCGCTGAAAGAGACCATCGAAGCGGATGTGATGCTCAAGGTGGGCGACAACATCACCACCGACCATATTATGCCTGCCGGTGCTAAAATTTTGCCGTTGCGTTCGAACATTCCGGCTATTTCGGAGCATTGCTTTGTGCGGTGCGACCCTGCATTCCCCGGCCGTTGCAAAGCTGCAGGCAGCGGTATTGTGGTGGGCGGTGCAAACTACGGCCAAGGCAGTTCACGTGAGCACGCGGCACTGGCACCGCTGTATCTCGGTATCAAAGCCGTTATCGTGAAGTCGTTTGCCCGTATTCACGTGGCCAACCTCATTAACGCCGGTATTTTGCCCCTGACCTTTAAAAACGAAGCGGATTATGACCGTATTTCACTGGGGGATAAGCTGGTGCTGCCGCGTGTGCGCGAGCGAATTCAAAACGGTGAGCCGGTCGTGCTCGAAAACGTTTCCACGGGCGAAACGCTGGAGTTGAATGCCGAATTTTCCGAACGTCAAGTGGCGATGCTGTTGGCCGGCGGTCTGCTCGACTATACTCGCGAAATGAACAAATAATAGCGCCAATACAGCCCTCGGTAACGGGGGCTGTTTTTTGAAACAGAACAAAAAAAGGGGGGGTACCGTGACTGCGGAAAAATACGGTCTTTACACGGTGAAACGCAGTGGTTTGCGTTCGGCACTGCTTGGCTTTTTGCTCGTGTGTTTAACGGCAGTGCTCTCGCTCGGTGTATGTATTTACGGCGCGGTATCGTCTTACCTTGCGGCGTGTGACGACTATTATACCACCGTTGCCACCCTAGAATATATGGGGGAACAATACCCGGATGACCGCGTGTTTGATGCGGCGCTTCTTGAAAAGGTAACGAATGGGGAGACCCCCGTTGCGGCACTGTCGTCTTTGGATGGAGTGCTCTCCTATGAGCCGTCCAAAAGCGTGTTCGGCACGGTGGACGGTATGGTGCGTCGTGACAGCGACGTTTACGCGCCGAATGATGCGGTGCTGGTTATTCGTGATATGGTGTGGGATAGTCATATGCGCGCCTACATGGGTAAAATACGGCAATGTGTGTATTCCCGCGTGGACAGATCCAACTGCGTCGTGTTTTTGACCGGTGAGTGGAGTGAAGGCGACGAAGACCCCGGCCTTTTCCTTCCGCACACAGCCTACCTTGTGAAAGGCGTGTATACGCAAGGGGGCAGCAGTTATCTGCATTTTGAACCGCAGGCATACAGCACCGATATGGAAGATCCGGCTTTGCATGCAGCAGCCCGCGAACTTTCCAAAATGAACAACGGCGTGCGCGTGCAGATGAGCCGTGATCTTACGGCGCACTTACCGTTTCAACGCGGTGAGCTGCAGTTGTCGGCCGGCACGCTGTTTAAAGAAACGGCAACGGTCAACCGCGAAAAGGTGTGTGTGCTTTCAAATCGGATGGCCGATTTGTTCGGCGTGTCGGTGGGAGATACCTTGTCGTTGTCGCTGCACGTAACCGACGGCGGTGTTTACGAGGGCGACTCTCTTGCCGTGACCGCTGCTGTGCCGTATACGGTGGTCGGTTTATACGGTGAGACCGAACGGTATACCGATTACGTATTTATTCCTGAAGATGACACCGTGCCGCTTTTGGCGTGCCCCACGGGTTATACACTCGGTCAGTTCCGCTTGGACAACCGGCAAAGCGAATCGTTTTATCATGCCGCCGCGGCACTGCTGCCCAAAGACTTCCGTTTGACGGTGTACGATCAAGGGTATACCGTTACTGCCACGCCGTATCGGGAGTTGCTCACCATGGCCAAACTGTTTTTAACGGTTAGTCTGCTTGTAGGCGCGGCGGTGCTTGTGTTGTTTGCCTATCTCTTTGTGGTGCGCCGCAAGTATGAGGCAGATATTCTGTTGGCACTCGGTGGCGGCAAACGGCATCTGTGCCGATTCTTTGGTGTGGGGGCGGTGGCCATCACGCTGCCGGCACTGTTGTGCGGCGTGGGAGCAGCTGCCATTGCCGAACAACGGGTAATGCGTCTGCTGCAAGAGTTTGCGGTGAAATATCAAACACAGGATCTGCGTTTTTCTGTCTCGGTCATGGGTGCGACGCGCACGTTGGAGTTTGCACCGCAGTCGCTGTGGTGGCGCTATGTCTTGGTGGCTGTGTGCCTTTTGCTCGCAGTGGCAGCGGTTACGGTTGGGTTTACGCTCGGTGTTGCCGCACGGCGAAAATCGGTGAAAAAGCGCCGCACGCCGCATCTGCCCAAGCGTGCCGCCCACAGCGTATACGGCGGCGGTTGGCTGAAATACGCATGGCTGTCTATTCGTCGTGGGCATTTGCGCACCGTGTCCACGGTGGCGGTGGCGGTGGTGGTTGCCCTCTTTTTGGGGCAGCTTTCTGCGACTTCTCACGGGTACCGCATGCAGCTTTCGGCTATTCGGGAAAATACCGTTATTCACGGTTATTGTTCCAATGCAGATGGATTGAGTATGAACGGACTTGCCGTGGCGGCAGACAGTATACAGCGGTTGCACGAAAGTGATCTGCTGGCATCGTTAGACGTCGGCCGCGAGATCGGACAGTATCGTTTTTTGGGCGTGGCATCGGATGAAAACGGCAAACCTTGTGAGGTGCCGACGGTGGAGATACCGCAAAGTTCTTTTGCGTATGAAACGCTGCTTGATCAAATGGGCCGTGAAGAGCCCTGGATCTCTACTACTTCGCTGCAAAACAGCACTGAGTTTTACCATGCGGCCGAGGTGGACGTGCAGTGGCTTGATGGGTTTGATGAACGGTGCTTACACGGCGATGAGGCGGCGCTTTGCGTGCTGCCGCGTGCTTTGGCCGAGCGTGAACGGATTGCGCTCGGCAGTGTGGCACGTTTCTTTGTGCGCGTGGGGTATGATTTGCAGGTTGTGGACTTGTTCGTGGTGGGCACCTACGTGCCGCAAAACGGAAAGGAAACGCTGTATACACCGTTGAATTTTGTGTTTCCGGCAGGGGAGACGTTGTTTGACGTGAACCTTCCCTCGGTGGAGATCCCCACGGAACAAACGCTGTACTTTGTGGAATACACCCCGGTCGGGATGACGACGCATGCAGTCCCGTCTGTTACGGCAGAGAATGCGGATGCCCTGTCATTTTACAAAACGGTGGTTTTGGGCGGTGGAGTTCACTGCCAAATGTTGAACGAGACCGATACGGTGGAGATGATGCTTCAAACCAATGCGAATGTCTGCATGATTTCGCAGGAGTTGAAGATTCTGTTAAATCGCAATCCCGAACAGTTGCTGAGAACCGAAAAAGGCATTTTCCTGCGGCTCAGCAACGAAAACGGTGTGTTGGACTATTACCGCGTGATCGGTATTTTTGATCGCACGGTGGACGGCATGGCCGACGTGTACTGCTCGCCTGCCAACGGGTTTATGACGTATGCGTGGTCGGGGAATTACGAGGATGCGGCGCTCGACCGTGTGACTCTCAACAGCGCGATGTTTACACTGAAAGATACGGCGCAGTTGGATGCGTTGCGTGATGTGATGGAGACGGCAGGTTTTTCGCCGGTCAACCTTTTTGCCGGTACGCGTCGGTTTGCGGTGTTGGACGATAAAGCTTACGTCAGCACGGCAGGTGCACTGGAACGTCAGCTGCGGTATGTCACGGCGCTGCACTCGCTTCTCTATGTGTTGGTGGCCTTGATTGCATTTGCGGCCGCCTCTTTGCTGCAAAATGCACGCAAAGGAGAGGTGGCGATCTTGCGCGGGCTCGGCACGGCGCCTCCTCGCGTGTTTGGTGTGTGTTTTGTCGAGCAGATGTTGTTATCACTGTTTGGTGTGTTGCTCGGTATTGGTGGATGGTATATGTATCAACGCACGGTACAGCCGCTGTGCCTTGTGACGGCGGCGGTGTTTTTCGTGTGTTGGCTTGTCGGCACGGCGGTGACGGTGTGGCGTTTGTTGCACACACAGGCGCTTGTCGCGTTATCTGAAAAGGAGTAAAGGAGGGGTAATGTGTCGATTATCGAAGTGCGTGACGTGCGATTTACCTATCGCACGCGGTATCAAACGGTGGAGGCGCTAAAAGGGGTTTCCTATGCGTTTGAAGAAGGAAAACTGTATGCACTGGTGGGAAAATCGGGATCCGGAAAATCCACGCTGCTTTCCCTGATGGCCGGATTGGAACTGCCGAGTGAAGGTGACGTGCTGTTTCGCGGAATCTCCACCGTGGCGATGGATCGCAACCGATACCGCCGCGAAGATGTGGCAGTGATCTACCAATCCTTCCGTCTGCTGCCATTGCTGACGGTGGCGGAAAATATCGCATATCCCATGGAACTGCGCGGCGTGAAGGCGAAAGAGGCGCGTGAGCGTGTGGCTCCTCTGCTCGAAAAGGTGGATCTGCCGCTTTCGGTGCAAGACCGTTTTCCCAACATGCTTTCGGGCGGTGAACAGCAGCGTGTGGCGATCGCCCGTGCTATCGGCAGTGACACACGTTTGCTGTTGGCGGATGAGCCGACAGGTAATCTGGACGTGGAAAACAGCATGCGTGTGATTCACCTGCTTTCGGATTTGGCGCACCGTGACGGATATTGTGTGATCGTGGTGACACACGATATGGATATCGCGGCCGAAGCGGATGTGATTTTACGCATGCGCGACGGCGTGCTGAGTGAAGAAACATAATATGATGAAAAGCCACCCTTTTTATGGGTGGCTTTTCATATGCAGATCGTCTTGCGTGAGGCATGTTTGAAACTTCTTTGCGATGTTCCGACACGCCATGCGCCCGTGGGGGCTTGCGTTTTTGCTTTATCCTTTCACGGCACCGCCCGTGACACCTTCCACGTAATATTTTTGCAAGCGTAAAAACAACGCGGTCACGGGAATGGCTACCAACACCGAGCCGGCACAAAATACGGTAAAATAGCGATAAATGTTTTCTTTAGACACCATTTGGTACAACCCCAGTGCCAGCGTGTAGTTTTGATAGTTGTCCTTCATGATCACACTGACAAAAATAAAATCGGTCCACGGAACCATAAATGCGGTCAGCGCCGTGTAGGCTAAAATGGGGGTAGACATCGGCAAGGTGATGCGAAAGAAAATCTGGTGTCGGGTGGCACCGTCTAACGTAGCGGCTTCGTCGAGCGAGCGCGGAATGGTGTCGAAGTACCCCTTTGCGATAAAATAACCCATGCACGAGCCGGCAGAATACACCAATATCAGGGCCAGCAGGGATTGCGCAAGGCCCAGTACTTTTAAGAGATGATACACCGCGATCATGGTCATAAATCCGGGAAACATCCCAAGTATCAGCCCTGCATTCATATATTTTCGTCGCGAAGGAAACCGCAATCGGCTGAAAGCGTAACTTACCGACAGCACCAACAGCGTGCTGAGTACACAGGTGCAAACAGCCACCAACAGTGTGTTCATAAACCAACGCGGATACTGAAAAACGGCGGTGTCCTGAAACAGACGGCTATAATTGTTGAGCGACCAGTTTTTTGGCAAAAGATAAGGAAGATACGCACCGCTTTCGCCACGGAACGAAAGAATGATCAAATATACGATAGGGAGCACCCACAAGCTGCCGAGCGTCGCCAACAGAATATAGATTGCGGCGTTGGCGGTGCGCTTACGTGCGCGGTAACCGACCGTCATTGAAATTGCTCCTCCTTTCGTGCCGAGGCGGATGAATTGTATACTAACAGGGAAAGGCCGGCCGATACCAAAAATACGATAATGCCGATAGCCGAAGCTAAATTGTAGTTTTGCTGATCCACGGTTTGTTTATATAGCCAAGTAACCAGCAGATCGGTTTTGCCTGCTTGGTAATAGTCGAGCGAAAGCGGCCCGCCGCCTGTCAAAAGATAGATTACGTTAAAGTTGTTGAAATTACCCACGAACTGGGTAATAAGATAAGGGGTGGTCACAAACAGCATATACGGCAAGGTGATGCTGAAAAAGGTGCGAAACGGGCCGGCGCCGTCGATGCGTGCACTTTCATACATATCTTCCGGGATATTCATCAAAATGCCGCTGGTGATAAGAATGGTGTAAGGAATGCCGATCCAAATGTTGACCACAATGACTGTGATCTTCGCGAGCGTGCCGTCACTCAAAAACGGAATGGGGGAGGAGATAAGACCCAACTGCTGCAGCAGTACGTTGACGGCGCCGCCCGTGCCTTCGGCAGAAAGCAGTTGCGACATCAAAAGCAAGGTGACGAATTGCGGCACCGCGATCGGTATCACGAACAGGGTGCGCCACAACCCCTTGGCACGAATGCCGCGTTTGTTGATCATCAGCGCTACCGCCATGCCGAGCAAATAATTCAAGAAGGTGGCAAAAACGGCCCACGTGACGGTCCAGCCAAACAAGCGGAAGAAGGTGGTGGAGGTTTTTCCGCTGCCCGAAAACAGGTTGAGAAAGTTTTCAAGCCCCACCCACGTGAACAGATTGCCCGGCGGCTGGTGTGATTTGTCAAAATTGGTGAAGGCGATCAAAACCATAAACACCAATGGCAAAATAGTGAAGACAAACACTAAAACGACAGGGGGTGTGAGCAACAGCAGGTGATAACGGCGATCGAACAGCGATCGGATATCCTCGCGAAAAGTGGAAAGCCGATTGCCTTTACACGTTTCTGCTTGGGCGTTCCAGGCTGCGCGTACGTTAGCGGCGTATAGCCGCAGGAAAAGCACGATAAGCACCAATGTGACCACGCTGAACAGCAGGATCTCCATGGAGTTGTCGCCGGCGGTAATGCGGTAAATGCCTTCCTCTTCGTCGAACACACGATACTGCGTTTGCGTGCCGAGTGTGCCGAATTTTGAAAGATGCGGTATGCCAAAAAAGCAAAGATACAGCACGAACAGCACTTGCGTTGTCAAAAACAACAAGCCGCGCATGAGTTGCCCGTGTGCGATGCAACCGTATCCCATCAGCAAAAACGAGAGGCGCGTGGCAGCGTTGCCGCGCAGCAGGGCGGTCTGCATGTCGCGCAACAAGCCGCCCTTTTGCCTGCTGTGCCGCCGTTTTGCGAATGTCATCCGTTCACCCCTATGCCGTGATTTGTTGCACCATAACGTTTAGCAGTTCCTTTACCGTGCGCGAGTAGTTTTTGGATTCCATTGCGGTGCCGAACGCTTCCAGTGGGTCCCACGTGCTGCTGAGCACGTCGCGTTGGGTTACACCGTGTACGTTTTGTTGTGCAAGTGCGGCCAACGCTACGTTGCTTTTCACCGCGTTGCTGGCAGCCGCTTTGAGATTGGAAGGACCCATGGCACGTGTTTCAAACCGCTTGATCTGATTTTCCTCATTGGTGAGGAATTCGGCAAGTTTCATGGCTTCTACCGGATGTTTGGTAGCCGAGTTGACCCCCATGAGCTTATATCCGGCAAAGCTTGCCATCTGCACTTGCTCATTGCCAAGTGTGAAGGTTGGCAACTTGACAGCCGCGTAGCCGCTTCCAAGTTTTTCCTTAATGGCTTCGGCGTTCCAAGTGCCCGAAACACCGGCACAAATAGTGGTGCCGATACCGCCTGTCAGCACGGCGTCATTTCCGGTGACAAACGACGGATGTGCGCAAAAGGCTTTGATAGCTTCGCCGGCCTGCACCCCTTTTTCATTGTTGAAGTCGCAGGTTTGTTGCCCGTTGCTGTCCAGCCCCAAGTGGCAGCCGGCCCCCAAAAAGAAGGCGACGTTATACCAACCGTTAGAAACATCCATATATACCCGTTTGTCGGCACGGGCTGCAGCGGCAAGCAGTCCGTCCAGCGTTTTCACGTCATCGGCGGTCAATACACGGCTGTCATAATAGAGAAAATATCCGTTGTCGGCCGTGATGGGGTAGGCGTATAAAGCGTCGCCCACCGACGCGGCTTTGACCGAGCCTTCGCTGTTTTCGGTCGTGATAACGTCTTTATGCCGCGTGATTTCATACAGCGCGCCGGCTTTGTGAAGGTCGTTTAACTGATCGTCCGAAAAAGCGAACAGATCACCGGCAGCGGCAGGGTCTTCCAACACCCGCTTTTTTGCCTCGTCTTCGCCAACTACCCCCAATGTGATGTCATATATTTTCCCGTCGTCGGCATTGGCTTTTTTGAAAGCCTCAATCATTTCGCCAAGCATGGCCTGATCTTCGCCGGAACCCCACACTTTCAGTGTGACGGTATCGTCGTTGCCGTTGCGGCGGCAACCGGCTGTAAACAGCAGCGAAAGCGCGGCCAGCACGACAACAATGCGCCAAATGGTTTTCATTTGATTCACTCCTTCGATTTCTTGTTACCATAGTGTGTGTCGTCTTTATGCGGTTATGCAAAACGGCCGTGCAGTTGCCCATTCTTTCCGTTGACAAAAACCGACACTTTCGGTATACTGAAAAGGAGAGATGAGGGGATGCTTTTGAAAATAAAAATAAAAAATGCACCCTATGCAGCGGTGCGTGAGATGACGCCAAAAAAGGCGCGCAAGGTGAAGAATCCCAACCCGTTATTGGCGGCAGTTGTGCGCGTGGCGTCATGGCCTGCGTTGTGGGCCACCCGTTTTTCGTATCGTAAGATCGGTATGGAGCGTTTAGGAAGAAAAGAGCCGTGCTTGATTTTGATGAATCATTCGGCGTTTATTGATTTGAAAATTGCTTCGGCGGTTTTGTTTCCGCGTCGCTATAACATTGTGTGTACTTCCGACGGCTTTGTCGGAAAGAACCGGCTGATGTATTCTTTAGGGTGTATTCCCACGCAAAAGTTTGTGACCGACCTGCGTCTGGTGCGTGAAATGGTGGCAGCGGTAAAAAAGCGTCGTTGTTCGGTATTGATGTATCCGGAAGCCAGTTACAGTTTCGATGGCACCGCCACGCCGCTGCCGGACAGCATCGGCAAATGTGTGAAACTGCTCGGCGTGCCGGTGGTGATGATCCGCACCTACGGTGCCTTTGCGCACGACCCGTTGTATAACGGGTTGCGTCACCGTAAAGTGAAGGTTTCTGCCGAGGTGGAATATCTGCTTTCGCCCGAAGAGATCGCCGCACTGCCTGCCGATCAAATACAGGAGAAGATCAACGCGCAGTTTGCATTTGATAATTTCCGTTGGCAGCAGGAAAACGGGGTGGCGGTGCGCGAACCGTTCCGTGCGGAGGGGTTGAACCGCGTACTGTTTATTTGTCCCCACTGCGAAACGCAGGGGGAGATGCAAAGTCACGGCGACAAGGTGAGCTGCAAACGGTGCGGCGTGACATATCAACTGACAGAACTTGGCTATCTGCAAGCGCTGAATGCGCCGTCGCGTTTTACTCACGTTCCCGATTGGTATCGCTGGCAGCGCGAAACGGTGCGCCGTGAGATCGAGCAAGGAACATATCGCCTGGATCTTGCGGTGGATATCTGTATACTTCAAGGTACCGAACGGCTATATCGCGTGGGCAGTGGGCGGCTGCTGCACACGGCGGAAGGATTTCATCTCACCGGCTGTAACGGCGAACTGGACTATCAGCAATCGCCTGCCGCTTCCTACAGTTTGTATGCGGATTATTATTGGTATGAGATCGGCGATGTGATATGTATCGGCGATAACAGCACGCTGTATTATTGCTTTCCGCAACAGGGCGGCGACGTGGTTGCCAAAGCACGGCTGGCTACGGAAGAACTGTTTAAAATGCAAAAGCAGCGCATCACCAGGTGATGCGCTGCTTTTTTTCGGTATTTATACACCCCAGATTTCGGCGGCGTATTCTTCCACCGAACGGTCGCTTGAAAATTTGCCGGCCGCCGCCGTGTTCAGCAAGCATTTGCGTGTAAAGGCTTCACGGTCGCGATAGTCACGGTTGGTTTGCATTTTGGCATCGCAATACGACAGCATGTCTGCCATTAAGAGATAATGATCGGGCTGATGCCACGAGGCCCCTTCGGTAATAGCGGTATACAGCTCGCGGAACATGCCTGTGCCGCCGTCGTCCAACGTGCCGTCTACCAGCGTTTCCAACACGCGGCTCAGCCGAGGATCGGCATCGGCTGCCGTGTTGGGATCGTAATGCGGTTTTAAGGCGGTGACTTCTTCGGCGGTCAGACCGAAGATATAGTTGTTCTCACGTCCGGCCTGTTCCACGATTTCAATGTTGGCGCCGTCGTAGGTGCCCAGCGTGACGGCGCCGTTGAGCATAAACTTCATGTTACCCGTGCCGGAGGCTTCGGTCCCGGCCGTTGAAATCTGCTCCGATACGTCGGCAGCCGGCATGATATGCTCGGCAGCCGATACGTTGTAGTCGGGTAAAAATACCACTTGCATTTTATCGTTTACATCGGGATCGGCCGCGATGATGCGAGCCCATTCGTTGATATATTTGATGATCGCCTTGGCGCGGAAATAGCCGGGGGCGGCTTTGGCGGCAAAGAGATACACGGTGGGGGTGAAATCCTTGATGCGGCCGTCTTTGATGCCGAAATAGGTGTCGGCAATGGAAAAGGCGTTCAGCAACTGGCGCTTGTATTCATGCAAGCGCTTGGCTTGAATATCGAAGAGCCAGGTAGGATTTACCGCCACGCCGCATTTGGCCTCAATAAATGCGGCAAGCTGCCGCTTTTTCTCATCCTTTACAGCTGCAAAATCGGCAAGAAAACGGCGGTCGCTCTGCAAACGTTCCAGTTGACGCAATTGTGAGAGATCGCAGATCCAGCCGCTGCCGATGCGCGAAGTGATCAGCGCGGAGAGTTCGGGGTTGGCGAGTCCCAACCAGCGCCGCTGGGTGACACCGTTGGTCTTGTTGTTAAACCGCGTGGGATACAGTTGATACCAGTGGGGGAGCACTTGTGTTTTTAACAGTTCGGTGTGAAGCTGTGCCACGCCGTTGATCGAGTGTGTGGCAAAGATCGCCATGCGTGCCATGTGCAGCGTGTTACCTTCGATGATCCAGTATTTAACGGCGTCCTCGCCCACGATGTGTTGGCGGCGCAGTTCACGCTGCAGGGCGTGATGCAGTTGCTTGACATATGGCATCAAATGAGGGAGAACACGCGAAAAAAGATCCAATCCCCACTTCTCCAACGCTTCGGGCAGCACGGTGTGATTGGTGTATGCAAAGACACGGCGAGCCAGATTGAGTGCTTTGGTAAAGGAGACACCGTCTTCGCACAGTAAGCGTATAAATACGGGGATCGCCACCACGGGATGGGTGTCGTTCAGCTGAATGGCGCGGAAATCCGCAAAACGGGCATAACGGTTGCCGTGCTTTTGTTTGAAACGGCGTAGCATATCTTGCACAGAGGCACTGGCAAAAAAGTATTGCTGCTTCAAACGCAACGCTTTGCCTTCCTCGGTGTCGTCGTTTGGATACAGCACTGCGGAAATACGTTCGGCTTCCGTTTGAGCGCGCACGGCATCGTCATACCGCTGTGCGTTAAACGCTGCGAAATCAAACGGTGTTAACGCTTCGGCCTGCCACAAGCGCAGCGTGTTGACACAGCGCACGCCGTAACCGATCACCGGCATATCGTACGGTACGGCCCATACTGCCTCATTTTCACCAAACCGCACACAAACCCGTTCCTCTTCACGGCGGCGTGACCACGGATCGCCGAATCGCAGCCAGTTATCGGCCTCTTCGCGTTGAAAGCCGTCTTCAAACGATTGCTTAAACAAGCCGTAACGGTAACGGATGCCGTAGCCGTCCAGCGGAATGTCGCGTGTGGCGGCCGATTCCAAAAAACACGCCGCCAAGCGTCCGAGACCACCGTTGCCCAGTGCCGCATCTTCGATCTCTTCAAATACGCGCATATCCACTCCGTGACGGGAAAGCAGTGTGCCTACCGTGTCGGTGGCCTGCATGTTATAGAGATTTTGAAAGATCATGCGGCCGATCAAAAATTCTGCCGAAAGATACGCAGCGCGGCGGCCTTTCTTGGGGTGTGCCCAGCGATCGTCCACCGCCGCCAGCGCAGCTTTGGAAACCGCGTGATACAGTTCGGTGGGGGAGGCGTTATCCACGCGTTTTTGCGCGTCGATACGCAAAAGGGTACGAATGTCTTTTTCCAAACTCATACAGTTGCTCCTTTTATCGGTTATACAGCGTGACGAATTCTTTCAGATGGGCGGCCAGGGCGTCGGTGAGGGCGTCGGGTGCCATGCGCCATTTCCAATTCTCGCCCACGGTAGACGGCGTGTTCATACGGGCGCGGTTGTCCAGTGCCAACAAGTCCTGCATTTGAAAAATGGCCAGATCCGCCACGCTTTGGTACGCGGCGCGTAACATGCCAACGGGAATAGCGGTGCGCCGCTTGACACCTAAATACCGCATCATATACGAAATTTCGCGGCGTTTGGCACGTGCGCAATAGCCCACGATGGTATCGTTGTCGTGGGTGCCGCCGTAAACCGCGCGGTTTTTGGGGAAGTTGTGCGGCAAGTGCGGATTTTGCGGATTGCCGTCGAACCCAAACAACAGCACGCTCATGCCGGGATATCCCGTTTGACGCAGCAACGTGCGCACCTTCGGGTGAAGCACGCCGAGATCTTCGGCCAAAATGCGCATATCACCGGCGGCGTTGTCGATAGCATCGGTCAGCAAACGGCCGGGACCTTGCCGCCATTCGCCGTCCACCGCCGTTTCACAATCGGCCGGAATCGCATAGTAACGCGCCATGCCGATGAAATGATCAATACGCAGGGCGTCAAACAGGGTGCGGCAGGCATCCACGCGTGCGCGCCACCACCGAAAGCCGTCTTCTGCCATGCGATCCCAATCGTAAAGAGGGTTGCCCCAGCGTTGCCCGGTAGCGGAAAACATATCGGGCGGTACACCGGCCACCGCGGTGGGAAAGCCGTGTGTGTCCAGTTGAAACAGTGCGCGGTTTGCCCACACGTCGGCGCTGTCTGCGGCGACGTACAGCGGAATGTCGCCGATCAGTAATATGCCGCGTTGGTTGGCGTAATTTTTCAACGCGATCCATTGACAGCGAAAAAGATATTGACAAAAACAAACGAACGAAATATCGTTTGCCAACAGTGCCGTGTAGCGGTGGAGTGCGCCCTCTTCACGCAAACGGATATCCTCTTCCCATTCACTCCAATCCCGGTGACCAAAATGCGCTTTCAGTGCGGTGTATAACGCGTAGTCTGTCAGCCAATGGGCTTCTTCACGGCAAAAGAGATGATACGCCTCATCGGGGGCGAAACGGCTGTGTGCCGTGCGCAAAAGATCGAACCGCGTGTGAAACAGCTGTTCGTAATGGATTTCACCCACCTCTTCACGTGCCGAGGAGGCTTCTTCTTCTGTCAGCAGTCCTGCTTCGACCAAACGATCCAAATCAATAAAGTAAGGGTTGCCTGCAAAGGCAGAGAAGGATTGATAAGGACTGTCGCCGTAACCGGTCGGCCCCACGGGCAGCACCTGCCAATAACGCTGGCCGGCAGCGGCCAAAAAATCCGCAAAAGCAAACGCCGCATCACCCAGCGTGCCGATGCCGTGCGGCGAGGGGAGAGCACTGATGGGCATCAGCACACCGGCGCCGCGTGTAAAGGTCTTTTTCATAGTTGCCATCCACCTTATGAAAACATCTCAGAATGTAGTATAGCCGCATAAAAGCAAAAAACGCATCGCGTTGCATGCGTTTTTTTGCTTTTTTAGTGTGTTAGTGCAAAGCCGGCTTCATACAGCAGCGTGGATTCCGTGAAACGCAGGTTTTCATCGGCACAGCCGAGCACCACTGCGATCAACTGTACGCCGTTCTTTTCTGCCACAGAAGCCAGGCAATAACCGGCTTCGTCGGTGAAACCCGTTTTACCGCCTATTGCATGGATGTAGTAGGTGGCAGGGAAATAGGTGTTGAGCAGGCGGTTGGTGTTGGTGTAGCTGAGTTCCTCGCCGCTTACAGCGGTGAAGGAGACGCGCGGTGAGCACAGCGCGTCACGCACGGCGTCGAACTGCCAGGCAAACCGCAAAATCTTCAGCATATCGTTTGCGGTGGTTACGTGGAAGGTGTGATATATGCCGTCCGGATTCACAAAGTGGGTATCGGCAGCGCCGATCTCCTGCAATTCTTTGTTCATCAAATCGCAAAAACGGGTGGCGGCATCAAAGTTGCTCAGTTCCTCATCGGGGTAAAGGCGACGGGCGGTGTGCACGGCCAAAGCATACGCCGCATCGCCGCCGGAGGGCAGCAGCAGCGCCTGCAGCATTTGCGGCAGCGTGAGTTCCATGCCGAGTTTTAAATACGCACTGCTGGCCTGCGGATCGGTCAAATACACCTCGCGACCGATCACAAAGTTTTCTTCGGTTGCGTATTTGGCCGCCACCGCTGCCGTCATGATCTTAGTCAGGCTGGCAGGGGGACACACCACGTCTGCATTGTGTTCAAACAGCACCCGTTCGTTGGTGACGTCAAACAGCAGCGCGTTTTTGGCGCTCAGCGTATCGGTCAACTGGGTGACGGTGGTGTCTGCCATCGTGGGCAGGGTGGTGGTCGTGGTGGTGGGGAGGGTCGTGCTGTTCTCCTTTTTCGGCGGCGTGTCGGCCGTGCTGCCGCGGCTGCCCCAATGGATGAAAACGGCCAAGAGCAGTGCCAACAACAGCACCGCAATCAAAAATACGGGAAGCAAACGGCGCAACACGCGTTTATGGCGTGCGTGCCGAAACGTTTTTGTTTTAGCCATACTTCAAAACCTCACAGTATATTCACAAGTATCTCAATTATACTACCGTTTTTTCGGTTTGGCAATCGTTATCGGCAGAAATCTTTAAAAAGATTGACAAAATTTGCGAAAAAAGGTACACTGAATGCGTTATAACAGAAGAAAGGTGCAGCAGGATGCTATACGACAAATCACAAATGATGCGCGGCACGTTGGAAGGGTGTATTTTAAAGATCATTCGCATCCGCGAAACCTACGGTTACGAAATACTGATGCTGCTGCGTGAAAGCGGATTTTCCGATATTTCGGAGGGTACCATCTATCCGCTGTTGCTGCGGTTGGAAAAGCAGGGCAGCATTCGGGCGGAACTGCGTCCGTCACCGCTTGGTCCTCGCCGCAAATATTATACCATCACCCCCTCGGGAGAGCAATATTTTGCGGCTTTTGAGGAGTGCTGGAGTCAACTGACCTTTGCGGTCGGGAACGTTATGCACATGCGAGAGGAGGCGTCGGAATGAAGCAAAACGAACAGCGCGCCGTGCACGCACAACTGTCGGTGGAGAACCGCCGTGCGCTGCGACGTATGCGGCGATTTCTGGATTCCTATTCTCTCAATGAGGTGGCGCAGGAAGAACTGCTCACCGATCTTGCAGGCATGGCGGTGGAATGTCAGCAACGCGGTCAGCCGTTTTCCGAAGCGGTGGGCATGGACGAAGCGGCGTTTTGTCATGAACTGGTTGCGAATTGCCCACGGGAAACGTGGCTTGAACGCGTGTTGACTGCTTTGCGGTGGATCGCTGCGTGGGTCGGGTGTATTTTACCTGTGATGATGCTGCTGGAATGGTTGTTCCCGTGGATGAGTGGCCACTTTGCGGAGGGGATATACTATGTTCCGCTGCCGTTCCTTTGCAAATATCTGGCGGCAGTGATTCCCGTAGCCTTAGGTATGTGCGTCTTCAAGCGTTTGACCTATCATTCCCGTTCGCTTGTGTGGACGCTGTTTGCGGCGGTATTTCTGTTTGTGTTTATCACCGTATCGGAGGTGTCGGCACGGTTTATGAATACCGTGACCTTGCCGCTTTCATTGTGGTTGTGGCTGTGGTTGTTTGGCGGTGCGGTCGCTTTTTTTCATATTGCTAAACGCTGTGTGGCGTTGACGGTGGCCTACCGTCAACGAAGAAAAACAAATCTTTAAACGAGGGAAGGAACGAGAAGCATGAAAGGTTTTAAAATCGGTGGAAAATGGATCGCTGCCATTGTGGTGATCGTACTGTTGATCGCGGTTGCGGCCAACTGCGTTACTGTTGTGAATCCGGGTCATACGGGTGTTGTGGTAACACTCGGTAAGGTGAACCACAACGTGTTGCAAGAGGGGTTGCATTTCAAAATTCCGTTTGTGCAAACGGTGGTGATGATCGACAACCGTATTTCGAAACTGGAAGTGGATACCGAAGCGTTTTCCAAAGACTTGCAGACGGTGGAAACTACGCTTGCGATCAACTACCGTGTAGACACTGCGAAGTCCTACAGCATCTATAAAAACATCGGTAAGGATTACGAAACCGTGCTGGTCACCCCGGCGGTGAACGAAGTGCTCAAAGCGATCACGGCGAAGTACACGGCAGAGGAGAGCGTGACCAACCGTTCGCTCATTTCCGAAGGGCTTGTTTCGGCGCTGAACGAAAAACTCAACGAGATCGGCTTGTATGTTACCGACGTGAACATCATTAACTTTGATTTCTCGGAGGCATATATTACGGCGATCGAAGAAAAACAGGTGGCACAGCAGCAACTGCTGAAGGCCGAGACCGAAAAGCAGACCGCCATTACCAACGCGGAAGCAGAGGCGGAAGCGATACGGATCAAGGCTGAGGCCGAGGCAACCGCCAACAAGGTGCTGAGCGAATCCCTGACTCCCGATCTTATTGAATATAACAAGATTCAAAAGTGGGACGGTAAACTTCCGCAGGTCACGGGCGGCAACGCCATTGTGGACCTGACGGCGGAATAATGCGATGTACGAAAAGGTAGAACTGCTGCACGCTTGTCGGTTGGCGGTAGGAGAGAGCCCGACGTGGGATGAACGGACGGGGCGGTTGTACTTCGTGGATATCCCCGATGGGGCCTATTATGTGCTGGATTACACAAGTGGGCAGGTTGAAAAGCACACCCACTTTAAGATGCTTGGATGTCTTGCGCTGTGTGAAAACGGCGAACTGCTGCTCGCTGCCGAAGACGGTGTATATCGGTGTGGGGACGAAGGGGGCGTGCGTTTGGCACACGACCCTTGCACACTGTGCGGCGCACGCTTTAACGACGGAAAAGTCGGGCCCGACGGTGCGTTTTATGCAGGAACGGCCGGCGGTGCCGGAGAAGGTGCCTTTTACCGCCTGGCGAACGGCGTGCTCCGACCGTTGTTTGATGGGTGCACCTGCTCCAACGGATTGGATTGGACAGCCGACGGCCGTGTAATGTATTACTGCGATTCTATGGAACACAAGATGGAACGCTTTGGTGTAAAGGAAGGCGCCTTGCACGGTCGTTCTACCGTGTTGGACATCCCGCGCGAGGACGGCCTGCCCGACGGTATGACCGTGGATCGCGCCGGTAACGTATGGTTGGCTTTGTGGGGCGGCTGGGGTGTTGTGTGTATTGATCCTGTTGCACGTCGTATTGTAGACCGTATTGACCTGCCGGTGAAACAGGTGACTTCCTGCACGTTTGCCGGTGAGGATCTGCGTGATCTCGTAATCACTACGGCAGCGCAAGGGCAGGATTCGGCCGAACAGCCGTTGGCAGGAAGTTTATTTCGGGTGCGCATGGAGGTGGGAGGCTATCCCACACGAAGATATAACAAAGAATAGCATGATCCACGGCTTGCTTTGCAGCTTGCCGTGGATTTTTTTGAAAATTAAACGCCACTTGTGAATAAAACATCGTGTGTGAATCGTGTTGTAGGTGAAAGGAGGAATACGCAATGCATCGTATCGATACGGAAAATTACATTGAAAGAGTCGTTAACACATATACGGACACTCTGCAGAAATTGGCGTTTACTTATCTGCATACGGTTGCGGATGCACAAGATGTTACGCAAGAGGTGTTTGTTAAACTGTTGATGCAAGCACCGCGATTTCGCAACCGCGAACACGAAAAAGCGTGGTTAATCCGCGTGACGGTCAATATATGTAAAGATCGTTTGCGACGTGCCGACCGAAAGAATGTTCCCATTGAAGAGGCGTTAACGGTAGTGGATGGGGGTGCGGATAAGGAGCTTTTAACGGAAGTGATGGCACTGCCGGAAAAGTATCGCACGGTCATACATTTGCATTATTACGAAGGGTATACCGTTCGTGAGATTGCCGAAATCATTCGAAGGCCCATTGGAACGGTAGCTACCTACCTCGCACGCGGACGCCAGAAACTGAAGAAACAGTTGGAAGGAGATTGTATATGAACAACTACAAAAGAATCATGACAGAACTACCCTTTGACCCGGGTTTTTCTCAAAAGACGATTCGTGTGCTTCATGCATACACGGATACGTTGCCGCCTCCAAAAATGCAAAGTTCTTTATGGACGTACGGACGGATCGCATTGGTAACCGGTCTGTTGTTGGTGACGTTGACTACCGCAGTGTTTGCGGCCGTTCATCTGCTTGCACCGTCGGAGGTTGCCGAATATTTTGGCAATACCGAACTGGCGGCGGCTTTTGAAAATGAAGATGCCGTGATCATCAACGAGGAGATCGTTGTGGATGAGTATACCGTTGCACTGAACGGTATCGTTTGCGGCGCCGATGTAGGAGAGTATGTGGAAAATGAGAAATCGAGTTATATCGTTCTTTCCGTTCGGTATACCGACGGCAGAGCGATCACTCCGGGAGATGCGTGGGAGGATGACCCAATCTGCCGTTTCACCGCTTCGCCGTATGTTCACGGAAAGACACCGAGCGAAGTGAATCTGTTTGCGTTGGAGAGTCGTGCCAGCAAAGGGGTGATCGGTAACGTGCTTTACATTCTGATTGAAACGGATAAGTTAAGCGGCTATGCAGGAACACCTATGTATTTGGGGGTAGCAGAAAGTGACAGAATGGCGCTTTTTACCAATGATGAAATGAGTCCGTTTACCTTGAAAGCCGATGGTGAGGTTATACTCAAAGAGTCATTTGATAAGGATGTTTCGTGCGTCGTGTTTAAATTGCCGCTGTAATCGTGTGTCGTCTCATGTGGGGTTGCGTTTGCAACCCCACATTTTCCTATGTGCGAAAAAGCGGTTT
Source organism: Acutalibacteraceae bacterium (assembly GCA_045597045.1). Lineage (GTDB taxonomy): Bacteria > Bacillota > Clostridia > Oscillospirales > Acutalibacteraceae > SIG588. The sequence goes on from JAZODN010000025.1 coordinate 48,279, forward strand.
ACATTTTGCTGCGGATGTGCTAAAATGTTCTGCGAGAGGAGTGGATGTGATGCGTGACGATATTACCAGTATTCCCGTAAGCGAGGTGTTTGAGCCACGTGACGGTTGTCCCATCTGCCGTATGCGCGATCGCTTGGAGGAACGCGTGGTGGAATACATCACGGGTGCTGCCATGATGGAGCCGGATGTGCGTGAGGATACCAATAAGCAGGGGTTTTGCATCACTCACTACCGTCAAATGCTCAAACGCCGAAACCGTTTGGGTGTGGCGCTGATGTTGGAAAGCCACTTGGCAGAGACCGAAAAGAAGGTGTTTGCCGGTCTGCCGTTGGTCGGCAAACGCACCGCGAAACAGGTGCGTGCGGCTGAAAAGGCAGCGGAGAGCTGCTTCGTTTGCAGCCAGGTGGATTGGGCGATGGAACGCATGCTTGCTACCGTCTGCCGCTTGTATGAGCGTGAACGTGATTTCCGCACTCTGTTTGCCGAACAGGAGTTCTTGTGTTTACCGCACTTTTCGCGCTTGGCGGTGCCGGCCGGTGCCATGGATAAGCGTTGGCAACAGGAGTTTCTAAAAGCCGCATCCGGATTGTCGCGCAAATACCTGTCCGCATTGCGCGAGGATGTGCACCATTTCACCCAAATGTTTGACTACCGCAACAACGGAGAAGAAGCAGATTGGGGCAATGCCAAAGATTCTATCGAACGTGCGGTGACGTATCTGACAACGCGCGAGCCGTAACATTCAATGTAAAGGTGAAAACAATTACAACTTTTTGTCAAAATCCTCTTGACAAAAAGTGCGATTTCGTGTATAATGAGTTGTAAAGTTTTTCTGCTTTACAACTCATTTCATTTTATGAGAAGGAGGGGACCGTCGATGGCCAAGAATATGGAGATCGCCTTGCTGTTTGATTTCTATGGTGAGATGTTAACGGAAAAGCAGCGAGATGTTATCGAATTGTATTACGAAGACGATCTGTCGCTGTCGGAGATCGCCGAAAATGAAGGCATCACCCGTCAGGGTGTGCGTGATTCCATTAAGCGTGCGGAAACGCAATTGCTGGAAATGGAGGAGCGTCTTGGTTTGGCTAAGCGGTTCCGCGAAATGCAGGAAGGTGTCGCAGCGATTCAAGAAGCTGCCGACGACATTTTTGCGATCAATGAGCGGTTCGGCTACTCACGGGAGATCAACGAACGTGCGCGTCGCATCCGCGAATTGGCACAGCAGTTGACGAAATAAGGAGGACAGTTCGGTGGCTTTTGAAGGATTGTCCGATAAACTGTCTGCTGCTTTTAAGCGGCTGCGTTCAAAGGGAAAACTGAGTGAGGCTGATGTAAAAGAAGCCATGCGCGAGGTGCGCCTTGCTTTGTTGGAGGCCGACGTCAACTATAAAGTGGCGAAGGACTTCACTGCCAAGGTGGCCGAGCGTGCGATCGGTGCCCAGGTGATGGAAAGCTTGACGCCGGCACAGATGGTTATCAAAATTGTGAATGAAGAGCTTACTGCCCTGATGGGCGGCGATGCGGCGTATCTCGCATCGCCGGGTAGCCGTCCACCGTGCGTGGTGATGATGTGCGGTTTGCAGGGTGCCGGTAAGACCACCCATTCGGCCAAACTGGCCAAAATGCTCAAGGGGCGCGGTCACCGCCCGTTGCTTGTAGCGTGTGACGTTTACCGTCCGGCGGCTATTCAACAATTGCAGGTGGTGGGCGAAAAAGCCGGTGTTCCCGTGTTCACGATGGGTACCGAAAACCCCGTGAAGATCGCGCAAAAAGCAGTGGCTCACGCGAAAGATCACGGCAATGACTACGTGCTGTTAGATACGGCTGGCCGCTTGCATATTGACGAGCAGCTGATGGACGAGTTGAAGGATATCAAGGCGTCTCTCACACCCCAGGAAATTCTGCTTGTGGTGGACGCCATGACCGGTCAGGATGCGGTAAATGCTGCCGCGGCGTTCAATGAAGCGCTCGGCATCACCGGCGTGATTCTCACCAAGTTGGATGGCGATACCCGTGGTGGTGCAGCCCTTTCGGTGCGTGCCGTGACAGGGCAGCCGGTCAAATACGCCGGTATCGGTGAAAAGTTGGACGACTTGGAAGTGTTTCATCCCGAACGGATGGCTTCGCGTATCTTGGGCATGGGCGATGTGCTCTCGCTGATTGAAAAAGCGGAACAGCAGATCGATGAAAAGCAAGCGGAGGAACTGGCGCGTAAGCTTGAGCAGGACCGCTTTGATTTGAACGATATGCTCGACCAGTTCCGTCAGATCAAGAAAATGGGAGATATCAAAGGCTTGCTCGGTATGATTCCGGGTGCCGGCAAACAACTGCGCGACGTGGAGATTGACGAACGTCAGTTTGATCGCGTGGAAGCGATCATTCTCTCGATGACACCGGCCGAACGCACAAAACCCGAAATTTTGAATGCATCGCGTCGGCGGCGCATTGCTGCAGGCTGCGGCATGAAGGTGGAAGATGTCAACCGCCTCATTAAGCAGTATGACCAAATGCGGCAAATGATGAAGCAAATGAAAAAAATGGGGAAGGGCAAGCGCGGCATGCGCGGTATGCCGAATTTCCCGATGATGTAACCGTATTCATTTCCGCACAGCGGATGGGAATAAACAATTTTATTTAATTTTTTTGGAGGTACCCTTATTATGGCAGTGAAAATCAGACTGCGCCGCATGGGCGCAAAGAAAGCTCCGTTCTATCGCATTGTGGTGGCGGATTCCCGTTATCCCCGTGATGGCCGTTTCATCGAAGAGATCGGCTATTACAACCCGATGGAAGAGCCGAAGGTTATCAAAGTGGATGCTGAAAAGGCCCAGAAGTGGATCGCCAACGGCGCTCAGCCGACCGACACGGTTCGCGAGCTGCTGAAGCAGGCCGGCATCTGAATCCCGAATCATCGAAAAGGACGGTCTCAGTTATGAAAGACTTGTTGTTGACGATCGCCAAAGGTTTGGTGGAAGATCCGAACGCTGTGACGGTGGAGCAGGAAGCGCCTCAGGAGGATGGCACCATCGTTCTTCACCTGCACGTTGCAGAAAATGACATGGGTCGTGTGATTGGCAAGCAAGGTCGTATCGCCAAGGCGATGCGCACCGTTATGCGTGCGGCCGCTACCCGTCAGGATGTCAAGGTTTCGGTTGAAATCGACTAACGAAAAAAAGCGGGCAAAATGCCCGCTTTTTTCACAGTTTCACAGAAGGGAGCCAGTATCGAAGTGAAAAAGCGGTATTTGGAAGCGGGCGAGGTCGTGAGCACCCATGGGGTACGTGGCGAAATGCGCGTGCAGCCGTGGTGTGATACCCCCGAAATGTTTTCGAAGCTTCGCATGCTGTATTGGGATGCCGAAGGCACGCAGCCGGTTCGTGTAAAATCGCGGCCACACAAAACGTTGGCGCTGGTGAAAGCGGAGGGCATTGATACGGTGCAGGATGCAGCGGCACGTCGCGGATGCATTTTGTATTTAGATCGCCGAGATGTCAAACTGGCGCCGGGTCAGTATTTCATTTGCGATCTGATCGGTCTGCGTGTGGTGGATGCCGATACGGCGGAGGAATACGGGTTGATCACCGATGTGAGTCACACCGGTGCCAACGACGTTTATCACATGGCGTATCAAGGCCGCGAAGTGTTGATTCCGGTGATTCCGTCGGTGGTTACGTCGGTCGACGTGGATGGCGGCACGGTGAAGATCTGTCCTTTGGAGGGCTTGTTTGATTTATGAGAATCGATTTTTTAACGCTCTTTCCCGATATGTGTGAAGCGGTGATGAGTGAAAGCATCATCGGTCGCGCCCGTGCTAAAGGTGCGCTGGAAGTGCATTGTCACCAGATTCGTGATTACACGTTGAATAAGCAAAAGCAGGTGGATGATTATCCTTACGGCGGCGGCATGGGCATGGTGCTGTTTCCGCAACCGATTGCGGATTGCTTTCGCGCGGTGTGTGAGCAAACGGGCACACGGCCGCACCTCGTATATATGTCTCCGCAAGGCGCGGTGCTGACTCAACAACGCGCCAAAGAACTGGCACAGCTTCCCAATTTGTGCATTCTCTGCGGACACTACGAAGGAGTGGACGAGCGTGTGCTGGATGCGCTTGTGGACGAGCAGATCTCTATTGGTGATTATGTGTTGACGGGCGGTGAACTGCCGGCTTTGGTGTTGGCTGATTGCGTGGCACGCCTGACGCCGGGTGTGCTGTCGGATGAAGAATGCTTCACCGATGAAAGTCACTATGCCGGTCTGCTTGAATATCCGCAATATACACGCCCTGCCGAATGGGAAGGACGTGCGGTTCCGGAAATTCTGCTTAGCGGCCATCACGAAAACATCCGTAAATGGCGGCGCGAACAAGCAATACGCCGCACGTTTCTTCATCGCCCCGATATGCTGGAGTGTGCTGAACTGAGCGAGAAAGAACAGGCAATGATTGCGCAGTGGCAACAGGAAACAACCGAAAACAAAATAAAATGACATGTTTTGTTATGTGAGTTTTCACAAATCGGCGCAGATATTTTTGGTGGAAATAGGGCAAAAAACCAAAAATCAAGTTTTTTGTGCCGAAAATCCACAAACAAGATTGACGAAGTGCGTATTTGTGATATAATATACCAAGAACATAGAACACATTGCAACTTTGCTTTGGGGCGGAATATCCGCCTTAAATAGAGAGGAGACTTTTTTCATGTTTGTGAAAGATGTTGTGGTCCA